>NZ_LFKY01000001.1:1720-368034 GCF_028128965.1 Bradyrhizobium sp. CCBAU 25338
TGTCCATAAGGACAGTTCTCAACAACACGCCTCACTCGGCAAGGCGGCCTTCACCGGACGGATACGAACGAGAGGCCGCGAGTTGAGGCGGTGGCCCAAAGGGAAGCGGGATTGTGTCAGCGACGATCTGGACGCGCCTGGAGGGGCACGACTTTATCCATGTCGCTGTGACCGGAGCGCCGGTTTTGCAGCTTCACCACCTGCTCGAGTTCGAGAGCCTCTATGGCGAGCTCATCTGCCAAGCGTTCGAAAAGTGCGCGCTTTTGCGAGTCGCTCGTTCGCCTGCTCATAAGGACCAAATCCGCGGCGTCGGCACGGAGTTTGTCCAATTTTTCCTTGAGGTCCGCCATGGTATCGGCTCCGTCCTGGACCCACCTCGTCAAGCGATGACGGGATGCAGGTCAACGGCGGAACATGCTATTAGTTCTTCCTTAACCGATTGTTAGGCCGGCATTGATTAGGGCCGAGATGTATGAACGAGCGCCCGCTAGCTTCACCGAGCGCGCGTCTGCGGCTATTCCGCTCAATGCTTCAGTGCGCACGTGGTCACGAGCAGCATGGTCCGGCTGCATTGCCAATCGGATCCCAACATTGGTTCATGGACTCCACGAGGAGTACCGATGGCCATAGTAGTACCAGCCGCCACTAGAACAGCGATGGTCAGCGCGAGCGTTCGATAGGTTGCCAAGTTCCCCTTCATTGCGCTTCCCTCCAGTGGAAGCACCCATGCTACGCGCAGAGATACCTCCCGCTTGTGAACCACTTCACACGGCGTTTATCAAGTCATCACAGTGGCGTGCAGCAAGCCCGCCGCGTGAACCGGCGGCACTTGAGAGGGCTCAGCAGTCCGCTCTCTTACTCACTTTGCCGTAGAGACAGCAAAATTGAACTTCACCCGTTTTGGCCAGGGAAGGGGCCCGCCCGCTNCGTATTCCGCCAGCTTCGAGCCCAACCAACCTTCTCAACTGTACACCACACACGCTTGGAGCTCCCTTGTCAGCGCATCGGCGACCCGCTCCTGATCTTGTTCGCTCATCTGCGCATAAATTGGCAGCAGGATCGAATTGTCCTGCGCGAGCTCGGACTGGTGCAGATCGTGCCGTGGCTTCTCGTTGGCGTACGGCGCTTCCCGATGCGCGCACATAATGCCGCGCCGAGTGGCTATGCCCTGATCAAGCAGGCTCTGCATGACTGCGCGTTGGTCAACGCGGCCCGGCAACCGCACGCAATAGCTCTGCCAGTTGGACTTTGCCCAGCCGGGCTCGGCGGGCAGTCTTAAACCTTCAAAGTTGCCAAGCAGCTCGCCATAGCGAGCCGCGATGGTGCGACGTTGGGACACCAATTGAGCCAGGCGTTCGAGCTGCTTGCGCCCGACCGCGGCCTGGATATCTGTCATCCGGTAGTTGAAGCCGACGACCAGGTAGTCCTCGAAGATCACCTGTGACGATCCGTGCCGCACGGTGTCCGGAACGCTCATGCCGTGCTGTCGCATCAGCCTAAACTTGCGGTCAAGCTCGGGATCGGCGGTAGTGAGCATCCCGCCCTCGCCGGTCGTGATCACCTTGCGGGGGTGAAAGGAGAAGCAGGCGATCTTCCCCCGCGGCTTGCCGATGCGCTCCCAGTCGCCGTTCATCCAGATCTGGCTGCCGGCCGCACAAGCCGCATCTTCGATTAGGACGATGTTATGGCGATCGGCCAGCGCAGCGAGAGCCGCCAGGTCGCAGGGCATGCCCATCTGATGAACGGCAATCACCGCGCGGGTGCGCGGAGTGATCGCTTCAGCCACCCGGTTGGGGTCGATGTTGTAGGTGGCGGGATCGATGTCGACAAAGACAGGCGTTGCGCCGCAATACCGGATGCAATTGGCCGTGGCGATAAAAGAGTGGCTGGCGGTGATGACCTCGTCGCCGGGGCCGATCTCCAGGGCCGCGAGCGCTAGATGCAGGGCGGTCGTGCAGCTGGAAACGGCACAAGCATAGGGCGCACCGACCAGCGCCGCAAAGTCGCGCTCGAAGGCGACCACCTGCGGACCTTGCGAGACCCAACCGGAGAGCACAATAGCGCGCGCCGCCTCGGCCTCTTCCTCAGAGAGCAGCGGTAATGCGATTGGAATCACGGCGTCGTACCTCTCTTACTTGCGAAATGGAAGCGATCCACGCCTGAACTTGGCATTGCATCGATCGCAGACTTGATCTTACGAGACTGAATTTTCAAATGCGGGAAGGATTTCAAGGATTTATTCCGATATTGGATGGCTGATCGCAATTCATGAAATCCACACTTCTTATCGGACCAATCAATCACAATGACATTAGCTCTAACTCATCGTCACATATCTATACGGCTCTGATCCGCGACTTGCCGACACATCAGCTCCGCCGTGCGTGCCGGCTCACTGGTCGGCAGTGCGGATCAGGACCGTGATGCTGTCCCAGCCCTCCGACATGTCGCGAAAAATCATAGCACCGCGCCTGTGTAGTGGGGTCCATCAGGTCGAGCTAGGTGAGGCCACTGGGTCAGCCAGAGGTCGGCACAATAACCAATTCGATCTCCCGACATCGAGAGATGCTCGACGTTCGCGATGCTGTCGAGCCAGATGGTGCGCGCACCCATCATACGTCCGAGCCGCAGCGCCAAATATCCAGGCGCGGCGCCCGTTGAAACCACAATTTCCGGCTTTTCGTTCCAGACTATCCAGGCGATTCTGCGCGCTGCCTTCAACAGTCCTATCTTGGTCCAGCGGTTGGCATCATTGACCAGGTAGAACTTGTGGCCAGGCACCTGCGCGCGATACGACTCATGAACGGTAACGAACGTCACTTCGCAATTCTCGAAGGCCGATCTGATGCGCAATAGCTGAACCCAGTGCCCTCCGCCCGACGAGACCGCGAGCACTTTGGGCCGAGTAGTGCGAGAATGCAGTGTTCTGTCATTCAGCAACGCCTTGCGGTGAAGGATCCTCCCAAGCATCGGTTCGCCTCCTTGAACGCTGCAACGATCGCAAGTCTCACGATGGATCAATTTTTTGGACTTCCACTTAATTAACTGAAATTAATTTGACACATATTTAAAATCAACATTTTTGTCTTTGAACCGATCTAATTTTCAATCTGATAGACGCCTCGGCAGCGAGAAGTGGACCTACCCTCAGAGGGGCGACCAGGCCACGAACGATGAAGATCGCGCCTGATACGAGCGCCGAGACTACAATCTCAACGGAGTGAACCAGCAGATAACGCGGCTCGAGAACTTTCGTCGCGGAGCCAGAAATGGGCTCCACCAGTGGCTGCTCTGCCACGGGCAATCATATTGACGCAGCAATAGATCACTAATCCGAGCCACGAACGGGGCTCTTTGAACAACGCAAGAAGCGTCCGATTATTCGTCTCTCCTTTGTTCACGCACAGCTCAGGATAGCGCTGAGCCAACTCGAACGTTCCCCTGTGGGCACGAGTTCTGACCGCGATCAACTGCCTCACGGTGCGCGGTGGAAACACCGTGGACAGCACATGCGATAATGTCCCCCGCTCTTCTGGTCTGAACTGAAGGCGAACATAGGTGTCGTCGGCAATGATCTCGGGAAATTGGCCGAATCGCCTGCGCCCCGGCTCGGACAACGCGTAGACGCCGGACCCGCCGATGCCCTCGCGCGAAGATGGCAGCCGCGAGCGAACTGCGTAGTATTTGCGGACCAGCCAGGAACAGCCAGTCAGATCGATAGCTGCCGTAGGAGCCACCGCCAAAACGTCTCCTTGCTCCAGGCGTCTTGCCAGCGCCTGGATGGCTTCAACGGTGATAACGATATCTGCGTCAACATAGACCCGCGGAAACACCCCTGAGATCTGATCGCCGAGGTTCAGGGCGTGGGTTTTCCCTGCGATATCGGATTCAACAACCTGGACGGTTGGACCGAAGCGCCGGGCCACGCTCGCCGTATCGTCCGTACACCCGTTACAAACGACAACCACGCGGATCTCGTCCGAAGCCGGGTGGCCGGCCCACTGACTCAACGTCCGTGCAATGACAGAACTCTCGTTATGGGCCGGCACGACGATCGAGATCATGGCTCCAGGTCCGCAGTGATCAGATTGACCTACGTTCTTAAGCTCTGGTCAGCCGGATGGCAGTGCCTCAGCCTCACAGGTGAGGATCTTGCGCAGGCGCGGCGCGGGCTTGGACGGCGCCGACTGCGACTACGCATTTTGCAAGGCCGAATCGGAAAACATGGCCCCGCGCGCCGAGATCCTCTTCGACAGAACAGGCATTGCGATCGGCATCAAGATGCCGCAGCTTCACTCTGACGGACGTTAAGACCACGTTCGGCACGCCACCATTTCACAAGATCTGCCAATCCCTGCTCAAGCGTCGTGGTCGCCCGGAAGCCCAAGAGCCGTTCCGCCTTCCCTATTGATGCCAGCCGGCGCGGCACCGGATTGACCGAACGCTCCGGCGCGAACTCAGGGAGCATACCCTGGCGATTCATAACCGATGCAAGGGCCGTTGCGAGCTGCACCAAGCTCGTCTCCGTGCCGGTGCCTACATTAAACACTTCGTCCGTCACCTTCGCCTTCGCTGCCAGAATATTGGCTCGGGCGATATCGCGCACGTGCACGAAATCCATCGTCTGCTGACCATCACCAAAGATGACGGGCGGTAGGCCAGCCTCCAAGCGCTCCATCCAGCGGATCAGCACCTCGGTGTAGCGTCCATGGATGTCCATGCGGGGGCCATAGACGTTGAAGTAGCGGAATGCCACATAATCGAGGCCGTACATGTCGTTGTACGCGCGCAGCAGGCCTTCATTGAACGCCTTTGCAGCCCCATAAAGTGTCCGGTTGTCGTATGGATTCTGTCGTTCGGTTGTCGGGAACTCCTCCGCCATTCCGTATACCGATGCCGATGACGCGGCGATCACCTTTTCGACGTCCTGCTTGACGCAGAGTTCAAGGAGGTCGAAAGTGGCGTCCACCATGACCTCTTTGGCGAGACGAGGCTCGGTCGCACAGTGTGTGATGCGCAGCGCAGCCTGATGAAACACGATATCGGTCGCTTTGACCAACGCGCCCGTCAGCTTGGCATCGCGTATGTCGCCATGGACTAGCCGCACAGGCCCGCGCCCCAGCGCTCGACGCAGATTCTCCGGCCTTCCTCTCACCATGTTATCGAGAGCGACGATTTCAATACAGCCTTCATCGCACAGCAACTCAACGATGTGCGAGCCGATGAACCCCGCTCCGCCTGTGACCAGAATGCGTTTCCCCTTGAGATCCATCAAGACGCTCTCCTGTTGCTGGGCCTTGCCAAAACGTCTTGCGACGTCAACTCTTCGTCCGTTAACTGCTGGGACGTCAGCAGCTTCTCCGCCTTCGTCAACGCGCAGACGACTTCGGCCACCTGCTCAGCCGATAGCTCCGGATAGATGGGAAGCGAGAGGAACTCCTTCGCGAGCCTTTCCGTGACTGGGAGATCGCCCGGCCCATAGCCAAGATCCGCATACGCTTTCTGCAGGTGCACCGGCACCGGGTAGTGGATCCCCGTGGCAATGCCGGCTTCGTTCAATGTTGCGAGCGCCTCGTCTCGGCGTCGCAGCCTTACCGAATAGACGTGATAGACATGTCGGCTGTACCAAGGCGGCTGAGGACGAGCGAGCGCAAGACTCGACAGCAGCCCATCGTATTGGGCGGCTACTGAACGGCGTGCTTCAGTCCAGGCTTCGATATGATCCATCTTCACGTTCAGCACGGCGCCTTGGATGCCGTCCATTCGGTAATTATATCCAGCGACAACGTGATTGTATTTGGACTCCTGCCCCCAGTCGCGCAGCAATGACACGCGACCCGCGAGTTCAGGTCGATCCGTTACAACTGCTCCGCCCTCGCCAAAGGCACCGAGATTCTTACCGGGATAGAAGCTAAAGCAGCCCATATCGCCAATCGAGCCTGCCCGGCGCCCCTTATATTCCGCGCCATGCGCCTGGGCAGCGTCCTCGATAACAAGAAGACCGTGACGTCGGGCGATCGACATGATTGGATCCATGTCAGCCGTTAATCCGTGAAGATGAACCGGCACAATCGCCTTCGTCCGCGAAGTGATCGCAGCTTCGATAGATGCCGGATTCATCGTCCATGTAACGGGATCAACATCGACGAAAACCGGCTGGGCTCGGGTGTAGAGAATGGCAGCAGTTGTCGCAACGAATGTGAGCGAAACAGTAATCACCTCGTCTCCCGGTCCAACACCGCACGCGAGCAGCGCAAGGTGTAGGGCCGAGGTACCACTGCTCACCGCACGGCAATGCGCAACCCTCGTGTATTCCGCAAAGCGTTTCTCGAACGCGGCCACATCCGGCCCGAGTACAAAGTGTGTACTCTCAACGGCTCGCGCCATCGCCGCATCGATTTCCGGCTTGATCTGCCGATACTGTGCCTTCAAATCCAGAAAAGGTACCAAGGCAAAACCTCTTTACGGAGATTCAATAAAACAGCGATTATTTATATATACTCTCTTTTAATCAGATAAATCATATAACGCAAGCTGATTGGTTTTGTAATTAATCGCAGCACGCACCTGAGAGAGTCGCATTCTCCGCGGCGGATATAGTTCGGGCCGGCACTCCGGCCACAATTGCCCCCGGAGGGACATCCCTCGTGACCACGGCTCCGGCGCCGACGATCGCTCCCGCACCAACCTTCACTCCACATAACAGAGTGGCGTTCGATCCGATCGACGCCCCCTTACCCACGTGAGTGTGTTGCAATGTCCAATCGGAAGCTCCCTGAGGACGACCTTCTGCGGTGGTCGCCCTCGGATACTTGTCGTTCGTAAACATGACGCCATGTCCTACGAAAACTTCGTCGTCGATGGTCACGCCCTCACAGATGAAGCTGTGCGACGAAATCTTGCACCGTGCCCCGACCTTCGCTCCGATCTGTATTTCGACGAAAGCGCCGATCCTCGTCTCGTCACCGATCGCGCAGCCATACAGATTCACCAACTCAGGATGGAAAATCTTCACGTCGCGGCCGAGCTGTACGTCCTTCGTCACAGGCATCGTTCGTCTCCCAGAGAGCACCGCACAAAACACTCTATAGCGCCGGACGCGAAGGCCGCAGCCCGGGCGCGATCCGGATCAGGTTCATCGCGGCATGACGCACCTGATGCAGCAACGGATGCCCGGTGAATACCAATCCGCACCACCAGCAGAATGCAGCGACGACGAGCGACAAGACCAGGCCGGTCAGAGACGCGAGCGCTGCTGCCTCGGTCAACCTGGCACAAGCCCAAACGCCCGATGCAGTTCCGACCGTCACAAGACCGCTCTTCAGCAAGGCGCCCACAAACTCGCTTGGCTTGAAAGCCAGATGTCGCCTAAGAAAATGAATGGCCACAGCCGCCTGGAACGGCAGCGTCACCAGAGCAGACGCCGCGACAGCCTCGACGCCGAAGAACGATGCGCCCAGAATCACCAAAAGCGATGGCGGCAGCGAGATAAAGGAAGACACCAGCGCATCGCGTACGCCGCCAACCGCGAGGAAAACCGGATAGGTCAGGCAAGCTGCGAAGAGCGCCAGATTTGCGATGCAAAGAAAGCGCACCAATGGAACCATATCCAACCAGGTTTCACCGAGCCAGATCAGGATGATCGGCCGCGCCATGATTGCGATAAATGTCAGGAAAGGCCACTGGACGGCCGACAGTAGCTCAACGGCCTCGAGATAAACCGCCTTCAGATCCGCTCCAGCCCTGCGCTGAGCGACAATCGCGGGCATGACGACGGGATTGAGCACTTGCGTCACGAGTCGCTCGAACGCCTGTGTCAGATTGGTGGCGCGGCTGTATAGACCGACTGATCCAAAATCCAGAATGCGGGCAAGAAATAGCTGAGGCGCAAGATTGTAGAAGACGTTGATGAGGCTGACCCCACTAGAGTAGAGGCCAAAGTTGACGATCTCGCTGTACGCAAACAAAGAGGGACGTAGCGCGCTGAGATCCCTGTGGCTCGCCAACAGTACCAGGGCAAGGACAATGCTGCCTGCCAAGCCCCCCCAGATCGGAGCCATGTAGCTAAATCCCGCCATAGCAAGCAAGACAGAGACGAAGGCGGTGACCACTCCAGCTGCGAGATTGGAGACAGTAAGCGCACCGAATTTCATGTCTCGTCGCAACAACGCGGATATCGTCCCGGAGATTGGCGTCACCAGAAAATTCAGTGCGGAGACCTCGATACCTCTCTGAAGGTCATTTTGGCCGAATATCTGCGACAGTGTGTGAGCCAGGACGAACAGAAGAAGCGCAATTGCCACAGAGATACCGAATGTGATCGTAAACGCCGAGCCCACGTCGCGAGGCGACAATTCGCGCTTCTGGATCAGGTAGTTCGGGCCTCCGAACTCCTGAAACGAGGCGGCTATCACTGCGGTCACGGCATTAACGACGGCAAAGACTCCGAATTCTTGCGGCGATAGCAGACGAGAGAGGACCGCAGTCGCCACTATGAACAGCAGCAAGCTGCCATACCGCTCAGTCGCCGAAAACAAGATCGAGCGCTGTACCACACTCATCGCGGAACCACCGCACTGTCGCAGACGGGACTTCCGATCAGCACCATGATTCAAGCCGTGGCCCGAGCTCGTTTCCAGATCTGTTGCGGTGCCTTGAGGACGATCGGCCTGCCCTGCTGTGCGATCGAGCGCGACGCGGCCTCCAGGACCTCGATCACCCGCAACGCAGAGATACCATTTGAGATCGGTTTCGTCCCGTTACACGCACAGTCGATGAAATGCTCGACCTCGGTCTGCAGCGCCTCCTTCGTGGAAATGTGAGGCGCCCACATGTCTCCGGCTCGATATCCGATGCGGAATTCTTTGGCATCTTCAGTTGTGCCGTTGAGGGTTATGCCCTTATCGTAGACCTTGATCTTCTCGGTAGGCTCGAGATCATCGTACACGATCATCTTGTTGCTGCCTCCGACAAACGTCTGGCGCACCTTGATTGGCGACAGCCAATTCACGCTCACATGTGCGACGCAGGGGCTGTCGAAGAACAACGTGATATGCGCCATGTTCTCAGGCGAACCTGCCACATGGCAGGAGCCGGTCGCCGAAACCGCCACGGGCTCTTCTTCCAAGATATAGTGAATGATTGAAATGTCGTGCACCGCCAAGTCCCAGATTACATTGACGTCCCTCTGGAACAGGCCGAGGCTCGAGCGCGTGCTGTCATAGTAGTAGATCTGGCCGAGTTCGTCCTTCAGCAACAACTCCCTGATCTTCTGAATCGCCGGGGTGTACAAGAACGTATGATCGACCATCAGCGTCAGGCCGCGCCGATCGGCCTCATCGATCAAGCGGCGCGCCATGTCGGCGCTCGATGCAAGTGGCTTCTCGACCAGAACGTGCTTTCCCGCCTTGAGCGCCGCGAGGGCCAGTTCATAGTGCGTATGCACGGGCGTTGCGATTACGACCGCATCAACTTCCGGATTCTTGATGATGTCTTCATAGGCGCACGTTGTCGTCAAGTTCGGATAAAGGCGCCTGCTGTCGGCGAGCCTCTGGGGATCCAGATCGCTGACGCAGACGACCCGCGCCGAAGGATTGCTGGCGAAGTTGCGGACAAGGTTCGGCCCCCAGTAACCGTACCCAACGACTCCAATTCCAAGCGAGTTGTTCGACATAATTGCCTCAGTGAGTGACAATCGGGTTGGGTTCGGTTGTATTTATCCGGCTGTCGGCCGGATGACTCAGGCGACAGCCGCGCGACTGGCCGATAGCCCCGCAAGAACTGGGCGTAAGCTCGACATCACGCAGGCATCTCCGCTCACGGTCACGATAGATCGAGCAAGACCTATACGGGCCTTCGAAGGGACTTCGTTGGTGCGCGCGTGAAATAGAAGCTCGACAGTCCAGTAGCTCCATGTCGACTGCCTAAGCCGAAACGTTGACGTTGGTACCTTCGGACCGAACGCCACCCCCTTCGATAAAGGCTCGAAGTGTCCGGATCAGTTGGGGCGACGCTTCACCACCGAGGCGTTCGCTTCCGTTGTGGACATCCAAATGATCCAACTTATCCGCTAATTCGTCTTCGTCGAAGGCGACCTCGATGCGGCCCTGTGCGGCGAACCGTTTTGCCGTTGCGACCTGATGATCGTTTCGGTGTTCGCCCAAGCTCGCACGACGTGGCATGACCAGGATCCTCTTTCCAAGCTCGAGGGCAGTGATAATGGAACCCATGCCGGCGTGCGCGACCACTAGGCTTGAGGCTTCAACGAAGTTTCTGAATTCCGTCGGATCAATGAAGCGCTCGGTACGGATGTGCCTGTACCGTTGGTTCGACGGTCCGATCTGAGCAAAAACATCGTCTCTTGCGCGTGCACCGGCCCAATCGTCGACCGTTCGGACCAGACGATCGAATTGGACCTGGGTACCAACTGTTACGAGAATCATGACACGGATCCTGCATAATGAAGCCGTTTTGGCCGCGTCCTACCCGATCGCTGAGTCTCACGCCGAGATCTCAAGCCGTGACGCATCGGACGCTTCCGTTCGAACGAAAATTATGGTTTTTATAATAACAATAGCCTACTTAATTACACAGACACTATTTAATGCAATCACTATTAAAAGCAAGGATTAATTATAACTTTTAATTGGCCGTTCGTGAATGTGCGGCGAGGGAGGAACGACTGGCAACCGTCTGGCTTCAACGGGTTGTCGGCACCGTCCTGTGGCTGCTCCGATCTGGTCTGAATGTTGCCACTAGCCAGGGATGACCGGTCGGCGACGAAGAGGAACTTGGCGCCAAATGCATATGGCGCCTCAGTACTCCCGAAAGCTTTCATCCAAGCCGCGAAGCAACGGATACAGAAAATAGGAGATCACGGTGCGACGCCCAACCTTCATTTCGGCCGTTACCGCCATGCCCGGAATCAACTGAATGCCCTCCGGCGGCAGCCGAAGGTGCACATCCTGCAAATCGACCAGCACGCGATAATAGAGAGCGGTCGTACGGCGTGCACCTTCGGCCCTCGGGTCCGGTGAGAACGAGTCCTCACTAACGACCCGAACCTCTCCTCTGCCGGTTCCGTACTTCTGGAACGGAAACGCTTCGAACTTGATCCGAGCCGGCTGCCCAACCGTCAACTGGCCGACATCCCTGCCCTCCACGTTGACCTCAGCCTGCAACTGCACGTCGCGGCGAACGAGCACGAACAGCGTTTCCGCTTCGCGGACCACCGACCCCACTGTCCGGTTGGCAATCTCAAGCACAACCGCGTCTGCTGGAGCTTGCAGCACGATCATTTTCCGGCGGAGCTCGGCCTTCTTGAGCTCCTCAGCGGCACCCTCGCGCTTGCTCAGGGTCTCGACGAGCTCCTGATAGGCGGTACGGCGAAACTCCTCGACAAACACTTGTTGATCTGCGCGGACTTTTTCCAAACGATGCGAATTGTCGGCGATGCTGCCCCTAACACGCGACAGATTGCTCTCGACCTCCAGCCGCGCGTCACGGGAGAGCAGGAAATTCAGCTTTGAACCCACTTCCTTGGCCATCAACGAGCTTCGCATAGTTTCGATCAGATGCATGTTGTCCAAGCGCTGTACCAGGACCGCCTCTTCGTTCTGCGCCGTCTTCAGATTAGCCCGCGCGGAAGCGATCTGGGCTTCATAGTTCTGAAACTGGGCGTCATAGGCGCTCTTCCGCTGCAAGAACACTTTCTGCTGCAGCACCTCATCGGCGTTTGCAGGACTCTTGACGATATACTCCGTCCTTTCCAATTCAGAGTGAAGACGCGCAATAGTGGCATCGAAGGCAGCGACGCGGATACGCAGTTGGTCGAGATCCGCTTGCGAAAAGGTCGGATCTAGCGTCGCCAGCAAGTCACCGCGTTTGACTCGATCGCCAGGCTTCACGTGAATCTCCCGAATGACCGACGTTTCCAGCGGCTGCACCACAAGATTGGGATGCATGGTAGTCAGCCTCCCCTGAGCGGTAACGATCATGTCGACCTGGGACACGGATGCCCATGCGATCGCGGCCGCAATCAGCGCAACCACAGCGTAGAGCGTGACATAGGCGACACGCGACGGTATCCGGTGCTCGACCTCGATCGCATCGGACTGGAATTCCGTAACGGCGCGCGGTCGCCGCGCAGCAGGCCCGAATACAGCCCGGCGCCTTCGCGCGATCGGTCTGGCACCTGATCCGTCGGACTTCGTACTTGCGCGATCGTTCTCAATCTTGCTCATGCGACGTGCTTTGTCTGCTGATTCCAGAGATGGCGGTAGATCGTGCACTTGGATAACAAGCGGTCGTGGCGATCCACGTCCGCGACACGGCCACGGTCTATCACCAGGATTTGGTCCGCCTCTGCGAGCATCGAAAGGCGGTGCGAGACGATCACAACGGTCCGCCCTTCAGCGAGACGGCGCAGATTACGCCTGATGATCATCTCGCTCTCGGAGTCGAGCGCACTGGTCGCCTCATCGAGAATCAAGACACGCGGATTGGTGATAAGAGCCCTCGCGATGGCAAGCCGCTGCTTCTGCCCACCGGAGAGGTTCGACGCCTCCTCCTCCAGCATGGTGTCGAATCCGCGCGGCAGCCGTTCGATGAACTCGTCGGCGCCCGCGAGTTGCGCTGCCTTCACGATCTCTTCGAAGGTCGCGTCGCGCTTGACGCAGGCGATATTCTCGCGCACCGTTCCACGAAACAGGAAGTTATCTTGCAAGACTACGCCGATACTCCGGCGCAGGAAAGAGAGATCAAGCTCCCGGGCATCAAATCCGTCAATGCGCAGCAAGCCCTGCTGTATAGGATACATTCCATATATCAGCCTCGTGAGCGTCGTCTTACCAGAGCCGCTCCGGCCGACGATACCGAAGATCGAGCCAGGGGCGATGGAGAAGGAGACCTGATCAAGGGCCGGAGCTCCTTCCGATCCATATTGGAACGTGACACTCTCAAATTCGATCTTGCCGGCGAAATCCGGGCGCAGACCGTCCTTCTTGCCGTCACGCTCGGGCTTCTGGTTCATCACCTCACCGAGCATTTTGACTGCGAGCGCCACTTCCTGATATTCGTGCACCATGGTTACGAGCTGGACGAGCGGTCCAGAGACCCGCCCCGCCAGCATGTTGAAGGCAACAAGCGCTCCGATCGTCATTTCTCCGCTGAAGACGTCGAGCGCACCCAAGGCAATGATCCCGAGCGTCATCATCTTCTCAAGAAATCCCGTGACCGACTGTGCGCCGGCCGAGATCTTTTCAACTCCGAACCGCATCGTTGCTGCCTGCGCGCAACGATCATCCCAAACCCTACCCTGCAAAGGCTCCATCGCCAACGACTTCACGGTGCGCATGCCGTGAACTGTCTCAACGAGGAGCGCCTGCCGTGCGCCTTCGGCTTGATAGAGATCATAGAGCCGTCGCCGAAATGGCCCCATCAGCAGGCAGACGACGATCGCGCTGACGCCGGTGAAAGCTAGAACCACGCATGTCAGCTTGGCGCTGTATAGCGCCAGCACAGGAAGGAAAACAAACAGCGACAGCGCATCCAGCGTGGTTAGGAACAGCCGGCCAGTAAGGAACTCCCGAATCCGCGAAGCCTGCTGCATGTGCTTCACCAGAACGCCGGCCGAAATGTGCTCGAAGAACGTCACGGGCAGCCCGAGAAGGTGCCCGAATGTCTTTGTCGCAACTCGGATATCGACTCTGTTTGTCGCATAGAGCAGAAGGTAACGCCGTATAAATCCGAATACTGCGTCAAATGCCAGCGCGACGATCGCGCCCGCCGTAAGCATGTAGAGCGTCACGAAGCTCTCGTGCACAAGGACCTTATCTATAACAAGCTGAAAGAAGATGGGGAGGGCTAAGCCTAGCGCATAAAGAACGGTGGCGGCGATCACAACGTTACCGAATAGCCGCGACTGACGAAGAAGTTCGGGTACGAACCAGCGCAACCCGAACGTTCGCTCGCTGGTCGAGGACGAACGCTCGCGTTTCGTCAGGATGACGTCCCCGGTCCAGCAAGCGCAAAGCCGGTCCAGATCAAGAATCAGCGGCTCGTTCTTGCGTTCGGCAAGCGGATCAAACACCGCAACCGTCTCGATATCGTCGGCGTCCTTCTCGGAGCCAAGGATAACGATCCAGTTCTCATTTGAGAGGCGGGCAATCGTCGGATATGCTTCTCCCATACGACATAGCGCACCCCGATCGAGACTCGTCGTCTGCGCGCGAAGCCCAGCCTCGCGGGCCATACGCAGCAGCAGGTCGGTCGAAACCGCCTTATGGTCGATGGCATAAGCGTGCTGCAGACGATCCGGAGGCAGGTTGATGCCGTGATGGGCAGCGACTTTAGCAAGACATTCCAGCGCAGTCCGTGCAGCCTGGTTCGGCTCTTCGACGGGCGTCGGAATTGGAGTGTCGACGCCGCCGATTTCAGCTGAAGTTAGTTGAGACATTCGGAGACCGTTGGCTGTTCTTGACCGAGGGACCGCGATCGACGGACACGATATTGCGCGCTGAGTCCGCCGATGCCGCCGGCTGGTTACGCCGAACCGCTCCCGCATCGATCAGTCCCTGAAGAGCTTTCTGCATCACCTCGACAGAGTTCGCGAACGACTCGACCGAGAAAATCAATCTCTGGCACAAGACCTTCTGAGGGGCATTGTTGGCGTCTCGCTCGGTTGGCGATAGACTAAACAAATCGACCCGCACGATCGACCCGCCGATCGTGATCTCGTCGACTCCATCGGTATAGATTTCGGCGTGCATTCTTTGCTCCTATGCTGCGAGTTGCGGCCTGAAGATGACATCCACAGCGTACGTAGATGAGTTGAAGGTGCTGGTCGGGAACAGGCTTCGGTGCCATGCGCGTATACGCCATTGCCGCGGCTGGAAGCGGCGACGGGCCATCAGCGCCCGGCTCGTAGTCAGCGTTGTCAGTCGTGACCACGATGAAGGCGTTCGCAGATCCGCCTGCACCACGAGAAGCCCTGTTGCCGGAGAGATCGTCGCCCTCCGGGTAGCGACTGAACCGAAAAGCCTCGTGCCGCTCAGGCACTGTTTGCGTCGAGCTGCTACCGAAATCGGCGTTCTGCAACGGCATCTCGGCCGACGCCCGGTCATCGGAATCGATTGGCTGCCTGCCCGCCCACCAGCCCGATGTTGTTCCCGGGTAACGACTCGCGTCGGACGCTATTTGAGGATCGTTTGGACCTGGATCGCGCAAATTTCTTGAGCCGGCGCTCAGTTGCACAGAACTGCCGATGCCGCCTCCCAGCCGCTCCCCACGAAGCTGCGGCGACAGCCAACAATTTGAGACACTTGTTTTCCGGCTCGACATGACAAGCCCTCACAATGTCATTCAATTTAAATTATTGTACCTTAAAATATCAAATGAAATCACTTCAAAGTATTATATTTTTCTCACTCTACGATATTTTATTGCAGGGCCACAATCTCCTTCAAATATTGTCCATAGCCGCTTTTCTCCAATGGCCCAGCCAGTCCGATGACTTGGTCGCGACTGATGAAGCCTTGCCTGAAGGCGATTTCCTCTAGACATGCGATCTTCATCCCCTGACGTCGCTCGAGGGTCTGAACGAAGCTCGCGGCATCGACCAGCGACTCGACCGTACCCGTATCGAGCCAAGCGAATCCCCGGCCCATGCGCTCTACGTGGAGAACGCCGGCCGACAGATAGCGCATCTGCAGATCGGTGATCTCGAGTTCTCCGCGCGATGATGGTTCAACGCGCCGGGCATATCGAGCAACACGATTATCAAAGAAATAGAGGCCCGTGATGGCCCAATTGGATGCCGGCTGCTTCGGCTTCTCCTCGATCCGCACCGGACGATCGGCTTCGTCAAAAGTGACGACGCCATATCGTTCCGGATCGCGCACGTGATAGGCGAAGACCGTGGCGCCCTCCTCACGTCCCGCGGCTCGGGCCAGAAGATCGCAAAGACCGTCTCCAAAGAAGATATTGTCCCCTAGCACCATCGCAACTCGATCACTTCCGATGAAATCGGCGCCAACGATAAACGCGTCCGCAAGTCCGGCGGGACGGCTCTGCTCTGCGTAGCTGAGCCGAATACCCCACTGGCTGCCATCCCCCAGCAAGCGCTCGAACTGGCTTCGATCCAAGGGCGTTGTGATGATCAGTATCTCGCGGATCCCCGCTAACATCAGCGTCGACAGAGGATAATAGATCATCGGCTTATCATAGACGGGCAGCAATTGCTTGCTGACCACGCGCGTGATCGGATACAGCCGTGTTCCGGAGCCGCCGGCCAACACTATTCCCTTCAGCATCGTTCTCTCCTTGTCCGGCGAGTTGATCGAGACACATTTCGAGCGAATGTCGCCATGAGCCTAGCTCGACACCGAACACACGTTCGGCCTTGGACGACTCAAGGCAGGAATTCCGCGGCCTGCGGGCGACCGTCGGAAACTCTTCGGATCCGATCGCTTCCAACACCGGGACTTGAACTCCACGACGCGAAAGGCCGTCGAATATCGCCTGCGCAAATTCGTGCCATGTCGTCTCACCGTTGCCGGCCAAATGAAAGATGCCCGCCGTAGCCCTCCGATCGTCTACTATTGACCTCTCCGCAATCTGGAGGATGGCCGCGGCGAGGTCGAAAGCGGACGTTGGATTTCCACGCTGATCCTGTACGACCCTTACAACCGGATTCGTTTCGCACAGCCGCCGCATCGTTCGAACGAAGTTCGTCCCATAAGGACTATAGAGCCATGAACATCTGATCACGGTGGCAAGCGGATGAGCCGCCAATACAGCCGCTTCGCCAGCGAGTTTCGACGCGCCGTATACGTTGATGGGCGCCGGAATGTCGGCTTCGTCGTAGGCCTCCAGCTTCGTGCCGTCGAAGACATAGTCGGTCGAGACGTGAACAAATGGAATGTTCATCTGCCATGCGACGTCTGCCAATGCGGCCGCACCATCTCTGTTGATGCTGAACGCTCTTCTTGCATCGGATTCAGCCTGCTCCACGGCGGTATAAGCGGCAGCGTTGATGATCAAGGACGGCGCGAGCGAGGCGATCGTTTGATCGATCCCCTCGCGCGCTTCCAGATCGAGTTCCTGCCGCCCGAGGGCAACTGCCGGAAGGCCGCGGGCCGCGGCCAGTTCTCGAAGACATCTGGCCAATTGACCGTCTCGACCCGCGATCAGAATGGATCTTTCCGTCATTGCGACCTCAGTGTTGAGTAGCGAGAAGACCTAACCGCGAGCCATCATAGATTCCGGTGCGGGCGCGCTCCCACCATGCCCGGCTATTGAGATACCAGTCGACGGTCTCGACGAGACCTTCCTCGAAGGTCCTTGTGGGCTGCCAGCCGAGCTCGCGGCGAGCTTTTGAGGCATCGATTGCGTACCGACCATCGTGTCCCGGGCGATCGGGGACGTAGCTGATCAGCGATCGTCTGGCAGCGGAAGCTGGACGCAGCCGATCGACCACATCACAAATCTGGGTGACCACATCCAAGTTTGTCCGTTCGCTATCGCCGCCGAAATTGTACTTCTCGCCAGGTTGGCCTTCAGAGAGCAGCTTTATTAATCCCGCTGCGTGATCTTCGACGTGAAGCCAATCGCGCACATTGCTGCCATCGCCGTAGATCGGTAACCGCTTGTGCTCGATCGCGTTGAGAATCGTCAACGGAATGAGCTTTTCAGGAAATTGGTACGGCCCGTAATTATTCGAACAGTTCGATATGATAACCGGAAGACCATAGGTCTTGAACCAGGCTAGTGCGAGGTGATCCGATGCAGCCTTGCTTGCCGAATAGGGCGAGCTCGGGCGATAAGGTGTTTCCTCTCGAAAAAGATCGGCGGGTCCCAGTGAACCGTAAACCTCGTCGGTCGAAACATGGATGAGCCGGAACTGCTTCCGTCGCAGACGTGGCAGCTGGTCATAATACCTCCGGGCCGCCTCCAGCAGAGTATGTGTACCCAACACGTTGGTGCTGATGAAGGCCGCTGAGCCCGTAATCGACCGGTCGACATGGCTCTCGGCCGCAAGATGAATAACTGCACTCGGCTCGTAAGCGCCAAATACGAAATCAACAGCCTCTCGATCGCAGATGTCGTGCCGTTCGAACGCATAGGAACTCAGTGCTTCGATAGGCGCCAACGAGGCCAGGTTGGCCGCGTATGTCAGCTTGTCGAAGTTGACAACCTGAGCGTGATTCCGCAGCACCAACTGCCGACACACCTCCGAACCTATAAAGCCCGCTCCGCCCGTTACCAACACACGCATCTTATGTCTCCCCGCTACTCGAAAACGGAAGAAAGCTGGTCGAGCGTCGGAAGCGTTTGGTCTTTTGTCGATACCAGAGCTTCCGATGTGGTCACCGGCCACGCGATCGCCAATGCAGGATCGGCCCAATAAAGGCCCGCGTCATGACTCGGAGCGTAGACCTGATCGACCTTGTAAAAGACGACGCTTCGGGGCTGAAGCGTGCAGAAGCCGTGAGCAAACCCCTTCGGCACGAACAACTGCTCGTCGCTTTCGCCATCCAGCGTGACGGCGACGTGTTTACCGAAACTGGGCGACGAGCGACGAAGATCAACCACAACATCCAGAATCGAGCCGCTTATCACCCGTATGAGCTTGGCCTGGGCGAAAGGTGGCCGCTGAAAGTGTAAGCCGCGAACCGTCCCCGTCCGATCCGAGCTTGACTGATTATCCTGGACGAAATCCTGGAGAATTCCCCTGTCGGCAAAAGCCGAGCGGCGAAACGTCTCGCAAAAGTAGCCGCGGGCGTCGGCAAACCGGCTAGTCCGAATCAACTTGACATCAGGGATCGCCAAAGATCGTACTTCCAGCATATCGGCCTTCTCCAAGGTAATAGCTTCTCAATCTTCGTAGCTAAAGGTTGCTGGGGTCATCGAAATGTCCTCAAATGTTCTTTCGTCCTCCTGCTGGCGCGACGCGTTTTCGTTCTGGTGCCCGGATCGACTTTCGACTTAGGCGAGGTGGGACACCCTCCGGCACCACGTTGCGCGACGCAGCATCCAGAGATAACCGGGGTCCGAACTACATCAATCGGTCCAAGTGGACCTGCTCAGCCAGTTGGCCCATAGATTGAATTTCTTTTTTTGGTCGCCGAGCACTAAGTCTTTGCCCACTGCATTGCTGGAAACCTTAATCCCTATATCGACTTAGGCTGCCCTACGACAACGATCGCAGCGGCTGCTGCGCTTAGATTTGCAATCAACTAATATCCGAATATTATTTAATTTGGCAATCGCAATTTGATGATGTATATCATTTTTTAAATGTAGCGAATACATTTAATTTGTGCTGTGGAGGCAAGCGACTGCTCCCACACACCCCACCGGTGCCGAGACAAGTACCCGATGCTTCAGAGCAATCCCCAACAAATCGACCGAACACGCCTGCCGTTCAGCCTGCAGGCTCGACCTGACCAGGCCGAAGGCCCGGGAATTGGCGAGCTGATCAAACTCGTTCTCGCGTTCCTGCGGCGTCAATACGTCGTCATCATCGTCACTGTCGCACTCGCGAGCGCGGCTACCCTGCTGTACCTGCGGATGGTTCGACCAACCTACGTTGCACAGGTCCAGATCCTGCTCGCAGGCCCAAGGCCCCAGTTCGTGCAGCAGCAATCTTTCCTCACTGAGCCTCAGATCGATGTTCCCTACATCGAAACCCAACTTCAGCTCGTTCGCTCGAGGGCGACAGCCGTTGCGGCCATCAACCAGTTGAAACTGACCGGCGATCCGGACTTCAAAGCATCCAGTTCATGGCTGCCTTCGGTTCTTCATCGCATTCGAACGAAGGAGGCGCACCCTCCGGAAGAACCGCAATCCGACCCGCCGAACCAACCGTCCGAAGCCGTAATCGCGGCGTTTCTAAATCGGCTCTCTGTAGGACGGATTGGCCTTAGCCACGTCATTGAGGCAAGCTTCACTTCGAGCAACGCGGTGCGAGCGGCCGAAATCGCGAATGCAGTCGCCAGCGCCTACATCAACGAACAGCTCAATGCGAAGTTTGAATCCGGGCGGGTCTCCACAAGTTGGTTGCAGGAACGTTTGCGGAAGTTGAGCGACGATGCGCTGACGGCTGAACGCGCAGTTAGCGCCTTCAAGTCCCAGAACAACATCGTTTCGCCAGGAGGGAGGCCAATCAATGAGCAGCAGATCAACGATCTCAACGCTCGCCAGGTAGCCGCGCGCGCGCAAACCTCGGATGCGGAGGTGAAGCTCAAGCGCTACGA
The DNA here is from genome assembly GCF_028128965.1 of Bradyrhizobium sp. CCBAU 25338. NCBI lineage: Bacteria > Pseudomonadati > Pseudomonadota > Alphaproteobacteria > Hyphomicrobiales > Nitrobacteraceae > Bradyrhizobium > Bradyrhizobium sp. CCBAU 25338. The sequence goes on from NZ_LFKY01000001.1 coordinate 21,976, forward strand.
GGACATTCTGCAGAGAACATCGCCTACCTCCGGTGCTCCTGAGGCCATAGGCCCCGAGGTCCTCCAGAGCCAGATAATCAACAATCTTCGACAGCAGTACCTCGAAATGACCCGACGCGAGGCAGACTGGTCGGTGCGTTATGGGCGTGACCATGTCGCGGTTGTCAACCTTCGGGGTCGGATACGGGACATCCGCACTTCCATTCTCGAGGAGGTCAAGAGACTTGCGGAAGTCAGTCGAAACGAATTCGAGGCCTCCCGGCAGCGACAACAGGAGCTCGAAAAACAGTTAGCGCAAGCCGTGTCGCAATCGGGTGTTACGAACTCGGCCGAATTGACTATACGAGATCTGGAAGGCCGAGCGAAAAGCCTCCGCACGCTATACGAGACCTTCCTGCAACACTACATGAGCTCAACGCAGCAGGAGACATTTCCCATTTCGGAAGCACGGGTTATTTTTCCCGCCGTGCCGGCCCAAACCAAGAGCAAGCCAAAAACGATTGTGGTTCTCGCCTTCGGCCTCCTGGGGGGACTTGCGCTTGGCATCGGCCTTGCCTTCATCAGAGACGCGATGGACCGCGTCTTTCGTACGTCTTCGCAGCTGGAAGCAGCATTGGACCTACCGTGCTTGTCGCTGGTGCCCTTGGTAACAGCGCGCAAGCAGCAGAAGCTCATTGCGCGGTCGCAGCAGGCTGATGAAGACTTGAACCAGCGGAAGATATCGACAGTCCCGGAAATTCACCGAGCTGTCGTCGGCATGCCACTGTCTCGATTTACCGAGGCCATTCGTTCGATCAAGCTTGCCATCGATCACAGCCCGACGAAGGCCTCCAATCAGGTGATCGGCATCACCTCGGCACTACCGAATGAGGGCAAGACCACGATTGCAGCATGTCTTGCGCAACTCATCGCGCACAGCGGCAAACGAGTTATCATTGTCGACTGCGATCTCAGGAATCCGTCGCTCTCCGCCAGCGTCGTACCCAAGGCTGCCCACGGCATCATCGAAGTTGCGAACGGCAGCCGCACGCTCGAGGAATCGACCTGGCGGGATCCGAGAACCAATCTCGCCGTTCTGCCAGCCGTACGCCGCGGGTCTCTGATCCACACGAGCGAACTCCTTTCCGCAGAGGCCATACACAGGCTGTTCGATAATCTGAGACAAACCTATGACTACGTTATCGTAGATCTTCCGCCGCTCAGCCCCTTGGTCGATGTACGAGTAACGGCTCCCCTGATCGACTGCTACGTTCTCGCTGTCGAATGGGGGCGCACCAATATCGATGTGGTTAAGCATGCTCTCCATACCGCTCCGACCATTTCCGACTCTCTGATCGGCGCAATTCTCAACAAGACGGATATCAAGGCGATGACCCGATACGACGCTGGCCGGAGGGACTATTATAATGATAGTCACTATGTCCGGTACGGCTTTTCAGACTCCTGAGGGCGGCGCCCGTGACGCGCGGTCCAACTTCGCTGAGCGGATGCGATCGCTTGTTCATGCTGACCATCTGCCGAGCAGTCAGATTCAGTGACGGTGTTGCATGATTGTCGGGCTGCTGATGCTGGCCGTGCCTGTGGTCATCGCCTTGGCATTCGCGATGTCAGGTAACTTGTACGTTCTGGGAATTTTGGCCTCCATCCTTGCGGTCTCAACGCTGGCCGGAGCAATCTTCACCTCCTCCTCCGCGCTTGCTCGCGTTGCGATGTTGCTGCGGCCGCTTCTCACCTTTGCGCTCGTCGCGCCTGCAATTTGGATGGCTGTGCAGGTCGTTCCAATCCCGGTTCGTGGCCTCGGCAACCCGATCTGGGCTACTGCATCGGCTGCTTTGCATGAATCGCTCGCCGACCGGCTTACAGTCGATATACACGGAACCATACAGGCACTCGCACAGTACAGCGCTGTCGTCGCCGCCGCTTTCGTTACCGCTGTCGTCGCCCTTGACAGGCAGCGTGCGCCGCAGGTCCTTTATTTCCTTGTGTCGATTACGACGCTCGTCTCCGCGCTCTCGATCTGGCGGCAAATAAGCGGCTTGGACAATTCTTTGCCCCGCGAAAACGGCTCGACCCCGGCAGTGTTGGGCATCCTTCTCTCCGCCGCCATAGCCATTCGTATGATCGATCGGTTGCGCCAAGGTACCAAGCCGCGACGCTTCGTCCTGGGCTCGAAGACCATCCTTTCGCTCGCACTTCTCTCGCTGTTCGTCTGCCTGATGGCGATCCTTATTCGCGGCAATCTCACCGTTATGGGTGCGGCCTTCCTTGGAGCCGGAACGTTGTTCGCCGTATTCGCGATCCGCAACTGGTTCCATGGACTTTGGGGCACGGCGGGTGTGCTAGCCACCGCGGCGATCCTCGCGACGGCGACAGTCAGCATTTTGCCCGTGAAAAAGGATGCCGACCCGACAGTCGCGCTGTCGACCCAGAACCAGGCGGCAACCGAGCGGATGCTGCTGGACGTCCGTCCGGCAGGATCTGGCGCTGGCGCATACAAGATGCTGTTGCCGATCCATCGAGATATCGGCTTGGACGCACAGCGAGAGCGACCGACGGCCGCCGCTGCAGTTGCTATCGAGATGGGAAGGGCATTCCTGTACGGCCTGCTGATCGCCGCTACGTTGGCTGCCGGCACCCTATTTAGACGCTCTCTTTTGCGGACCCGGGACTATGTATACGCAGCCGTGGGTGCTGGCGCAGCGACTGCGCTGCCAATCCTGGCCTTCGCTGAAGACGGCATTCTCGATCTCGCCGCATCGCTATTGGCCGCCGCTCTTCTTGGGTTGGCCTTTGGTCAAAGCCAATCCAGCACGGTTGGTGAATCCGCAACCTCGACGTCACAAGAGCTTCCAAACCATCGCAATGGCGAAGGCTCGACGGGGCGGGCCGCACGTTCGACCGTTTTCGACAGCATGCGGGTCCGTCTTGCGCTGACAGGTCTCTCATTAGCCCTGATCACCCAATCAATCTGGCTGCTCTCGCACCGGGGGCATTTGGGTGAAGGCTTCTTGACTGCAGCAGCGACTGCTAACGACGCGGGAAGAGAGAAAATCGACGAGACATCGATCGCGACCGGACGCGGAGACAGATGGACACAAGGCAAATTAGCCTACCATGAAGCCGGCAAGAATGCGGTCGCGATCCAGCACAACGAACCTCTCGCATCAGCCTCACAAGGGTTTGCTGCCCCGTTGCGCTACTCGCCGCTGCGCGGGGACCTTTGGCTCTTGCTTGCGGCCGCATCAAAGGAGTATCAATCGCCTACTTACGATGTCGCGGCCTTGCTGAAGTTGTCATACTATACGGCTCCGAATGATCTGGACCTTCTTCCGCTCCGGTTGTCGGTCGCCCTCGGGACGAATTCGGCGATAAGCGAGCCCGAACTGCGCGAGTTGATCAAGCGCGACGTCAAGATTGCCGTTACCAATCGACCTGCTCTCGAGCCGGCCATCGTCGCTGCTTATCAGGCTGCCTCGGTTGACGGGAAAACCTTTGTAGACAGTGTCATGTCCGAGCTCGATCCAAGTTATCTCCAGAATGTCCGGGTGCGGCGCCCCTGAGTCCGGCGCGCCCGGCAATTTCACCGACGGTCGGTGCATGCAACAGCACGTCAACCCGGTCTCGCACAGCGAAGCAAACACCGGCCGAGATCAGGCGACGGCCATCGGCAACAATGCAGAATTATTGACGCTTAAATGTCGCTTCTCGCTTGAAGGAATACAAATTAAATATTAAACTGCTTATTTTTCGGACGCCTCCGCAATGAATTTCGTGAACCGAAATATTGATAATCGTCTCGATGCGGCCCGCGTCAGTCTTGAGCCTGTGTCGCCCGTCGAGCAGAAATGGCCGATCCGCTATGATTCGATCGAATTGCTCGCGCTCTGCGCAGATATTGCGACCATATTGTTTGCCAGCGTCATTTCGGTTTTGTGGGCGCAGGATGGCGTCCTTGCAGGCGACTGGAGCAGCGTCTTTGGTTTGGCGATCGCCGTCTCAGCAGCTTTCGCTTCGTCGTTAAGGGCCCGCGGTCTCTATCGACCAATCGAACTCCTCGTGCTTCGAAGTCAGATCCGCGCCATTTGCGTTGCCTGGACGTCGTTATTCCTTGTGATCTGGGCCGTCGGTGCTTTCAAGGTCGAGTCAGGCTCCTCCAGACACTTCGGGCTTCTCTTTGCTGTGCTCGGCCTGAGCATGCTTCTTGCTCAGCGCAGTGCTATCAGAGCCGTTCTGATAAAGGGCCTGGGTGGCCGAAAATTCGCCAGCACCAACATTGTCCTGATCAGCGATCAACTCCCGTTGCAGCACGCTGGGCTGCCAGAAACCCTGGCAATGCATGGCTTTTGCATCAAGGGGCGCTTCAGCTTGCCGCCCGTTCGGTCGGGTCCCTCCTGTCGAAAGCGGCTCAGTACCCGAGTGATCGATTGCATTCGAAGCTCCCAAATTGACGAAATCGTAGTGGAGGCAAACCCGGAGCGATGGTCCGATCTGCGTGCTTTCGTCGCCGATTTGAGAGTGCTGCCGTTCCCGATCATGTTCGTCCCCGTCGGGGCGGCATCAGAGCTGCTTCGACATCCTGCGCGCAGCCTTGGGGGTGCGGCTTGCGTAGAACTACAGCGCGGCCCACTTACAACGATCGAACGCGCGAGCAAGCGAATGATTGATCTCATCGGCTCGGGACTAGCCCTGGTCGTGTTTGCGCCATTGCTCGCCGCGGTTGCGGTTGTCATCAAATTGGATTCTCCCGGACCCATTTTCTTCAGACAACAACGTTGCGGCTTCAACGGACGGATTATCTCTGTTCGCAAATTTCGAACAATGCATGTGCTCGAGGATGGGCCTGTGATTAATCAGGCTCGGCCCAGCGATCGGCGCGTCACCCGGGTCGGCAAATGGCTACGTCGGACAAGCCTCGATGAACTGCCACAACTGCTGAATGTTCTCGACGGCAGCATGTCGCTAGTGGGTCCACGCCCTCACGCTTTGGCCCACGACGGAGAATTTGATAAGCTCGTGCGCAACTACGCCCTTCGGCGCAGGGTCAGGCCAGGGTTAACCGGGTGGGCTCAAGTCCATGGCTGCCGCGGCCCGACACCCACGGCAGTCATGGTCGAAACACGTGTACAATACGATCTTTGGTACATTGACAATTGGAGCCTTCGGCTCGATCTCGCAATCCTACTGCGAACCCCGGTGGAGGTGCTGCGGGCACGCAACGCCTACTAGCAGCACGTATCGGGCTATGCCGTCGAGCCCATCTAAAACCTGATCAGGCCCGCTGACGAAGTTTCGCCCCACCCTCCCCTATGCGAAAGTCCTCAATCCGCTTGCCAGATTTCATCGCGGCAACCAGCCACCGCGGCCGCTTGCCACGCCCTGACCAGGTCTCTAAAGTCTGGGGATTCCGGTACTTCGGCAGCACTCGCGGATATTTACGTCTCGGCTTCCCGGTGGGAGACAGGTTTGCCGCACCTGAGTCCGCCAAAACAGCCCTCCCGCCCCCGAGAGCAGCCAAGCGCTTCTCCAACTCGTGCTTCTCTGCTTTGATACGGTCAGACAAGATCCCGCTAATTTCCTCGTGCAGCAGCCAGAGATCGTCAAGCGACATGGATTCCAGTTCGAGTTTCTTTGCTGCCATGCTCCACCGAATAGTTGTGACAAACTGATAATGTTCCAATCAACATTAATCAAGTCGAAGAGTTCAAGTTTGCACAAAAATATGGAACCGTGCTGAAATTCGCGCTCACATAACTGCGCCGCGCCTACTAATCAAGCCTAAAAAAAGACGATCCGCACACAATTAACGCGGAGGAGGCACACTTACACGCCCAGGATGTAATATCAACATCTTAAGCGGGTGGAGTGAATGGCCTGCCACGCCGCAGCCCTCGATGAGGATCCACCGCGTATGGAGCCGCCCTTCGCTCGTCGAGACACGCTCTTTGTCGTCCGGCCGCCCCATAAGCGCAAACGGAAATGAATAACTTCGATATCTCTTAGCGCACACCGTCGGAGTTCAATTTGTGCCCTCAGGACCTGGATGTCCGACAGTGCAGCGGAGGGAACGATAAAGCGGCTTACTGAATCTTGAAGACGTTCAAGAGGATACTCGATCAAAGACTATTCCTCCGCGATGCGCCTCTCAAGGCCCTCGAGCGTTTTGAGGCATATTGATAAAATAATCATCGTAATAATCATCAAATACCATATAATGATTTAATTGTTGCGTCAATTTCGATGCTGACTTCAGTCAATTGCGGAGGGTAATGAATGAATGTCCAGTCCGACGAACGGTGACGAGAATGCTATGCGGAGGCAGGATCTCGAAGCCATGGATTTTGAGGAACTTTGGCTTCTCCATGAGGAGCTTACGAAGATTCTTGCTGAAAGGATCACAGCCGAAAAGCGGGAATTAGAAAAGCGTCTTGCCCAACTCAACCGGCCAGATCAACTCACCGAGGTTGAAAGCGGAGCTGCCGAAACGGAGACAGGCCAGCCGCCGCGTCGCAAGTATCCCAAGGTCGTGCCGAAGTATTATAATCCGCTCCAACCGACAGAGACTTGGTCAGGGCGTGGTAAACAGCCACGCTGGTTGGTTACCGCTCTCCAATCGGGGCACACGTTGGAGGAGTTCAGAATCCGCGAGAACGGTGAACCGTCCGCGCGGAATGCTGGTGGTCGAGAGCATCCCTGACGCTGCGCAAATGCGCATATATCGGGTCGCCTTGGTTGTTCAGCTCTAGGGACTCCGAACAGCGCAACAACACTGATCTGGAGCGGGGATCCTATTGAAAAGCTCGTCCCTGGGATCCTGGCGCCCCCTCGAAGGCGATCATGTGACCGTCGCGGACCTTAGACCTTCCCCGCGCGAATCGCAGTCGTCGCCTTCGCAAGATATCCTAAGGTGCTCGCTCTTGGCACTGACCACAATCCACGTGGGGGCGCACTGCTAGTGGTCGCCTGCCTGCGGTAATTTCTGAGGTCCAGAATTGTCATGGCAAGGAAGGGTTTACGTGTAACCGGATAGCGTGCCTGCATCAATTGCCGCATCAACTGCAGACGCGGAATCAGTCGGGACCGCAGTGGGCGCGGGATATCGACGCCGAGCAACTCAGCGAGCGCTAGCAGCTGGGTTTCAAGTGCATTCCTAACTAATCCCCCTGAGATATGGGAGGTCAGTTCATTCCAATCGATACCCCCGGCAGTACAACTCAGATCTCGCAGTTCAAGAAGATGTCGCAAATCGAGGTCGCCGAGCCAGTAGCCCAAATCCTGAAACTGATCGTGGATGATCAACATGAGCGCTCGGCAGGTTGGCGTGGGAACATACGCTCTCGCCCGCCCCAACCTCACTGAGAGACAATCGCTCAGAACATCTTCGGGGTCTCGGTTGACGTATGCAAACTCTGGACCGGGGCGCTGCAGATCGATGTTACCGACGTCTCGCGACCGACTCAGTTCGACATACCATCTCTTGCTTTCGGGAGGCGTTCGCTCATTAATTTGATAGCCAATCGTGCAAAGAGCGGTCAGCGCTCTTTCAGTTTCGTCCGGCATGACCATAATGTCCAGATCACACATCAGCCGGACTCCGCGCCGGTGATCAGACGCGCCAATCAGCGTCGCCGCTCCCTTAAGCAACATTGGCGTCACGTCTTGGTCATTCATTGCAACGACGGCCTCTTCCAATTGGTCGAGCAACCGATCATTTCGCATCACGTTTCGCTGGTAGATTTCGCGGATATACGTGCAGACGTCCACTGGCAACATCGATGCAAATTGATCGACGAAATCAATGAGCGCGGGTGTCGTCAATGTCTGATTTGCGAGCCCGATTAACGACGTCCACTCTACATCGACAGGCGGCAAGCCTCGCAAACAGTTGCAGAGCTTCCTCAGTGCCGCACTATGCCTATCCATTGCACAGCTCCGCCAACAGCTCCCGAGCTTCTACTGCCTCGCAATAGGTCAGCTGATATGACCGTGCACGAGAAACAATCCCCTTCAACGCGAAGAATCCGGCCTGCGACAGCCTTCCGTCGGCGGCAAATGCGCCCGCAATGAGCCGCTTCATCGAATCGAGTTGATTCACGGAGGTCAGTTTCGGCGAGCCGCTCGCGACCCTGTTCAAAAAAATGATCCAGCTGACGGCAAGACTTCCGTTGTGCGCGTTCGAAACTGGAAAATACCGCACCTGGGCGCCATCGGCTCGGCGATGCGTGACGCCGTCCCAGCTATTATGCAATGACGACATCCACCCCCATGATCCTTCCTTGAGGGTGAGAGCAAATGGGAGTCCACAGGCCAAGCCATCCCCCTCGATCAGCGCAACATCATCGCCGGAATATTGAAATCCCGCCTCCACCAAGTGTAGTGTAAGTGTCGACTTGCCGGCTCCCGCTTCGCCACACAACAGCAAGCCAGCCCCATTCTTCTCAAGAGAGGCAGCATGGAGGGCGAAGACCCATCGATCACTTCGGATAAGTCGGTCGGTGAGGTGAGCTTTGATTGTAGGTGCAAGCGCCTCGACTCCGCACCTATGGATGCGCGCGTCAATTCCGCCGAAAATCACTTGATCTTCCAACATCATCGTCTCGATAACGATATCGCCTTTGCCATCCACGTTGTCCGAAGCACAAAATAGCGAAACCAACCGCTGCAAGAGCTCCCAGTTTTCAGCCCGGACACTGATACGCTGCCGCTCTAGCATCGCTGAGAAGGAGCAGTTGGTCGACATCCGCCCATCGACTTCCAGCAGCCCTCGGTCGATCCAGGCGCTTATGGCCTGCTGCACGAACTGGCGCCCAACGGGCTCAATAATGCCCAGCTCACCCAGTTCTTGATATACGGCTGCCAAAGACGCGCCTTGTGCTAATCTGCACCAGATAAAGCCACCTGCTTGGTCCAGCCGAAAGATATTCTGCCCCGACTCACTGAACAGCACCGGCCGTCCATCGAGCAGCGCGAAGACTGCATCGGCTGCCGGTTTAAGCACCGCTTCTGCAGAAGATTTTTCCTGCACGAATTCAGCCAAACGAGCGATCGACCTGGTTACCGTATCGAGTCAGCGGCGACGAGACGCTCGTCCCATTATTCACAGCGCTCGATGAAACAAACAGCCACCTTGGACGCATTTCGAAGGCGAGTGTAGGCCTAATGTTCAGTGCGGGCATACATCACTCCCGGCGCCTTGTTCGAACGAAAATGCCAACCCGATCAGACGGCCAGCTGATTGCCTTCACCTTCTTCGATTGGTGGAATATCCAACACCTCTTCGTGAGCATTTGCCCACGCAGCCACACGATGAGCATCGAGCAGATATCGGTAGACCTCCCGACTGGCGCTCCGCTCTCTTAGAACACGCTCTTTCTCAACGATACTTACGAGTTCCTCGCGCATTTTGGCCAATTGATGCGCAGTACCACCAGAGTTGCGCTTTCTGCAAATTGATTGAGACATCGTTCCCTCCCAACCGAACGCACGAGATGAAATAGCTTACATCATGCACCTAAATTAACAGCCGAATTTAACATTTGAAAGAACAAAAATTTTTCTTTTCGGCTGAACTCTTAGCATTCACCTCAAGACGAAGAAGATTCGGAAAGATGCCGGGGACTCATTGTTCCAGCAAGCACTCAGTCCAACGGCGTCATTTCCAACCAGACGGTCATAAAAATCGTCTATCGCGAATTCAGATCAAACATTGGATTTTGATCTGCAAATTTGCATTCTTAAAATGTGAAGAGCGGAATGCGTAGACGATGCGCTCCCGTGGCAGATGCTCCGGCATCGGCCGGCGGGCTCGCTTGCGGCGCTCGAACGATGGCACCGCAATCTTCTCCGTTGCCATCTGCACCGTGGTCTCAGCTTGCGCCGCGATCGCTCCAGGTCGGCGAGCTGTAGCTCGATCTGGTCTAGCATTACGCCTCGCTCAGAGGACTGTCGAACCGCTCGTGCCGGAGCTTCCTGATCGTGAGCTTGAGCTTCTCGATTAGCAAGGTCCCCGCCTCGACCTCCGCGGCCAAGCGCGCTTGCTCGCTCGGCGCGCACATCGCCTGTAGCTTAGTCACATCGTCGCGAAGAAAATCATCAGCCCCCCATCGCGGAACAGAGAATCACATGACGCGGTCTCTTTTTAATCCCAGCGATCAACCGACCGCCTGCGGTCGCCAGGTACGGCATCTGCCAGCCGATGCCCTCCAGCAGGTAGCCAAGCTGGGCGGGGGCATCACTATGCCATCAGTCGATGACGGCCACAGGAAACGGCCGCGCTCCAGCCCGTTGACGTAAAGCGACATGCCAAGTCCATTTGCCCCTCCTCTCTCGCAACGGCACTGACTGGGGAGGGGGGACGATGACTTGTCTCCTCCTCACCTGCGCGAGGCAATCTGGAGCATTAATTCGCCCCTCGGCGCGAGGCCAGAACCGCAGCACCATCAACTCGGCCAGATCGGTCACGGCCTGTTCAGAGCGGCTTGCCGAAAGGGGCTGAGGGCTTTGTTCGCAAGTAGCCTGACCGGCCTTACGGCGGAGCCGGAGCAATCCTGCGGTGGAGCGCGAGCTTTAATCTTCACGCATGGCGGCTTCACGGTCGCGTGCACGAAGCCATTTTCATCCTCAAAAGAAGCGATGCTGAAACAGCCCGATCCAATGCTGAGACGATAAAATAGGGTCAAATGCGTAGTTCGATTTTCGGCTTCTGCAGCTGTCCTTTTGCGTCGGAGAAGTAACGGCGTGTCGGGAACGCGAGTGAATTTCCGCCGGCTAGCGATCTATTCCTGAGTGTGTCAACTGTCTTACTTATCTCTGACCGCGAGGCGGCGCGTTCCTTGATTTAATTGCTGGATTTATTTAATATATATGTCATTATCGCGACTTCACGAATCTGAGAAGGGACCAACAGGTCCAAATAGTTTCGGTGCAACCTTCAGCACCGCCTGCCTCCGTCAACGCTGTTCAATCCGCGGGTCATCGGCCAAAGGGAAATATGAAAGAGGCAGCAAGCGCGGCCAATCGACTAACGGTCACCGTGCTCAGTGGATTTCTGGGTTCGGGGAAGACGACATTGCTCAACCACGTGCTGAGGAATCGCGAGGGTCTCCGAGTTGCCGTCATCGTCAACGACATGAGTGAGCTAAACATAGACGCGAATCTGGTTCGCAACGGTGGCGCGAACCTATCGCATACGACCGAAACACTCGTGCAACTCAGCAATGGTTGCATATGCTGCACGCTGCGCGACGATCTCCTGCTGGAGGTTAGGCGACTGGCTGAAGAGCGACGCTTCGACTATCTTCTGATTGAAGGGACCGGGATTGCTGAACCTCTTCCTGTCGCGGCAACTTTCTCCTTTCGCGACGAGGCCGGTGCCTCGCTCTCTGATCTTGCGAAGCTCGACACGATGGTTACCATCGTGGACGCCTTGAACCTGCTCGCCAGATACAACAGCCGCGATCTGCTACGCGACCACGGCGAGTTGCGCGATGCCTCCGATGGACGCACGCTCGTCGATCTCCTGGTTGAGCAGATCGAATTTGCTGATGTGGTCGTGATCAACAAGGTGTCAGAAGCCACAGAGGCGACGCGTGCTGAGGTTCGCAAGGTCATTGCCGCGCTTAATCCACGGGCGCGCCAAATTGAGACTGACTTCGGCGAAGTTCCTCTCAACACCATTCTCAACACCGGCCTTTTCAACGAAGCGAAGGCTGCTAGTCATCCTCTCTGGAACAAGGAGCTATACAGTCCCGCTTCCCATGTGCCGGAGACCGAGGAGTACGGCATATCCAGTTTCGTCTACTCGGAAAGACGTCCGTTCGATCCCGTCAGCCTCTTGTCCTTTCTCAATAAGCCCTGGCCGGGCGTCTTACGCGCCAAAGGACATTTCTGGCTTGCTACCCGTCCGGATTGGGTGGGCCTCCTCTCCGTTGCAGGGATGCAACGTCGGTGCGAACCCATGGGGTATTGGTGGGCAACAGTCCCAAGGTCGACGTGGCCAAGCCATCCTCATCTCCAACAACATCTCAATGATCAATGGGACAACACTTGGGGCGATCGTCGTCAGGACCTCGTGTTCATCGGTTCAGGCATGGACGAAATGTACATCCGAGCCTCGCTGGATGCTTGTCTTGCCAATTCGGAGAATGGGTTCGATCCTCAGAGTTGGCGCAATCTCAGCGACCCCTTTCCGCCTTGGCATTATCCTGATCACCCGAACTCGGCGGCGTAACGGCCGTGATGCCTCGCGTCTTTAGCGAGCTATTAATGCTCGACACGACCATGTGACGGGGAAAACTATTGTATTAATATTAAATGCAATTAATATCGCTGTTTTAATTCGACGCGATGACGTCTTGCCGGCGATGCCATGGTCACAGAAATCATTACGAAAAACGGCGCGATCGCAGCCGGGCGGCAGATCGAACAGTGCGGGTTCGCGCTCGTCTCCTGGTTCAGAGCCTCTCCTGTAAGTCCAAAATCGGCTCCACCCCGAACATTGGAGACATTGGAAATGTCGCTTCGACATCCACGCCGCCGTCAAGGTGACCGCCATCGGAATCTGTCACGCATATTCCCCCATCTCGCGAGGATGTCATGAGGTCCTTGTACGAAAATTTCGGCTTGCGCCACATCGCTCTCGGATTGCGGACCTGGCCACGGACTCTGACCCGGAGAGATAGTTGGGCGCCTGATTCAGAGGCCGGAGACGAGTGGCTGTCACCGCACGCTACGCGAAATCCGCTGGAACGTTCGGGCATGAGCGCCTCAGCTACGACTTCGAGCGACGGATTCGCAGGAGTGACCGCAGGACCCCGAGCGCCAACCTCTGCGGTCGCCGACCAGATGATCTCAAATCCCGTCGTCATCCTGGGTCGGATCCCCTCGGCGAGCCTGGCCCCGAGTATCGTCGGATCGTCGACAACCCCAGCGGTCGCGCAGGTTTGTGGTTGCGGCTACTTCATCGCTCCAACGCGATTGCTCGATCAAAATGCAGACCACAGCGGACAGTTGCAGGGCAGCCGGTTATCCGGCGGAGCAGATTTCGTGCTCACCGGTCAGGCCGCTACCATGGGAGCCTCCACCAGTGTTGACCTGTCATTGCAGTACGTTGCGCCGCTTGCCAACTGGAACGTCCTGCCAGGCGGAGGAGAGATCGGTGCCAGGACGTCGACCGGCCAAATCGGAATTCTGTCCGGATCGGTGACAACCGCAAAGGCTCCCCCAGACGGCCAGCAGGCCGCCGCGCCGGAGTCGACCAGTCTTCTCGCGGCCGCAGCGACTTCCACGAATCCGATCGTTCTCGAGAACCAGAAGCCGGGAAACCCGCAAAGCGAATGGGATATCGAAGGCGCCGGCAGTTCGAATATCGAAGGGTTTGCCACCGACATCAGCGTCAATCGGGGAAACCGGGTCGACTTCAAGATCAATACGGATTCATCAGACTACCGGATCGACATCTACCGCCTCGGCTATTATGGCGGCATGGGAGCACGAAAGGTCGGCACCATCCAGCACACGGGCGTGCAGAACCAGCCTGCGCCGATGCGCGACGAGACGACCGGCCTGGTCGATGCTGGCAATTGGTCCGTTTCAGCCTCCTGGGATATTCCGGCCGATGCGGTGTCCGGCGTCTATATCGCAAAGCTCGTGCGCCAGGATGGAACTGCCGGTGCCAACCACATCCCCTTCATCGTCAGAGACGACAGCAGCACCAGCGACGTGGTCTTCCAGACCTCAGACACAACCTGGCAGGCCTATAACGGCTGGGGCGGCGCCAATTTCTATGGCGGCGACGGTCCCGCGACCGGTCAAGGCGCGGGACGCGCCTACGCGGTGAGCTACAACCGGCCGATCGCCACCCGCGGCGACGTCGGGACCTATGCCGGTCCGCAGGACTATTTGTTCGGCGCCGAATATTCCGCGATCTACTGGCTGGAGCAGAATGGTTACGACGTCTCCTACATGGCGGGAGTCGATGTCGATCGTTACGGCAGTCTCCTCCTCAACCACAAGCTCTACCTCGATGTTGGTCACGACGAATATTGGTCGGGACAGCAGCGTGCCAATGTCCAGGCGGCCCGCGATGCCGGCGTGAACCTCGCGTTCTGGAGCGGCAACGAAATGTATTGGCGTACGCGCTGGGGCAACAGCATTAGCAGCGACGCCACCGCCTACCGCACCTTGATCTCCTATAAGGAAACCTGGTCACCTACAGCGTCGATTGATCCAAGCGACGAGTGGACCGGGACGTTCCGTGATCCACGCCTCAGCCCGCCGTCAGTCGGCGGCGGAATCCCGGAAAACGCGCTGATCGGGCAGATGTTCCAGGTCGATGATGTCGGCCAAGGCGACCTCCAGTCGATCACAATTCCCTATGACGACGCCAATCTGCGCTTCTGGCGCAACACAAGCGTTGCCAATCTTCAGCCCGGGCAAACAGCAACGCTGACCAAGAACTATCTCGGCTATGAGTGGGATGAAGCGCCCGACAACGGATTCGATCCAGCCGGCCTGGTCCGGCTCTCCTCGACAACAATTCCGGTCAATACCTATCTGCTTGACTACGGCAACACGACCGGACCTGGCGTCTCAACCCATAACCTGACGCTCTATCGCGCTCCGAGCGGCGCGTTGGTCTTCGGCGCCGGAACGGTCTACTGGTCGTGGGGCCTGAGCGACAATCACGATCTGGCGCCGACGCCAACCGATCCGCGTGTGCAACAGGCGATGATCAACCTGCTGGCCGACATGGGGATTCAACCGGGAACGCTTCAGCCGGGGATGATCGCGGGTACCGCCTCGGCGGACGCGACGGCTCCGACCTCCACCATTAACGCACTGGCAAGTTTCAGCGTCGGAACTGCGGTCACGATTTCCGGCACGGCAGCGGATGCCGGCGGCGGCGTGATCGCTGGCGTGGAGGTCTCGACTGATGGCGGCCTGAGTTGGCAGAACGCGATCGGCGACGAGACGTGGACTTATACCTGGTCGCCGCAGGTTGCTGGGACTTACACCATCAAATCACGCGCGGTGGACGACAGCATCAATCTGGAGACGCCTTCGGCGGGTCGCACAGTGACTGTTACCTCGCCGTCCTACGTCTCGCTATTTCCGGGATCGGCAACCCCCGCGACAGTCAACACCACCGATGCAAGCGCCGTCGAGCTCGGTGTGAAGTTTCAAACGTCGGTCGCCGGCACCGTAAGCGGGATCCGCTTCTACAAGAGCAGCCAGGATACAGGCACCCACACCGGTGAGCTCTGGACCAGCACCGGCACCTTGCTGGCAACCGCCACCTTTACAAATGAAACGGTGAGCGGTTGGCAGAGTGTGACCTTCTCCAGCCCGGTCCCGCTAACGGTAGGCGCCACCTATGTCGCGTCCTATCACACGAATGTGGGCTACTACTCCTCCAGCGTGAACTACTTCACGGGCGATGTAACCAGCGGTCCGCTGACCGCTCCCGCCAGTGGCAACGGCGTCTACACCTACAGCAACAGCACTGCGTTCCCTACCAGCACGTTCCAATCGACAAATTTCTGGGTTGACGTCATGTTCAACCCGTCCACCAGCAATACCGCGCCGGTGGCGGCGAACGATACCGCGACCGTGACGGAAAATACGCCCGCGACGATCACGGCGGCGTCGCTGATCGCCAACGACAGCGACCCCGATGGAGATCCGCTGGCCATAACCGGAGTGAGCGCAGCGACAAACGGCACCGTCGTCCTCAACACTCAGCCCAATCCGCAGAACAACACCATCACATTCACGCCCACCGCCGGCTACACCGGCCCGGCCAGCTTCAGCTACACGATCTCGGACGGGCGCGGTGGCACGGCCACGGCCAGTGCCAGCCTCACGGTGGCACCGCTCGGAACGGGTCCCTTCAGCCTGTTCAGCGCGTCAAATACACCCGCGCAGACCAATCTCAATGACGGATCCCCGCTTGAAGTCGGGATGAAGTTCACGTCCTCGGTGGCCGGCCAGATCACGGCTCTCAAATTCTACCGCAGCGCCAGCGACACTGGTCCCAACGTCCTTGATCTCTGGACGTCGACGGGCGTCCGCCTGGCCACGGCCACCTTCACCAATACGTCAGTCAGCGGCTGGCAGACCGTGGCCCTGCCATCCCCGGTTTCGATCACCGCCAACACGACCTATGTTGCGTCCTATCACACCACCGGCGCTTATGTGGTGACCAACAACTACTTCACCACGGCTGTCACAAGCGGCCCATTGACCGCGCCTTCGACCACGACCGCGGGCGGCAACGGCGTCTATTCCTATGGCGGCACCAGTTCGGCCGGCATCTTCCCGACCAACACCTATAACGCCTCGAACTACTGGGTCGATGTCGTGTTCACGCCGTCCGGCGGCAGCAACCAGTTGCCTGTTGCAAACAACGACAGCGGCTACACCACCACCCAGAACACCGCGCTGACGATTGCGGCAGCCGCATTGCTTGCCAACGATTCCGATCCCGATGGCGGTACTCTCACAGTCACGGGCGTGAGCGGCGCCGTCAATGGCTCGGTCAGCTTCAACAGCCAGACCAATACGGTCACCTTCATGCCGACCACCGGCTATGCCGGTGCGGCTTCCTTCAACTATGCCATCGCCGACGGACAGGGCGGCACCGCAACTGCAACGGTCAGTCTGACGGTAAATACCACGACCAACCAGCCGCCGGTTGCCAACAACGACAGCGGTTACAGCACCACGCAAGACACGGCTCTGACTATTGCCGCGTCTGCCCTGCTTGCGAACGACACCGATCCGAATAGCGATCCGCTGACGGTCACGGGCGTAAGCGGCGGCGTCAACGGCACCGTCAGCTTCAATGCCCAGACCAATCTCGTCACCTTCACACCGACCGCCGGCTACACCGGCGCCGCATCCTTCGGCTATGCCATCTCCGATGGTCGCGGCGGCACCGCGACCGCAACCGCTAACTTGACAGTGACGACGCCGATCGTGAGCCTGTTTTCAAGTTCGGACACGCCGGCCGTTCTGTCGGATCCCGATACGGCCCAGGTCAATCTCGGGGTGCGTTTCACGTCGTCTGCGGCCGGCACCATCAATGGCATCAAGTACTACAAGGGCGCCGGCGACACCGGCACCCATACGGGGTCATTATGGAGCAGCACCGGCACGCTGCTGGCGACCGCTACGTTCACGAACGAAACCAGCAGCGGGTGGCAGACCGTCTTCTTCAGCAATCCGGTTTCGATCACCGCCGGCACGACTTATGTGGCAAGCTACCACAGCAACGGCCACTACACCTCCACGGGCAACTACTTTACCGCCCCGCACGTCAATGGTCCGCTCACAGCGCCCGCCGGCGGCAATGGCGTCTACACTTACGGCGCCGGCAATCTGTTCCCAACCAGCACCTTCGGGGCCACCAACTACTGGGTGGACGTGGTGTACAGTCCCGCGACCGGCGGCGCCAACCAGACCCCCATCGCGGCGAATGATTCCGGGTTCAGCACGACTCAGAACACTCCGATCTCGATCCCAGCCTCGGCCTTGCTTGCCAACGACACCGATCCCGACGGCGATGCCCTGACGATCACGGGGGTGAGCAATGGTGTCGGCGGCGCTGCAAGCTTCGACGCGCAGACCAGCACCATCACTTTCACCCCCGACTCCGGATATACAGGACCGGCGTCGTTCGCCTATGCAATCTCCGACGGTCGCGGTGGGACGGCAAGCGCGTCCGCCTCTCTGAATGTCAACGCGGCATCTGGGAGCATCGTAAGCCTGTTCAGCAACAACCCGACGCCGAGCGTGGTGTCGGTCAATGATCCGAACCCGGTGGAGCTTGGGTTCAAATTCCAGGCGTCCAGCGCCGGCGATGTCACCGGACTGCGCTTCTACAAGGGCCCGTCGAACGTCGGCGCTCATACCGCGAATCTCTGGAGCAGCACCGGCACCCTGCTGGCCACCGCCACCTTCAGCAATGAGACGGCGAGCGGTTGGCAGCAAGTCAACTTCGCCACGCCGGTCGCGCTTACGCCAGGGACGACGTATGTTGCATCCTATCACACGTCAGGAAACTACTCCGCAGATCCCAACCTATTCAGCTCGGCGGTTAGCAACGGACCGCTGACTGCGCCATCCTCGGCTTCGAGCGGAGGCAATGGAGTATATGCATATGGATCAAACAGCCTCTTCCCATCCAACACTTACAACTCAACGAGTTACGGCGTGGATGTTCTATTCCGTCCGCAACTGATTGCGTAGGAGGAGCGGCTGACTGTGCCGCTGCTACCGCGAGAAAGGCATGTCGCAGTCGAGGATCCTGCCGTGGCTGGCTGATTCGGAACGTCGTTATCGACGGACGCTTCCAGGCAATGGCACGCGATCGGCACTTCCACGGCGATCTTAGCGGTCTCCTTGATGCGCTGCTGCTTCGTTTTCGGGAAGCGCCACTCGCCGGCGCGCCGTCCTGTCACCAATCGACCATTGTTGCCGCACGAGGTCTTTAGATGAGGAGCGGCCTTCTCAACGGGAAAATTCGCCGCTCGGCAACATCGGAGCCAATCGCCTAAGCGATCGAGGCATGCGGCGGGCATCAGGCTGGCGCGGTGCGCACTGATCCCGGCCAACGTGATGCTCTAACAGTGTGGGCGCGGATGTCTATGCGTGCGAACTGCCGCTTGTTGCTTGCTGCGCGGGCCCGTTTGCGCGAGGATCTGTGTATTCATCTGCGTGGCCCGGAGCAAGATCGCCGGCTCCAAACACACAAGGCGGATTGGTAGATTATACTAGGTTGATCTAATGGGCACACCAAGGTTCGAACCCGGCGGAATCCAGTTCGTGATGTCGAGTTCGTTCTCGCCGGAAGGGCGCCGAGCGGCTACTTAGGTGTGTGATTCAGCTCCGTTCCAGGAGTTCGAACTGAGCGAGGCCGGAATGCCTTGTCTTGCTCAACGTTGCTCCGCGCGCTCCCATGCCCCAAAGCTTTCAAACAATGAGCCCAAATGTCCGCACTCGGCTTTGGGGCACGAGCGTCGATGAGCCATGACGGCGCCAGGGCCCGGTATTCCCCAAATTGCCAACGCCAAGGCGAGGATTGCGGTTCGACGCTAAGGGCCAGTAAGTGACATCAGCCGAACACCTCATCAGCGCGAGCCAACGGCTAGCATAATTCAAAGCTGATGTGTGTTCGGATCCCTAGATTGATGTGGCCTTGATGGCAAACGGCGGGTTGTATAACGCTGATCTGCAGCGTAGGGTCGCAGATTATACGCTGGGCGAAAGCACTACGTCTAACAGTGCGGACAATTCGACAATCGTTATAGACGCAGGGAATTGCCAATGAATCTCCGAGGAATAGCGACAAGACTCTTCGAGGGTGACATCCGTTACGCGCTAGGCCGATTCAGGACCGTCCGCTTGGCCTACAGTGGCGCAAGACGACTTATGGACCGCCACATTCCGCTGCAACAGAATAGAACGTCAACATTGTTTACCCACCGGGATGTCGGTCAGATTGTTAAGACTATCTCCGAAGACGCGGTGTTCATCGGCCTGAACCTTCCCGCGCATATAGTCAGTGAAATCGACGCCTTTGCACGCACTGAGCCGCTTTACACCAATTTCGATCCTGATGGCCTCCCATTCCGGTATTCGGACGTCATTCGAGGCAAAGCTCCCGACGGGAGGTCCGTGCCAATCGCCGGTATTCGCGATCCGACCCGCTGTCCTGCTGTGCAGGCCGTCGTTGATGATCCCGTACTACGATCCATCGTGCGGACTTATCTGGGACACGAACCGCGTGAAGTGATGACGATCATGAATTGGAGCTTCGCGTCCGACTTCTCGGAGGATGAGCGTCGACGGCTGAGGCATCAAAACGTTCTCGATTACCACTATGATGTCGGCGGGTACAATTTCGTCTACGCAAGCTTCTATATAACCGACACAGATCGCAACTCGGGGGCGCATGTCATGATGAAGCGCTCACACAAACATAAACCCTTACGTATGCTCTTCGGCTCGGCATCTGCAGGCGAGGCGAGTGTACGGAAGCAGTTTGGCATAGAGAACGAAATCATGATCGAAGGCAAAGCCGGCACCGGCTTCGTCCAGGATACATCGTGCTACCACCGCGCCACTCCGCCGAGCCACCGCGACCGACTCATGCTAGCTGTTCGATTTATCAATTGAGCAGGAACGCATGTACGTAAATGCGTCCACAGTGATGATCCGAACCTCGAAAACCAACTGATCGAGCAACTTGCCAGTCAACTGGAGCTCAGCTTTGAGCGTAAGCGCTATAACCCGAGTCGGTTGCTTGGCACGTATCTCTCCGGCGGCGCCCGACTTGTGTGGTCTGCGAGGCTGCCTGAGGATTTGACCTTAAGTCAAGCTTTAAGGTCACGTCGGGAATGCAGATCAATGTCTTGTGCGCCGGGCGGCGGCGATGGACAAGCGACCCGCAGCGCTCACGACCTCCTCCGCTGAGCGAACTATCCCGATGATGGCACGGCGCAACCTATTCGCCTTGGAGCCCTTTTGACACACCGCTCGTCGGCCCCTCCTTCATGGATTGTCTCGCCGGGCACGGGTACGACGTCTTTGCACTCGACGTGCGCGGCTATGGCCCAATCGACCCGCCAGTCCGAAATGGAGGCTCCGCCGGCAGAGTCCGAACCGCTTGTGCGCACCGAGGCCGGCGTGCGTAATCTCGCCAGCGCAGTCGAACACATCCTGAAGCAACGCGACATCGAGCAACTCAATCTGGTTGCCATGTCCTGGGGCGGCTCGGTAGCCAATGCTTACACCGCTGGCAAACGACAAAGTCGTAAAGCTCGCGCTCGTCGCGCCCCTCTGGTGCTGAAGGGCCCGGTTCCGGTCGATGCAAGCGGGCGCCTCGGGAGCTGTCGCAAGGTGCCGTTTATGGACTTTAGAGCGGGCTTGCTTTCCGCGGCGCCACGAGCAGCACGATCAAGCTTGATCCCGGCGGGCGGCTTCCAACTCTGGGCGAACATCTCGCTCGCGACCGACCCGCAGGGCAACTAGCACCCCCCAGGTCATGCGTGCGGTCAACGGTCCGATCCTTAGAAATTTGCGAATACTGGGCCGCCGGCAAGGGCTCTATGATGCCAGTGACATTCGCGTGCCTGTGCTCCTGGTGCACATGGAATGGGGACCAGGACGTCCCAATCACCTCGGTGCAGGGTTTCTTCCTCTCGCTGAAACACGCGCCGTACCGGCGATGGTTCGAGATCGGCGAAGGCACGCACATGGCCGTCTGCAGGCGTTCGATGCGATCAACCTGCTTCTCGCCGAAGACTATAAGTCGCGTGCTCATCGCGTATCTCGTACGAGGACAGCACGACGCAGACATCCCCCTAGGACATCTTTTGCGGCGCGAGCGCCTCGCTGCACCGCGAAACGACTTGCGGCGCAACATTCAAAAATGAGACTGCCAGTCAAGCCGAACGAGACACCGATGCGTGCACCGCATTCGACTTCGGCTAGCTTCCCTCTAAAGCCGCGGCCTTCGAGAGCCGCGGGCGTCGCGCAGGTCGGCGCGGCAACAAAACGACGACACAGGGGAGGAGCACATGTCGAAATGCAGCATGGGACTGCTCGCGTTGAGCAGCCTGTTTCTTTCGGGCGCGGCGATCGCCCAGGAAAAGATCAAGGTGGGCGTCACCGCAACCCTCGAAGGCACTTACACGGTGCTTGGCGAAGATGGGATGCGCGGCCACCAGACGGCACTCAATGTGCTGGGCAAGAAGATCGGCGACAAGGAACTCGAATTCATCGTCGCCTCGACCGACGCAACGCCGGACTCGGCCGTGCGCGCTGTGCGCAAGCTGATCGAGCAGGACAAGGTCCAGATTCTGCTGTCGCCGCTCTCTGGCGACGAGGGGATCGCGGTGAAGAACTTTGCAAAGACCCATCCCGAGCTGACCTTCATCAATGCGGCCTCCGGCGCGCAGGAAACGACCTATGTCGACCCTGCCCCGAACTTCTTCCGCTACAATATGGACGGCGCCCAGTGGCAGGTCGGCCTCGGCAAATACGCCTATGAGGACAAGAAGTACCGCAAGATCGCAACCGTCGGCGAAGACTATTCCTTCATCTACACCCAGGTGTTCGGACTGGTGCTCGAGTTCTGCGGAATGGGCGGGCAAGTCACCAATCGGCAATGGGTGCCGCTGGGAACGAAGGACTTCGCCTCCGTCATCGCCGCCCTGCCCGACGACGTCGACGCCATCTATCTCGGGCTCGGCGGCGCGGATGCCGTCAACTTCCTCAACCAGTATCAGCAGGCCGGCGGCAAGGCGCATCTGATGGGCGGTTCCATCATGATCGACCAGACCATCCTGTCGTCCAAGGGCAACGCCAAGAACGCCCTCATCGGCACCATTGCGGCGAGCGGCCAGGCCGACACCTGGGAGGATCCGGGCTGGCAGAAGTTCGTGAAGGCCTATCAGGATGCCTTCCCGCCCAACAAGCGTTTCCCAAGCCCTTCGCTGCTGGCCACCAACTACTATGATTCAACCATGGCGCTGATCCTCGCGCTGCGCCAAGTCAATGGCGACCTCTCCAACAACCAGGCGAAATTCAAGGAAGCGCTGGCGAAGATCGAGCTCGATGCGCCGAACGGCAAAATCAAGCTCGACTCCAACCGCCAGGCGATTGGCACCAACTTCGTTACCGAGGTCGTCGACGACGGCAAGGGCGCGCTGTTCAGCAAGGTCGTGAAGGTGATTCCGAACGTGAACCAGACGCTCGGCTACGATCCGGCCGTCTTCTCCAAGATCGGACTGCCGAGCCGCACCGTTCCGGAATGTAAGAAGTACTGACGCATCACCTCGGCGGTCCGCAGACGGGGAGCGACTTGCTGACGCGGTCGCTCTCCGCTCTTGCAATCTCGTCGGCGTTGTTGAACGCTGACCGAAAAGAGAACATTCGGGAGGGGAAGGCATGAGCCGTGCGCTCGCCGTCTTCCATGGCCGGTTCGGCCGGGCGACGGTTTACCAGTTGAACCGCCCTTTCAATATCCACGCCCATCGTGAAGGTCATCTGATCTTTCATGTCGGCGGCATGCCCGCATGCATTGATGTCTCCAACGGGCATTTTGATCTCACCGAATCGTCCGTCGTCGCCGTCAATCCGTGGGAGCCGCACAACTTCCTGCCGGCCGATCTCGATGGCGGCGCCATCTTTTTCGTACTCTACGTCAACGCCGAATGGTTTGCGCCCGATGCTTCGGGCAGCGACCGGCTGCGCTTCGGCCGCACCCAGTTCAGGCGTACTCCTGCACTCGACAAGCATATCAGGCGGACCGCCGCGCTCGTGTGCGGCGCACCATCGCTCTCCAGTCTCGATTCCGAGCTGAGGAGGCTGATCGACATCTGCTATGACGAGAGCTGGCAGCAGGCCGAGATCGCGCGCGATCCGCGCGCAAGCGGCTCCGTCACCGACTTTCGCGTGCGCAAATGCATCAAGATGATGTCGGAAAGCCCCGGTGCCGAGATCGAGCTTGACACCATCGCGCGCGAATCCGGCCTATCGCGGCCCCACTTCTACCGATTGTTCCGCGTGCAGACCGGCCTCACGCCGAACCTCTATCTCAATACGCTGATCATGGAACAAGCGCTCGAAGCGCTGGTGGCGAGCGAAACGCCGATCGCCGATATCGGCTTCGATCTCGGCTTCTCCTCGCAAAGTGGATTCACCCGCTTCTTCGCCGCCAATGTGGGGATGGCCCCGACCGATTATCGTCGCGCAGCCAAGGTTTTGCGCGCCTGAGCGCGGGCCACGAAAAGATACTCACGATCAAACGCCGCCGTCGCCGCCCGGGTAGGATGTAGGCAACGCGATCCGAGATGATCGCGACCGACGGGAGCGCACGTCCATGGCAAGGCCTGCAGCCGCTGCAAGGCTGTTCGACCTGCATTCAGTGAACCTTCGGCCTGTGGCCCGGACAACCGGACGGCGCATATGAGCCGCTTTGTCGAACGCCATCCCGCTTGGGCGCTGATCGTGATCATTGCCATAGCCGTCGCGCTCTGGCTGATCTTCGCGATCTGGCCGCCGGGTCTCGAACAGGCCGTCGGCCGCAAGCGCGTCTTCCTCAACGCCGTCTTCAACGGCATCACGCTCGGGGGCCTCTACTTCCTCGTCGCCAGCGGCTTCACGCTGATCTTCGGCCTGATGCGCAATGTCAATCTCGCCCACGGCTCGCTCTATCTGTTCGGCGGCTATGTCGGCTACGCCGTCAGCGCCTCGACCGGGTCCTGGGTCCTCAGCTTCATCGCCGCCTTCATCCTGACCGCCCTCGTCGGTGTCCTGCTTCAGGTCATCGTATTCCGCCGAATGGAGGGACAGGATCTCAGGCAGACCATGGTGACGATCGGGCTTTCGATCGTGTTCGCCGACCTCATGCTGTGGGCCTGCGGCGGCGACTTCTACCAGATCCAGACCCCGAACTGGCTGATCGGGCCGGTGGAGCTGCCACTGATCACCGCGATCAAATCCTCCGGCGAGCCGGTCTATCTCAGATATCCCTCGGTGCGGCTCGTGATCTTCGCGGCGTCCGTGGTCATCGGCGTGGCGATGTGGCTCGCGCTCAACCGCACCCGGATCGGCATGATCATCCGCGCCGGCGTCGACGATCGCGATATTCTGGCTGCGACCGGCGTGCGCATCCAGCTCGTCTTCGTGCTGGTGTTCGCCTTCGGTGCGGGACTTGCCGGCATGGCCGGCGTCGTCGGCGGCACCTTCCAGTCATTGTCGCCGGGAGAAGACATCCGCTTCCTGCTCGCCTCGCTCGTGGTCGTGATCGTCGGCGGCATGGGCTCGATCCCCGGCGCCGCGCTCGGCGCGCTCATCATCGGCCTCGCCGAGCAGCTCGGCTCGGTCTACATCCCGACCTACGCCATCGTCGTGACCTTCCTGATCATGGTGCTGGTGCTGGCCATCCGGCCCCAAGGCCTATTGGCGGGGCGCTGAGATGTCGCTCGCTCACGATGCTCACGTTGCCGTTCGCCCCGCCGCCGTGGCGCAACGCCCGACGCGGACATGGCCGGAAGTCAACAATCCCGCCGCCTGGATCGTCGCGGTCATTCTCCTGATCATGCCGCTGATCGCCAGCGGCTTCTTCCTGATCGAGATCTTCGCCTCCACCTTGATCCTCGGAACGATCGCGCTGAGCCTGATGTTCCTCGCCGGGTACGCCGGCATGGTCAGCCTGATGCAGCTCACCATCGCCGGCTTCTCGGCCTATATGGTCGCGGTGTTCGGCGTCAGCGGCAACGCCAATATCAGCCTGGGCTGGCCCTGGTGGCTCGCGGTGCCGATGGCGCTGGCGCTGGCGACTGCCTTCGGTACCCTCGGCGGCGCGCTCGCGGTGCGCACCGAAGGCATCTACACCATCATGATCACGCTCGCGATCGGCGCGGCCTTCTACTATTTCACCAACCAGAACTGGGCGATCTTCAACGGCCATACCGGCATCAACACCGTCGCGACGCCGCACTTCTGGGGCGTGAACTGGCGCGCAGACATTCCCTTCTACTATATCGTGCTCGCGGTCGCGGCGCTCTGCTATTTCGCGGTCGAGTATCTCTCGCGCGCGCCCTTCGGCCTTGCCCTTCAGGGCGTACGCGACAATCCGCGGCGCATGGCCGCGCTCGGCTTCAACGTCAATGCCCACCGCGTTGCGGCCTATGCTTTCGCCTCCTTCGTGGCCGCGCTCGCCGGCGTCCTCCAGGTCTGGAACTATCGCCAGATCTCGCCGGGCTCGGTCAGCGTCGGCGCCTGCATCGACGTGCTGATCATCGCGGTCGTCGGAGGCATCACGCGCCCGGTCGGCCCCTTCATCGGCGCGCTGATCTTCGTGCTGCTCCGCACCTTCGCGCTCGACTTCCTGGTCCGGCTTGGGCTCGACGGCAACCGCTTCCGCCTGCTGATCGGGCTCGGCTTCCTCGCCATCGTGTTCTGGTCGTCGGATGGCGTCATCGGCCTTTGGCAGCGTTGGCGTCAGAGCCAGCGTCCACGAACGGACCGCCCAGGCGGAGGACGCGACCATGGATAGCGTCGCTCAACGCCTTTCCGCCGTTGGCGCCGGTGCGGCTCTCGAGCTGCGCGGAGTGACCCGGCTTTTCGGCGCCCTAGCGGCGCTGACCGACGTCACCATCACGGTGCGTCCGGGCGAGCGGCGCGCCGTGCTCGGCTCGAACGGCGCCGGCAAGACCACGTTGTTCAACTGCATCACCGGCGATTTCCCGCCCTCCTCCGGCACCATCCGCTTCTTCGGCGAGGACGTCACGCACTTCCCGCCCTATGAACGCATCCGCCGCGGGCTACGACGGACCTATCAGATCTCGGCGCTGTTCCCCGGCCTCACGGTCCAGGACAACGTCTATCTCGCCTGCCGAGGCGTCTCGCGCGGGCGCTTCTCGTTCCTGCGTCCGGGACAGAACGATGCCCTGATGCATGCGGCCGACAATCTCGTGCAGGCCGTGCATCTCTCCGCGGTGAAGGACCAGCGCGTGGCCGAGCTCGCGCACGGTCAGCAGCGTCAGCTCGAGATCGCGCTCGCGCTCGCCGGCGCCCCGCGCTTCGTCCTGTTCGATGAGCCTGCTGCTGGCCTGTCGCCGACCGAGCGGGCCGAGCTGATCGAGATCCTGACCTCGCTGCCGGCGCACATCGGCTACATCATCATCGAGCACGATATGGACGTCGCCCTGCGCGTCGTCGAGAGCGTCACGATGATGCACAACGGCCGCGTCTTCAAGGAGGGCCTGCCGGAGGAGATCCAGTCGGATCCCCAGGTGCAGGAGCTCTATCTCGGAGGCGGCCATGAATGAGGCCCGCCGCAGCAGTGCCGCACTCGAGGTCCGCGGCCTCGACGTCTACTACGGCCACTCGCACGCGCTGCAAGGGGTCGACCTCACGCTGGAAAGCGGCGTGTTCTCCGTCGTCGGCCGCAACGGTATGGGCAAGACCACCCTGTGCAAGGCGATCATGGGCTTAGTGGAGGTAAGCGGCGGCTCGATTCGCGTCCATGGCGAGGACGTCACGCGGAGGCCGCCGGCGCAGATCGCCCGGCTCGGCGTGGGCTATGTGCCGCAGGGCCGGCGGCTGTGGCGCTCGCTTAGCGTCGACGAGCATCTGCGGCTCGCCGGAGGCATGCGCTCCGGCGCCTGGACCGTCGAGCGCATCTACGACACCTTCCCGCGTCTCGGCGAGCGCAAGGATCACGGCGGCGGTCAGCTCTCCGGCGGCGAACAACAGATGCTGGCGATCTCACGCGCGCTGCTCACCAATCCTCATTTGCTGATCATGGACGAGCCGACCGAGGGCCTCGCGCCCGTCATCGTGACTCAAGTCGAGGAGATGCTGCTGCGGCTCGGTGAAGACGGCGACATGTCGGTGCTCGTGATCGAGCAGAATATTGGCGTCGCCACCGCAATCTCGCGCAACGTCGCGATCATGGTCAACGGCCGCATCAACCGCATCATCGACTCCGCGCGCCTTGCCGCGGACCGCGAGCTTCAGCAGCGCCTGCTCGGCGTCGGGCTTCACGCCGATCTCGAGCCCGATGTCGACGTCGCCGCATTGGCCGCCGAATCGAAGCCGACGCCGGCACCACGCCGCGACGGACCGGTTCGCATCTACGTCTCCAACCCGACGCTCCCGACGCGATGGTCGCAACCAGTGCCGATCGCGCGCATCGAAGCCGCGGCGCGTACGCTCTCGACGCAAGTCTCGCGGCTCGACGACACGGCGCGGCGCAAGCGCGAGCCGGTGACGGCCCAGGCCTCGGGCCCGCCTGTCGTGCTGGTCGTCGGCACGCTCGACACCAAGGGCCTCGAGCTGCGCTACATCCGCGACATCATCGCGGAAAGCGGACTGCGCACGCGGCTGGTCGATGTTTCGACCAGCGGCAAGCATTCGTCGTGCGACGTCTCCGCGCAGGAGATCGCGCTGAATCACGGCCGCGGCGGCTCAGCCGTGTTCGGCCCGGATCGCGGCACCGCCGTGACGGCGATGGCCGATGCATTCACCAGTTGGCTGCGGCGCCAGGGCAATGTCGCCGGTGTGATCTCGGCCGGCGGCTCGGGCGCGGCGTCGCTGGTGGCGCCGGCCATGCGCACCCTTCCCGTCGGCGTGCCTAAGCTGATCGTCTCCTCCGTCGCCTCCGGCGATGTCGGGCCCTATGTCGGACCAGCCGACATCACCATGATGTACTCGGTCACCGATGTGCAGGGGCTGAACTCGATCTCGCGGGCGGTGCTGGCCAACGGTGCCAATGCGCTTGCCGGCATGGTGAAGGCGCGGCTCGAGGCGCGCGCCGCAACGGCGCGCGAGCCACGCGGCCTGCCCTCGGTCGGCATCACCATGTTCGGCGTCACCACACCGGCCGTTCAGAAGATCGCGGCGGAGCTGCGCGATGATTTCGAATGTCTCGTGTTCCACGCCACCGGCGTCGGTGGCCGTTCCATGGAGAAGCTCGTCGAGTCCGGTCAACTCGCCGGCGTGATCGACCTCACCACGACCGAGATCTGCGACCTGCTGATGGGCGGCGTGTTTCCGGCGACGGAAGATCGTTTTGGCGCGATTATCCGCAGCCGCCTGCCCTATGTCGGCTCGGTTGGCGCGCTCGACATGGTCAATTTCGGTGCGCCGGACACCATTCCCGAACGATACCGCAGCCGCAAGTTCCACGTTCACAATCCGCAAGTGACGTTGATGCGGACGACCGCCGACGAGAACGAGCGCATGGGCCGCTGGATCGCCGATCGGCTCAACCAGATGGACGGCCCCGTGCGCTTCTTCCTGCCGGAGGGCGGCGTCTCCGCGCTCGATGCGCGAGGCCAGCCGTTCTGGGACCCGGAGGCCGACGCTGCCCTGTTCCGTGCGCTGGAGCGCAACGTGCGGCAGACCGGCAACCGGCAGATCATTCGCGTCCCCAAGAACATCAACGATCCCGACTTCGCCGCCGCCATCGTCGGCGCGTTCCGAACCCTGTTCGGCCGCGCTGGCGCGCGACGGAGACTAGCGAGGTGACCGATGGCCAGATTTGAACGCGCAGCCCTCCTGAAGAAGTTCCGCGACATGGCGAGGCGCGGCGTGCCGATCGTTGGTGGAGGTGCTGGCACCGGGCTGTCGGCTAAATGCGAGGAAGCTGGCGGTGTCGATCTCATCGTCATCTACAATTCCGGCCGCTATCGTATGGCTGGCCGTGGCTCGCTCGCGGGCCTGATGGCCTACGGCGACGCCAATGCCATCGTGCTGGAGATGGCCTGCGAGGTGCTCCCCGTGGTGGGCCAGACCCCGGTGCTCGCGGGCGTCAACGGCACCGATCCATTCCGCGATATGGATGTCTTCCTCGACCAGCTGAAGGCGCTTGGTTTTGCAGGCGTGCAGAACTTCCCGACTGTCGGCCTGATCGACGGCACCTTCCGGGCCAATCTCGAAGAAACCGGCATGTCCTATGCGCTCGAAATCGACATGATCGCGAAGGCACACGACAAGGACATGCTGACCACGCCCTACGTGTTCAGCGAGAAAGAGGCGACCGCCATGGCGATCGCCGGCGCCGACATCATCGTCTGTCACATGGGTCTGACGACCGGCGGCACGATCGGTGCGCAGACGGCACTGAAGCTAAAGGACTGCCCGGCGCAGATTG
Organism: Bradyrhizobium sp. CCBAU 25338; assembly: GCF_028128965.1. NCBI lineage: Bacteria > Pseudomonadati > Pseudomonadota > Alphaproteobacteria > Hyphomicrobiales > Nitrobacteraceae > Bradyrhizobium > Bradyrhizobium sp. CCBAU 25338. The sequence goes on from NZ_LFKY01000001.1 coordinate 51,644, forward strand.
ACACCTGGGCCTCCGCAGCGCTGAGCGTCAATCCGGACATCCTGGTGCTGGCCCATGGCGGTCCGATCGCGGATCCCGCCGACGCCGATTTCATCATGAAGAACACCCGCCATTGCCATGGCTTCTACGGCGCCTCCTCGATGGAGCGACTGCCGGTCGAGCGGGCGCTGACGGAGCAGGTCCGTCAGTTCAAGGCGATCGGCGCGCGGTAACGCCGGAAGGTTCGAGGGAGGGAAAGATGTCAGGGATGTTGGTCGGTGAATTGATCCTCTGGCTGATCGTCGCGATCGTCGTGATCGTGGTTGGCGTCTACATCGTGAACTGGCTCTACCATCGTTCCTCCAAGGAGACGTCGTTCGTCCGGACGGGTTTCCTCGGCGAACGCGTGGTGATCAATGGCGGCGCCTTCGTGCTGCCATTCATCCACGACTACACGCCGGTCAACATGAACGTGCTGCCGATGGGTGTCGTCCGCTCCAGACAGGATGCCGTGATTACCCGCGATCGCATGCGGGTCGACATCGAGGCCGACTTCTACGTCCGGGTGCAGCCGACCCGCGAAGCGGTCTCGATCGCCGCGGCGACGCTCGGCCGCCGCACCATGGCGCCGGAGCAACTTCATGCGCTGCTCGCCGGAAAATTCATCTCCGCGATCCGCTCGGTCGCCTCCGAGATGACCATGGAGGAGATGCACGAGCGGCGCGGCGACTATGTCGCGCGCGTCAAGACCGAAGCGGCGGAAGCCCTCGCCCAGAACGGCCTCGAGCTGGAATCGGTCGCCATCACCGATCTTGACCAGACCGATCTCGAATTCTTCAACCCCTCGAACCGGTTCGACGCCGAAGGTCTGACCCAGCTGATGCAGGACATCGAGGCCAAGCGGAAGCTGCGCAACGACATCGAGCAGGACTCGATGATCAAGATCCGCGCCTGCAATCTGGAGGCCGAGCGGCAGGCGCTGGAGATCGAGCGCGAGAGCGAGACCGCGCGCCTGGAGCAGGAACGCGACATCGAGATGCGCCGCGCGCTCCAGCGCACGGAAGTCGCCCGCGAACGGGCGCTCCGCGAGACCGAGGCCGAACAGGCGCAGATCTCTGCTCGCGAGGCCATCGAGCGCGCCCGCATCGCCAATGACCAGGCGATCGCCGAGGCCCGCATCGCCTCGGAGCGCGAGACCCGCCAGAAGGAGATCGAACGGACCCGCACCATCGAGGAGAAGGAACTGCTGGCGCGCGAGGAGATCGAGAAGACCCGGATCGCCAACCAGCGCGCGATCGACACCACCCGCATTGCCTCCGAGCGCGAGGTGCGCCAGCGCGAGATCGAGCGGATGCGCACGGTCGAGGAAGCCGAGATTGCGGCCCGCGAAGCCATCGAGAAGGCGCGGATTCAGCAGGACCGCGTCGTCACCGATGCGCGGATCGCCAACGAGGAAGAGACGAGGCGCCGCGAGATCGAGCGCACCCGCGCCGTCGACGAAGCCGAAATCGCCGCGCGCGAGGCGACCGAAAAGGCCCGCATTGCCCAGACGATGACCGTCAATGTCGAGCGCATCTCCTCCGACGAGCGTACCCGCGCGCTGGAGATCCAGCAGGTGCGCATCATCCAGGAGGCCGAGATCGAGGCGCAGCGCGCGGTCGAAGCCGCCCGCATCGCCCGAGAGCGAACGCTCGCCGCCGAGCGTATCGCCGCCGAGCAGAACACACGGCAACTGGAAATCGAGCGAAACCAGGCGCTCGACGTCGCCGGCATCGCCGCACGCGAGGCCACCGAGGCGACGCGCATCGCCCAGGAAGAACGTGTCCGTTCGCTGGAGATCGCCCGCAACCGCGCCGTCGAGGAGGCCGATATCGCCTCGCGCGAGGCGATCGAGGCGGCCCGCATTGCCCAGGAGAAGGCGGTTGCGGCCGAACGGATCCAGGCCGAGCGCGCAACCCGCGCACTGGAGATCGAACGGACCGGCGTATTGGAGGCGGCCGAGTTGAAGCGTCGCGACGCGATCGAGCGCCAGCGTATCACGGTCGACCTGGCGCTCGAGGCCGAGCGTATCAATTCCTCGAGGCAACGCGAGGTGCTCAACATCGAGCAGAAGAAGGCGATCGAGATTGCCGACGAGGATCGCGTCATCGCCCTCTCGACCAAGCGCTCGGAACGGATCGATGCCGACCGCCAGGTAAAGCAGGCCGAGATCGTCGCCCGCAAGGAGGTCGAGACCACCGATGTCTCCCGCGAGCAGGCTCTGGAGGCGGCGCGCATCGAGCGGCGACGCGCCATCGAACAGCTCGAGGTCGCCCGCGTCCAGTCGCTGCAGGAAGCCGAAATCGGCGCGCGCGAGGAGGTCGAGCGTGCCCGCATCGCCTCCGACCGCGGTCTCGACGAAGCCCGCATCGGCCGCGAGCGCGAGCTGCGCAAGCTCGAGGTCAATCGCGAGAAGGAGGTCGAGACCGTCCTGATGGAGAAGGCGATTGCGATCCATCTGAAGTCCCTGGAGGAATCTGCGGCCAAGGCGTCGGCCGAGGAAGCGCGCATGCGCGCGACGGAAGCTACCGAGCGCGTCGTCACGGCGCGGGAGAGCGAGATCGCCAAGCGGCGCAAGACCGTCGAAATCCTGCTCGCCGAGAAGCAGGCCGAGGAGACGCGCATCGCGGCCGAAGCCGAGCGCGTGCGCTCGGCGGTCGAGGCCGAGGCGCAGCGGATGCTCAACGAGGCCGAGAACGTGCTCACCGACCAGGCGCGATACTCGCTGTTCCGGCGCAAGCTGCTCGACCGCATCGAGGGCATCGTGCGCGAGAGCGTCAAGCCGATGGAGAAGATCGAGGGCATCCGCATTCTCCAGGTCGATGGCCTCAACGGCCACGGAAATGGCAATGGCGGCCGCAGCGCCACCGACGAGGTGATCGACTCCGCCCTGCGCTACCGGGTTCAGGCGCCGCTGATCGATTCCATCCTGTCGGACATCGGCGTCGAGGGCGGCAGCCTCTCGAAAATGCCGGGCCTGATCCGAGAGGCCCGCGACATGCAGGGCATCAAGGAGTCCGCACGCAAGAGCGGCGGTGCCGGCGACAAGCCGGTGGCCTCGCCGCCTGCGGTCGAAGGTGGCGAACCGCCGGCCGAGCGCGGGCCAAGGAAGAAGAGCTGAGGTCGCGCCATGGCCCGCGTCTACGTCTCCACCGTCGTCAACGCCCGCAACGACCGCGTCTGGGCACGGGTGCGCGATTTCAACGGCTTGCCGAACTGGCACCCGGCCATCGCCGAAAGCCGGATCGAGGGTGGCGAGCCTTCCGACAAGATCGGTTGCGTCAGGGATTTCCGCCTGCGCAACGGCGACCGTATCCGCGAGAAGCTCTTGGGGCTCTCCGACTACGACATGTTCTGCACCTATTCGATCCTGGAATCCCCGATGGGCGTCGAGAACTACGTTGCGACGCTGCGGCTGACGCCCGTCACCGACGGCGACCAGACCTTCATGGAATGGACGGCCGAGTTCGACTGCGCGCCGGAACGCGAGACGGAGCTCGTCAGCAATATCGGCGGCGGCGTGTTTCAGGGCGGCTTCGACGCGCTGAAACGCGTGTTTGGAGGTTAGCCGTGCCCCACATCGTCAAGAGCACGATCCTGAACGCGCCGACAGAGGCGGTGTGGAGCGTGCTGCGCGACTTCAACGGACACGACCGCTGGCATCCTGCGGTCGCGACCTCCGCCATCGAACGCGCGCAGTCGGCCGACAAGATCGGCTGCGTCAGGCGGTTCAAGCTCAAGGACGGCTCGGAGCTGCGCGAACAGTTGCTGGCGCTGTCCGACCTCGAACAGGCCTTCAGCTATTGTCTGCTCGATACGCCGATCCCGATGTTCAACTATGTCGCCCATGTCCGCCTGCTGCCAGTCACCGATGGTGACCGCACCTTCTGGCATTGGGAATCCCGCTTCACCACCAAGCCCGATGACAGGGACCGCATCACCCACATGGTCGCGGAAGACATCTACCAGGCGGGGTTCGAGGCGATCCGCCGCCATTTGAAGGAGGCCGCCTAGCCATGGCTGTGACCGTAAAGACCTTTGCCAGCGCCAGCGAAGCGGCCGGGGCGATATCCTCAGATCGCAGCGCCCGCTATCTCGGCGGCGGTACGCTGGTGATGCGGGCGCTGAACGAGGGCGACGTCTCGATCTCGACGGTCGTTCGCGCCACCGATCAGGGGCTCGCCCGTATCGATGCGTCCGGCCCGCGCATCATGCTGGGGGCCGGCGTCACCTTCGCGCGCATCCTCGCCGAACGCGACCTCGCCTTCCTGCACGCGCCGGCCCGCTCGATCGGAGGCCCTGCCGTGCGCAACATGGGCACGGTCGGCGGCAATCTCTTCGCGCCGAACCCTTACGGCGATTTCACCGTCGCGCTGCTGGCGCTCGACGCCACCGTCGCGGTGCAGGGCGGATTCGGCACCCGCGACATCCCGATTGAAGAGTTTCTGCAGGCGCGCGACCGGCAGGCCGGGACACTGGTGCTGTCGGTCTCCTGCACCCGGCCGGGGAGCACGGACGCCTTTCGTTATCGCAAGATCGCTCGCATCAAGCCCAAGGGCGGCTCGGTCATCACCCTTGCCGCGCATCTGCCGATCAGCGGCGGCCGGATTGCCGGCGCCCGCATCGCGCTGGGATCAATGGCCCCGACGCAGATCCGCGCTCGCGCCGCCGAACGCGCGCTCGAGGGCCGTTCGCTGGATGCCGCGACCATCGCGGCTGCCGCATCCGCAGCGAACGAAGGAACATCGCCATCCGACAATGCGCTCGGCAGCGCCTGGTATCGCCGCGAGATCGTCGGCGTGCATCTGCGCCGTTTGCTGTCGGGACAGGAATAGATCGCCATGTCCAAGATACCTCTGCAATTTCGTCACAACGGCCGCGACGTCGCAATCTTCGTCGATGGCGGCACCAATCTCCTGGTGGCGCTGCGCGAATTGATAGGCGACATGACCCCGAAATTCGGCTGCGGCCAGGGCGGCTGCGGCACTTGCAGCGTGCTGATCGACGGCGAGCTTCACCTCTCCTGCCTGACACTCGCCGAGACGGTCTCGGGTCGCTCGGTCGAGACTCTCGATGGCATGAAACAGGGCCCGAACCTGCATCCGCTCCAGCGCACCTTCGCCGACAATTTTGCCGCCCAGTGCGGCTATTGCACACCGGGCATGCTGATGGCCGCAAAGGCGCTGCTTGACCGCAATCCCTCCCCGAGCCGGGCCGACGTGATCGAGGCGATCTCCGGCAACATCTGCCGCTGCACGGGCTACGAGCCGATCATCAACGCCATCCTCGCCGCCGCCGGCGGCCGGGTCAGCGCCTAGAGGGACGCAACCATGCTGGAACTGCGCAAAGACATCTTCGCCGACGAGCGCGACGACAACCTGAATGAAATCGGCAAGGGCACCCAGCGCCAGGACATGCTCGGCCATGTCACGGGCACGTCCAGCTATTTTGGCGACCACAAGCTGCAAGGCATGCTGCATCTGAAGGTCGTTCGTTCGGCCCATGCGCATGCGAGACTGCGTCGCATCGACACCACGGAAGCGGAGCGCTCGGGGGGCGTACGGCGCATCATCCGCGGCGCCGACGTGCCACGCAATCTCAACACGCTGCTCAGCCTCATCAACTTCGGGAGGGACGACGAGCCGTCGCTTGCGGTCGACAAGGTGCGTTACAAGGGCGAGCCGATCCTTGCCGTCGTCGCCGACAGCGAGCGCGAGGCCTTCGAAGCCATCGCAAAGGTCAGGATCGACTACGAGCCGCTGCCAACCGTGTTCGACGTCGAGGACGCGCTCAAGCCGGGCGCGCCGGTGGTCAACGAGACCTATCCGAAGAACGCATTCATCTATCATGACGTCTATGATCACCAACGCCTGCGCTTTGGCGATGCGGATGCGGCGCTTGCAACCGCCGACCACGTGCTCGAGCAACGCTACCAGATGTCGCCGATCGAGCACGCGCCGACCGAGACCAATGGCGCGATCGCCGCGCCCGACACCAACGGCCGCTATGTCGTCTACACGTCGACCCAGGCGCTGTTCTTCTCGGTCGACACCTGCGCCAAGATCCTGGACGTACCTTCCAACACCTTCCACTTCATCGGCGGCACCGTCGGCGGCGGCTTTGGCGGCAAGGTGGATACGCTGACCGAACCGCTCGCGATCCTCGGCGCCATGCTGACCGGGCGCCCCGTCCGGTACGTGTTCGGCCGCGAGGAGGAGATGCAATACGGCCCGCCGCGCGGCGCCGAGCGCATCTACATCAAGGACGGTGTGATGCGCGACGGCCGCATCGTCGCGCGCGAGATCCGCGCCTATTTCGACAGCGGTGCCTATACGCGGCTCTCCAGCTATGCCGCGGTGAAATGCGCCGCACATCTGCCCGGTCCCTACACGATCCCAAACGTCTATGGAGACGTCTATTGCGTCTTTACCAACCGCACGCCGGCAACCGCCATGCGCGGCTTTGGCGTCACCGCGATGGACTTTGCGATCGAATGCCAGATGGACAAGCTGGCAAACCTCGTCGGCATGGACCCGATGGAGTTCCGCATCCTCAACGCCTATCGCGACGGCGACATGAAGGCGCACCGGCGCGAGGCCAAGAACACGGCGCTGATCGAATGCGTGCAGGTCGCCGCGGAAAAGGCCAAATGGCCGATCCGCGACGAGTTCAGGCGCGCGTCCTCACGCAAGGACGGCGGCGGCAGCCGCGCCGTGATCCCGCCAACGCCGACGGATTCGCGCAGCCGGCCCGCTGCGCCGGCGCAGCAGCGCACGACCTACGACCGCGCGCCGGTGACGGCGACGAGAGAGCCGCCGCGCGAGCCGCCACCACCGACTCCCCCGCCGCCCTCGCCGCGGCCGGCCGCGCCATCGCATGGCGCGACCCGTTTCTCCTCCGTATTCGGGACCAGGAGGCGCTAGATGACCAGGCATCGCGGACGCGGCATGGCGTCGATCAACTATCCCATCGGCATGAACCTCGGCGGCGATCCTAGCCAGGCGCTGGTGCATTCAAACCCGAGCGGAAAGTTCACTGTGGCACTGTCCTCGATCGACCTCGGTCAGGGCATGAAATCGGTGACGCGGCAGATCTGCGCGGAGACGCTTGGCGTGCCCGTCGAGGACGTCTACGTCGACACTGCCGATTCCGATACCGGTCCGCACTGCATGGGCTCGTTCGCCTCGCGCGGCACCCATCGCGTCGGCAATGCCGTGATGGCCGCCGCCCGCGAGGCGCGCGGCGTGATGATGGAGGCGGCGGCCGAGGAGCTCGAGGTCAACGCCGCCGATCTCGAAACCGACGGTCGCGGCAACATCCATGTCAAAGGCGCACCGCATCGCTCGATCTCGACGAAGGATGTTGCGATCGCGGCGCAGTTCAAGCAGGGCAAGACCATCTCCGGCCGCGGCATCTTCCTCGTGCCGCTGTCCGACGTTGACCCCGAAACCGGCGAGATGTCACCGGCGACCTGCTACGCCCATGCCTGCCTCGTTGCCGAGGTCGAGGTCGACGACGAGACCGGCGAGGTCGCGATGGTCCGGATGGACTCTGCCTATGAGCTCGGCCGCGCGCTCAACCCGAGGCTGGTCGAGCAGCAGCTGGTCGGCGGCGCCTGGATGGGCGTCAGCCACGCGCTCTACGAGACGCCGGAGCCGTACTATCCCGATCCCGCTCATGGCCCGCGCGACTTCGTCGAGTATCTGATGCCAGGCCCCGGCGATATCTGCCCGCACGACATCGCGGTGCTAGAACGTCCCGCGCCCGACGGGCCGTTCGGGGCCAAGGGCCCCGGCGAGATGTGCGCCAATCCGGTGCTGCCGGCCGTCGCAAATGCGATCTTCAACGCCGTCGGCGTTCGGATCGACGATCTGCCGATCACGCCCGAAAAGGTGCTGCGGGCGATCAAAGCCCAGGGCGGCGCGCGGCCGCAAGCAAGGCGCTGAGGCCGGCCCATGGCGGTTCGCAGCAACATCGTCGGCATCGATAGCCCCGAAGCGCTGGAGAAGGCGCTTCGGGCAGCCTATTACCTTGCCGACGAGGGGCTTGCGACGGCCGCCTATCTCGGACTCGCACTTGGCAAGCCGCTGCTGCTCGAGGGTGCACCCGGCGTCGGCAAGACCGAAGCAGCTAAGGCCATTGCCGCCGTGCTCGGCCGGCGCCTGATCCGCCTGCAATGTTACGAAGGCATCGACTCCTCCGCTGCGCTCTATGAATGGAACTACCCGCGCCAGATGCTCGCGATTCGGCAGGCCGGCGACGACAGCATCGACATCTACGGCGAGGCCTTCCTGATCGAGCGACCGATGTTGGCGGTGCTGCGCGCGCCGGACTCGACCGTGCTGCTGATCGACGAGATCGACCGTGCCGATCAGGAGTTCGAAGCCTTCCTGCTCGAATTCCTCTCGGACTTCCAGATCTCCATCCCCGAGCGCGGCACGATCCGCGCGGCCGAGCGTCCCGTGGTCGTGCTGACCTCGAACCGGACACGCGATTTGCACGAAGCTCTGCGCCGCCGCTGTGTCTATCACTGGATCGATTATCCTACCGCCGAACGGGAGGCACGGATCATCATGATGCGCGCTTCCAGCGTCGCCGAAACTACGGCCCGCGCCGTCGTCGCGGCCGTGGAGAAATTGCGGCGCGAACCGCTGAGCAAGGCGCCCGGCATCGCCGAGGCTGTCGATTGGGCCGAGGCCGCGACGCTCCTCAACAAGGGCGGCGCACGCTGGCCAGACGCCTTCAAGCGCTCAATCGGCGTGGCGCTCAAGGATGAGGAGGACCTGCACTTCATCGCGCCCCGGCTCGATGCCATGCTCGCGGAGGCGACCGCATGAGCACCGAGCTGCAGCTTCCGCGCGCTGCCCGCATCTTCATTTCCTTCGCCGCGCTGCTGCGCGTCAACGGCTTCGCCGTTGCGCCGGAGCAGACCACCGCATTCCTTACCGCAATCGCACTGCTGGGCCCGCGCGACCTCGCCGACATCAGGCAATCTGCGCTCGCCACCCTCGCCCCGCCGCCCGAGCGCCGCGCCACCTTCGACCGGCTGTTCGACCTCCATTTCCGCGGCCGCGAGCCGATCGAGCATGCCGACGACGGCGAGGACGACGAGACCGTCCGCCTCCAGGAGGAAGGTCGCGGCGACGAGGAGCCCCTGCTCTCCGACGATGCCAATGAGTCCGGCCTTGCCGCGACGCGCGCCGAGGCGCTGGTCGAGCGGCGCTTCGCCCAACTCTCCACGATCGATGCGCTTCGGCGCCTGGCACGAGAGGCCCCTCGCCGCCTGCCGCGGCGACGCGGGCACCGGCGCATGCGGGCGCGCCGCGGCCCCTTCGCCGATCTCCGCCGCACCTTGCGCGACAGCGTCCGCAGCGATGGCGAGATCCTGCGTCTCGGCCATATGAAGCGACGTCAGCGCCCGAGAAAAATCCTGCTGCTGATCGACGTTTCCGGCTCGATGAAGAGCCGCACCGAGGAAAACATGAGGCTCGCGCATGCACTGGTGCAGGCCGCTCCGAACGTCGAGGTCTTCACCTTCGGCACGCGGCTGACCCGTGTCACCCGCGCGCTGCGGCTGAAACGCCGCGAGCAGGCGCTGAATGCGGCAGCGCGTCTCGTCAGCGACTGGGACGGCGGCACCCGCATCGGCGACGCGCTGCAAGCCTTTCTCGCGGTCCCGCGGTTCGGCGGCTACGCCCGCGGCGCTGCCGTGGTCATCTTGTCGGACGGACTCGAGCGCGGCGAACCGGACGCCCTTCGCGACGCCGTCGCGAAACTGTCGCGGCGGGCTTGGCGCCTGAGCTGGCTGACGCCCCTCGCGACAGGCCCCGGCTTCCGCCCGCAGACCGAAGCGCTGGTCTCCATCGAACGCTTCGTCGACGATCTCGTGGACGGCGGATCGAGCGCCTCGATCGTCGCCCATGTACTGGCCCTGGGAAGGAGAGCGGCGTGAACGATATTGTCGACGGCCATCATCACATCTGGCGGCAGGTCGATCTGCCCTGGCTGACCGGCCCCATGCAGCCCCGCATCTTCGGCCCCTACGAGCCGATCCGGCGCGATTATCCGATCCGGGAATATCTCGACGACCTCAAGGGCACCGGCGTCACCCGCTCCGTCTACGTCCAGACCAACTGGGCCAATGACCGTTTCGAGGACGAGGCTGCCTGGGTGCAGCAGACGGCTGATGAGCACGGCTGGCCGCACGCCATCGTCGCCTACGCCAACTTCGCAGCCGACGACGTGCGCCCGCAGCTCGACCGCCTCAGACGCTATCCACTGCTGCGCGGGGTGCGCATGCAGCTGCATTGGCACGAGAACCCGCTCTACCGCTTTGCGGCTCGCTCGGATCTTTGCGCCGACCCCATGATCCGCCGCAACGTCGCGCGTCTCGCCGACTACGGCTGGAGCTTCGATCTGCAGGTGTTCACGCCACAGATGCCGGAGGCCGCGGAGCTGGCCGACGCTTGTCCAGAGGTGACCTTCATCCTCCAGCATGCCGGCATGCTGGAGGACCTCTCACCGTCTGGCCGCGGCGCCTGGCGCGCCGGCATGGCGCGACTTGCGGCCTGTCCGAACGTGGTCTCGAAGCTCTCAGGTCTCGGCACCTTCATCCATCGCAACGATCCCGCGCACATCGCCGCCGTGCTCGCCGACACCGTCGCGATCTTCGGCGCGGAGCGCTGCCTGTTCGGCTCCAATTTCCCGATCGAGAAATTGTGGACCAGCTATCGCGAGCTGGTTGGCGCGTTTCGCGCGGCTGCCGCGCCGCTGAGTCCCGCGCAACACGACGCGATCTTCAGCGCGACCGCGACGCGCGTGTATCGGCTTTGAAAGAAAAGAAGCAAGGCAGGAGGGAACCGAATGGCGCTGGAGATCAAGATCCTGGACTACGGCGATATCGAGCTGGAATCGAGCTTCCTGGTGCTCGGCCGCGACTGCGGCCGCACCCGCCGTGTCCTCACCCTCGGCTTCCTGATCCTCGGCGGCAAATATCCGGTCGTGGTCGACACCGGCTATCGCTCCAACCAGATCATGGAGACGCTGGGCATGCGGGGGCTTCAGTACCACGAGAACATGATCGAAAACCAGCTGGCGCGGCACGGCGTGCGCATGGGCGACGTCCGCTTCGTCTGCCACACACATCTGCACATCGACCATGCCGGCAAGGACGACCTGTTCCCGATGAACACGACCGTCGTGCTCAACCGCAAGGAGCTCGAATATTCCGTGTCCGGCCTGATGCATCCGCAATATCCGGCCCCTGACATCAAGCACCTGATCGACCGCCTGCACACCAAGAGCGCGCTGCGCTTCCTGGACCTCGAGATCACCGGCCCGATCGAGCTGATGCCCGGGGTCTATTGCGACGCCGCCAACGCGCACACCGAGGGCTCGATGAACATCATCGTCGAGACCGCCGACGGCATCGCCACCATCTGCGGCGACGTGATCTACGATTTCAACGACCAGATCGTCACCCCTTTCCATGAAATCCACGATTGGGAGCCGCGCACCACCGGCAACCACGGCACCAGCAAGCGCGCGGAAAAGGCGGCGATCAAGAAGCTGCTGAGCAGCTCGCGCTACCTGCTCCCGGTCCACGACCGCCCCGCCAAGATCGAAGGCGGCAATGTCGTGGGACGTCTGCACGATCAGGTCCCGGGCCCGATCGTGCAGTCACTGCCCGAGCGCAACTGGTTCCCGGCTTGAGGTGTCGAGGATCGATCCATGACGCATGTGACGTTGCGAAGCGAGTTCGAGACCCTGATCGACCCCTATGCGCCGGTCGCACAGATCGGCACCGGATTCGACTTTACGGAGGGACCGATCTGGCATCCGGTCGATCACTATCTGCTGTTCTCGGACATGCCGGGCGATGTGCGCCGGCGCTGGGATGCTCGACGGGGCGTCGTCGAGGTCAAACGCCCGTCGAACAAATGCAACGGCATGACCTATGACGCCGAGCTCAACCTGATCGTCTGCGAGCACGCGACGTCGTCGCTGGTCCGCGAACGCCCGGACGGACGGCGTGAGGTGCTGGCTTCGCATTTCGGCGGCCAGGAGCTCAACAGCCCCAACGACGTCTGCGTGCATTCGTCCGGCGCGATCTATTTCTCCGATCCCTGGTATGGCCGCATGCCGGTCTATGGCGTCGAGCGGCCGCGCCAGCTCGGCTTCCAGGGCGTCTATCGGGTCGTGCCCGGCGGCGAGCCGAAGCTGGTCGTCGATCGCAACCTGTTCTATCAGCCGAATGGATTGTGCTTCTCGCCGGACGAGAAGCTGCTCTATGTCAACGACACCGTGCAAGCCCTGATCCGCGTATTCGACGTCAAGAGCGACGGTTCGCTGTCGAATGCACGGGTGTTTGCGAGCGGCATCAAGTCCGAGCTCGAGCCCGGCCTGCCCGACGGCATGAAGTGCGATCAGCACGGCAATATCTGGGTCACCGCGCCCGGCGGCGTCTGGGTCTATTCGCCTCGCGGCGAACTGCTCGGCAAGGTCCGCGTGCCGGAGCTGGTCGCCAACCTCGCCTGGGGTGGGCCGGACTTCCGCACGCTTTATCTCACCTCGACGCATTCAGTGTACGCAATCCCGACCAGGGTCGGGCCCCGCCACGAGCCCTACATGAGCGGCAGGCGCGCCGGCGGCGGAGCAGGCCCGAGCTCATCGCCAACCTCGCCTGTTCTGACCGAAGGCGAGATGCGGCTCGATCCGCAGCGCTGCGCCATGATCATCCAGGATCTCCAGAACGACGTCATCATGGACGGCGGCGCTTTCGCCGAATCAGGCGCGCCGGGTCACGCAAGGCAACAGCATGTCGTGGAGAATGTGCGACGTCTGGCGGAGGCCGCACGTGCCCGCGGTGTCGCCATCATCCACGTCTGGTTCGTCGTCGAGCCCGGCGCCCCCGGCGTCACGCTGAATGCACCATTGTTCGAGGGCCTCGTCGACAGCAAGGCGATGGTGCGCGGAAGCTGGGGCGCCGCGCCCGTTTCCGGCCTCGAGCCGCGGCCCGGCGATTTCGTGGTCGAGAAGATGCGCATGAGCGCCTGGGAAGGTACGCGGCTTGAGACGATTCTCAAGGCCACCGGCCGCGACATGATCATCAATACCGGCGCGTGGACCAACATGTCGGTCGAGCACACCGCTCGCACCGGTGCTGACAAGGGCTATTTCATGATCGTGCCCGAGGATTGCTGCTCGACGATGAATTCCGACTGGCACAATGCCTCGATCAATTTTGCCATGCAGAACGTCGCGGTCGTGACCAGGGCCGATACCGTCATCAGAGCGCTGGGATAAACTGTGGCGAAGCTGCTGCACCTGACCTGCTCGCCCCGCGTCGAGTCCGAGTCGAGTGCCGGGGCGCGCATCTTTCTCGACGGATTTCGCCAGGCGCGCCCGGATTGGGACGTCGACGTGGTGGACATCTGGCGCGAGCGGATGCCGGAATTCACGGGCCCGATCGTCGAGGCCAAATATGCGCGCATGAAGGCTCAGGCCTTCAACGACACCCAACGCGACAGCTTCGCCGAGGCCGAGCGAATGGCGCTGCGTTTTTCGCTTGCCGATCGCGTGCTGATCTCGACCCCGATGTGGAACTTCGGCATCCCCTACAAGCTCAAGCAGTGGTTCGACATCATCGTCCAGCCCGGGCTCACCTTTCGGTTCGACCCGTCGCACGGATATTTCCCGCTGCTGCAGGATCGACCGACACTGGTGATTATCGCCAGCGGCAGCGATTTTGCCACAGGCATGAACCGCGGCCGCACCGATATGGCAACGCCTTACCTGCGGGAAATCCTGCGCTTCATCGGCATCAGCAATGTCCGCTTCGTTCTGATCGGTCCAACCACCGGACCTCAGCAGCCGATCGATGCTGCCCGTGAAAGAGCCCACCAACGCCTCGCTGCAATGGCCGTGACCTTCTAGAGCGTGATGAGATGAGGCTTGATCGCTGCAACGACGGAGGTGCACTCCCTCTCCCGCTCGCGGGAGAGGGCCGGGGAGAGGATATTTCCGCAATGGGACAATCCCCAAGAGGAGAAAGCCCTCACCCGGCGCTTCGCGCCGACCTCTCCCGCGAGCGGGAGAGCTGAAGGAGCCGCGGCAATCGATTCAACCTAAAGCCATTCCGCTTTAGAGGCCCGCTTTGACGGCGTGTCGAGGCGGATCAGATCAGGCTCGACTTGCCCCGGCTCAGCACATTGCCTGCCCCCTTGGCGCCGACGATCCGACCCTGGTGATAGACCACTTGGCCGCGAGCGATTGTCGTCACCGGCCATCCCGTGACCTCGAAGCCTTCCCATGGCGTGTAGTCTGAACCGTGGTGCAGATCGGCCTGCCGGATGGGCTTCTTCAATTTTGGATCCCAGAGAACGATGTCGGCATCAAAGCCGACGCCGATCGAGCCCTTGCGCGGATAGAGGCCGTAGATGCGGGCGTGGTTGGTCGCGGTCAGCTCGACGAACTTTTGCAGGGTGATGCGTCCCTTCGAGACGCCCTCGGAGAACAGGATCGGCAGCCGGGTCTCGACGCCGGGGATGCCGTTCGGTACCCAGCGGAACGAGGTGCGCGCATTCGGGGTCAGCTTGCCTTTGGGATCGTCGTAGCGGAACGGGCAGTGATCGGACGAGAAGGTCTGGAACACGCCAGTCGTGATGCCCTCCCAGATCGCGTGCTGGCTCTCGACGTCGCGCGGCGGCGGCGAGCAGACATATTTCGCGCCTGATATGTCCATGTTCAGGCCCTTCATGTCTTCGGCCGTCAGCGTGATGTATTGCGGGCAGGTTTCCGCATGCACCGGCAAGCCGCGCTGCTGGGCCCAGCGCACCTGCTCCATCGCCTCTCGGCCCGAGACGTGCACGATCATGATGGGAACGCCGATCACCTCGGCATGGCTGATGGCACGATGCGTCGCCTCGCGCTCGACGGCCTGGGGCCGCGAGGTGCCGTGATAATAGGGCGCGATATGGCCTTCGCGCTCCAGCTTGCTGGTGAGGAAGCGGATGGCGTCGTAGCCCTCGCAATGGACCATGACCAGCGCCTCCTCGCGGCGCGCCACTTCGAACACCTCGAGCAGCTGCTTGTCGCTGAGCACGAGGTCGTCATAGGTCATGAACACCTTGAACGAGGTGTAGCCGTCCTTGACGAGAGCCGGCAGCTCCTGGCCGAGCACCACCGCGGTCGGATCGGAAATGATGAGATGGAACGCCGTGTCGATATAGCACTCGCCTTCGGCAAGCTTGCGGTAGTTCTCGACGCAGGTCCGCAGGGAGGTGCCCTTCTCCTGGAGCGCGAAGGGCAGCACCATGGTGTTGCCGCCGGCAGCAGCCGCGCGCGTGGCCGAGGCAAAGTCGTCGGCCATCACCACATCGGGGCCCGACGGCTGGGAGATATGGACGTGGCTGTCGATGCCGCCCGGCAGCGCCAGCAATCCCGTCGCATCGATCTCGCGTGCCGCGCCCTCGATGCTGTCTGCAATGCTGACGATACGGCCGTCACGAATGCCGATATCGGCGCGAAACTCGTCGCTGGCCGTCACGATGGTGCCGCCGCGAATGGCGAGATCGAGCTGCGTCACTGAGGCCTCCGTCACTTGATGGCTGGCATTGTCTGGAAGATCCGGCCCCATTGCGCAAGGGCGCCGATGTCGCCGCCGGCGAGGCCGAGGGATCGCCAAAGCGTCACCGCGACCGAGTCGAGCACGGCGATGTCCAGCTCCCGCTCCAGCGTGGCCGCCAGCGCGGCGCCGTCGAGGTTGGTACAGAGGATGACGATCGCGTCGGCCCCCTCCGCCGCCACGGCCCGGATCATCTCGGCGATCGTCGCAGGCGCGACCTCGCCGAAGGAAAAATTGTCGCGCAGCCCGAGATTCCGCTCGGCATGCGGCGCGACTCCCTCCCCGGCCCAGACGTCCACGATGCGTTGCTGCACGTCATCGGTATAGGGCGAGACCAGTCCGACACGTCTGGCGCCGAGCGTGCGAGCGGCGTCAATGCAGGCAAGCGTGGACGTTGTCGCCGGGATACCCGTGCGCGCCGCGATCGCTTCGCACAGGCTTCTGTCGCGGCCGATCCCGAGCCAGCTCGCGGAGGTGCCGTTCCAGGCGATGGCGTCAACCTTGGCATCCGCCAGCAATTCCGCGGCCGGAAGCATCACGGATGCGTCGAACTGGTTCAGCGCGTCGGCGTCGAGCGCAATCTCCGTGACGCGGAAGCGCGAGAAATGCGCAGTGACGCCGGGAGCGCCGGCCAGCATGGCGCTGGTGACGGGCTCGAGCACCGAGTTGGAGGACGGCGTGATCATGCCGAGACGCTTGCGCATGTCGAACCTTACGACGCCTGCGCAAGGCGCGTCGACTCCTCGCGGATCAGGGACAAGATGTGGCGCTTTGCGTCGTTGAACTCGGGGCTGGTGATATCGCGCGGGCGCGGCAGGTCGAAATTGACGGCCTCCCGGATCCGGCCCGGCCGCCTGGTCATCACCACGATCTTGTTGCCGAGCACCAGCGCCTCGTCGACACTGTGGGTGACGAATACGATGGTGCAGCGGCGCTTCTGCCAGATCGCGACCAGTTCCTCCTGCATTTCGAGCTTGGTCTGGGCATCCAGCGCCGCAAACGGCTCGTCCATCAGGATGACGCTCGGGTTCATCAACAGCGCGCGGGCGATGCCGACGCGCTGATTCATGCCGCCCGACATTTCGGAGGGATGATGATGCTCGAAACCGCGCAGGCCGACGAGATCGATGAACTCCATGGCGCGCTGGTGCCGCTCGGCCTTGGCGACGCCCTTGAGCTTGAGATGAAAGGCGATGTTGTCGATGGCCGTCAGCCACGGCATCAGGGTCGGCTGCTGGAACACCACGCCGCGGTCCGAGCCGGGTCGCTCCACTTGCTTGCCATCCACCAGCGTGCGGCCGGAGGTCGCCTGCTCGAAGCCGGCGATGATGTTCAGGAGGGTCGACTTGCCGCAGCCCGACGGGCCGAGCAGGCAGACGAAATCATTGGCCTCGATGTCGAGATTGATGTTGTCCAGCGTCAGCAGGTCGCGGCCGCGCCGCTTGTCGGAGAACACCTTGACGATGTTGCGAAGCTCGATTGCCGCCATCAGCCCGCCCTGCCCTGCACGGTGGTTGTCTGCTGCCAGCGCAGCGTGCGCGCCATGATGGCCTTGAGGCCGAGGTCGGAGAGATAGCCGAGCAGCCCGATCGATATCATTGCCGCGAGCACGATGTCGTAGCGCAGGAAGTAGTAGGAATCCCAGAGCACGTAGCCGAGGCCGCTCTTCACCGCGACCATCTCGGCCGTGACCGTCAGCATCCAGGCCGAGCCGACCGCGATGCGCAGCCCAGCGAAGATCGAGGGCAGCGCCGCCGGCAGCACGATGTCTGTCAGCATCT
Source organism: Bradyrhizobium sp. CCBAU 25338 (assembly GCF_028128965.1). Lineage (NCBI taxonomy): Bacteria > Pseudomonadati > Pseudomonadota > Alphaproteobacteria > Hyphomicrobiales > Nitrobacteraceae > Bradyrhizobium > Bradyrhizobium sp. CCBAU 25338. The sequence continues at coordinate 69,068 of NZ_LFKY01000001.1, forward strand.
GTCGGCCGTTGGCACCCATCATCGCGCCCGCCCGCACGAGATTGTGGTCCACGGTCTTGACGCCATGGATGCTGTTCATCAGCACCGGAAAGAATGCGCCGAGGAACACCAGGAAGATCGCCGGCTTGTCGGCAATCCCGAACCAGATGATCGCGAGCGGAATCCAGGACACCGGCGGGATCGGGCGCAACATCTGCAGCGTCGGCTCCAGCGTCTTCTCGAACAGCCGCGACCAGCCGATCGCGACCCCGGCGAGGATGCCGAGCAGGCTTGCCAATGCAAAGCCGCCAAAGACGCGAAGAGCGCTGGCGAGCGCATCACGCAGCCAGTGCCCGGAATAGGTCTGCGTGGTCTCGTCGAAGCCGAACACCCAGTCGCCGAGCGCATGCAGCACCGCACTCGGCGCCGGCAGCAGCGCGGGCGGAAGCATGCCACTGCGGGCAAAGGCCTCCCAGCCCGCAATCAGCAGCGCGGGTACGATGAGGCGTTCGAGCCCCTGGAACGCCCGCGTCAGCCGGAACGTCGGCCTCGCGGGCGAAACGTCAGTAACCGAGGTCATTCTTGGCCTTTCCCGTGGCCTTTTCCAAGAACGAATAGTCCATGTTCTTCTCCGCTTCCGCGGAGACGTCCTTGGAGATGTACTTGAGGTCGCGCATCATCGCCGCGATCGCCAGAGTCTGCGACCGATGGATCGCAGGATCGGGCGATGCATTTTTCAGCGCCTCGGTCGCGACCGTCTTGTCGAGGCCGGTGAGCTTGTTGATGACGTCGATCCACGGCCCCTTGTCGGCGATCAGCTTGTTGTCGAGCTCGACCACGGCGGCGACGACGCCCTGGACGCCGGCGCGCTGGCCCGTGATCACGTCGGAACGGGTGACGATCAAGTTGGTCAAATTGCCTGCGGCCTGTTCATACGGCAACACGAAGTGCTTGCCGGCACCGGCGAGCCGGATCTGCGATGCGAACGGCTCGACCGAACAGATCATGTCGACCTCGCCGCGCTGGAGTGCTGCGAGATGGTCGGACGGATTGGGAATGTTGATGAACTGGATGTCCTTGTTGGGATCAACGCCCTGCTTGAGGAACGCGCCGCGCATGTGAATGTCCTGCGCGTTGCCGCGGGAGGCCGCAACCTTCAGCGGCTGACCGTCGCTCTTCGCCTTCGCTACGGTCGCCTTGAACGTGGCCCAGTCCTCGGGCGGCAGGTTCAGCTTCGCGGAGGACAGGCATTCCGAGCCGCCATTGATCTGTCCGGACACGGCAACGACATCGAAGCCTTTGTCGAGCGCGGTGATGTAGTGGAGATAGGTGACCTGCGCGACGTCGATGCTCTTCGATATCAAGGCGGTGAGAACGTCATTCCCCGAGTTGAAGCCGGTGGCATCGACCTCGACGCCCTTGGCCATGCCTGGGATCAGCGACATCGGCAGGCAGTGCGCGCATTTGGCGTAGCCGAGCTTGATCTTCGCCGTCTCCGCCGAGGCGAAATCGCTTCCGCCAAGCATTGCCGCCATCGCCACCAGACCCAGTCGCAAACTCGTCCGCATCGCCTACTCCGCTTTCGAAGGCGCGATATCCGCGCGTTGCGCAGGATCATCCGTCGCCCTTCGCCGCAACGCAATCCATTTTCTGCATGCTGCATACAATTTGCGCGCTATGCCATTGTTTTCAGCGAGATACGTCGGTATTTTAGGCAAGCCAAAGAGCCGAAAACGGCTAAGATCAACGTGGGAAGTGAGGCACGCGTGCAGCCAAAACCGGAAGCGCCAAAGGGACGAAAGTCGCCCAAACTCAAGCGGATGGGCCTGCATGAGCGTGCCGCGGCGCGGATGCGGACGATGATCATTCGCGGCGAACTGCCGCCGGGTTCGCAGACCCAGGAGACCTGGCTGTCGAAGGAGCTCGGCGTGTCGCGCACCCCCTTGCGCGAGGCCATGAAGGTGCTTGCCGCGGAGGGGTTGATCGAGCTTCGTCCCAACCGCAGCCCGCGCATTGCCGATATCGCGGCGGACGGCATCTCGGAATTGTTCGAGGCGCTCGCCGGTATCGAGCGGCTCGCCGCCGAGCTCGCTGCGGAGCGCGCGACCGAGCGCGACCTCGCCCGCCTGCGCACGCTTCAGGCCCGCATGGAGGGTCATCACCGCAACGGCAAGCTGGATGACTATTTCGCCATCAACGGCGAGATCCACAACGCCATCGTCCGCATGGCGCGCAACACGCCGTTGCGGGAAGCTCACGAAACGCTGATCTCCAGGGCCGAGCGTGCGCGATATCTCGCCCTCGGCGCCGACCGGCGCTGGAGCAATTCGGTCGACGAGCACGCCGATATCCTGGCCGCGCTCGAAGCGCGCGACGGCGAAGCGGCCGGCCGCCTGCTCGGCGCGCATGTCGCGCGTACCGGCACGGCCCTGCTCGAAGTCCTCGCCGCCTCTCAAGCCAAGCGGACGGCGGCCTGAGCCATGAAGCTGCTGTTGCTCAACCCGAACACCAGCGCCGAGGTCACACACCTGATGATGGGTGTCGGGCAGCGGGCGGTCTCGCCCGGGACGGAGCTGATCCCCTGCACCGCGACCCGCGGCGTGCCCTATATCGCGACGCGCACCGAGGCGCAGATCGGCGGGGCCATCGCGCTGGAGATGCTGGCCGAGCAGCACGGGACGGTCGATGCCGCGATCATCGCGGCCTTCGGCGATCCCGGCCTGTTCGCCGCGCGCGAGACCTTCGACATTCCCGTGGTCGGCATGGCGGAAGCGGCGATGCTGACCGCCTGCATGGCCGGGCGCCGCTTCGCCATTGTCACCTTCGCCCAGGCGCTTGGTCCCTGGTACGAGGAGTGCGTCCGCGCCCACGGGCTGTGGGAGCGCTGCGCCGGCATCCGCATGCTCGATACGCCTTTTCAGGCCATCTCCGAGGTCGGCACCGAGAAGGAGGACGTGCTGGTTGATCTCGCCCAGCGCGCCATCGTCGAGGACAAGGCCGATGTGCTGATCTTTGCCGGGGCCCCGCTCTCCGGCCTCGCCCAGCGCGTCGCCCACCGGATTCCCGTTCCCGTGGTCGATCAGGTCGTCGCCTCGGTGAAGCAGGCCGAGGCGCTGGTGGCCCTGCGTCTGCGCAAGGCAACGGCGGGCACGTTCCGCCGGCCCGCCGCCAAACCGACCCTTGGCCTCGCCGCTGCGCTCGCCGCCCGGGTCGAGCATCGCGACAGCTGATCAGAAAGGCGGCCGGCGATGCGAAAAACCCAGTTCGTTCTCGAGAATGCGGCCGAAGGCAAACAAGCGGGATTCGCCGCCTGGCGGCGCGATGATCTGGATGCCGAAGGGCAGTTCGCCCGCGTCTCGTCGTACCGGCATGGTCAGGACCGGAAAGCCGACCAGCGACACGATGAAGGTGACCGCGAGATAGTCGATCGGCGTCTCCAATGCCGCCCCGTCAATTGCGGTGACATCGCTGATCTCGTTCGGCCAGGGGAAGACGGACGCGGCCGGCGCAATCAAGAAATCGGTACGGATGAACAGCTCGCGAAAGCTGCGATAGATGGCGGTGCGACGCCGTTCGGCGTTGAGGTAATCCTGCGCGGACAGTTTCGTGCCGGCCTCGATATTCCAGATCACCGTCGGAGTGAGTTCCGCACGCCGGGTCCACAGCAACTCGCCATAGCTGTTGGCGATGTGCGCAGCGCGCAGCATGCGGAAGGTTTCGACCGCGCCACTACAATCGGGCGAGGACGGCACGACGTCGGCAACCCGGGCCAGCGCCTCACACGCGGTGTTGAAGCGCGCGCGAACGTCGCGTGCGACCGGTGCAACACGGAAATCGGGTGTGACGGCGATCCGGGCACGTCCCGCGTTCGACCAATCGTCGCTGCCGAGGCCGATCGATACGGGGTCGCGCACATCGCTTCCCTCGCACACGGACAATGCAAGCGCGAGGTCATCGACACCGCGGGCCAGGAATCCGTGGGTGGCGAGCATGTCCCAGCCGAGCGGCCGGCGCGGCGACGGAATGCGGCCGGGCGTCGGCCGGATCGAGGCGACGTCGCAGAAGCTTGCGGGCGTGCGCACCGAGCCGCCGAAATCGGTGCCATGCGCCAGCGGCGCCATGCCGGCCGCGACCGCGACGGCAGAGCCGCCGGACGATCCGCCGGAGGTCAGCGCGAAATCGTAGGGATTGCGCGTCGGTCCGCACATTCTGTTGGTGCAGACCGCGCCGAAGCCGAACTCCGGCGTGTTGGTCTTTCCGAGAACAATCGCGCCGGCGCGACGCAGCCGCGCGACCACGAGATCGTCCTCGGCCGGAACGTAGTTGCGGAACAGGGCCGATCCATAGGTGGTCGTCAGCCCAGCGGTGTCCGTAAGGTCCTTGATCGCAATGGGCACGCCGTGCAACGGACCGGTCGGCGCAGGCGCTTCATCGCAGATTTGCGCGGCGCGACGGGCCCCCTCTGCGTCGATCGTGACGAATGCCGCCAATTGCACGTCACTGCGCGCAATCCGTTCGAGATGGGCATCGACCACCTCTCGCGAGGACAGTTCGCGCTTCGTGATGGCGCGAGCGATGGTTGTGGCGGAGAGGTCGCAAATCGATGTCATCGAGCCACCATGCCAAAACCCACGCCGAAAAGCGACAGGCGCGGGCACGAGACTTGCTTTCTCCTCTGGGGCAACGGGAGGCAACACCATGGCTGATGCGCCAAGCGGACGTTCGCTCGTCGTCGACGCGGTCACCCACCGCTATCCGAGCGGCGCGCTTGCGGTCGAGAACATCAATCTCGACATCAAGGGTGGCGAGATCATCGCCTTGCTCGGCCCGTCCGGCTGCGGCAAGACAACGCTCTTGCGCATCATCGCCGGCTTCATCGCGCAGACGCAAGGGCGGATCATCATCGGCGACGACATCGTAGACACGCTGCCGCCGAACCGCCGCGCGGTCGGGATCGTGTTCCAGAACTACGCGCTGTTTCCGCACCTGTCGATCAGCGAGAACGTCGCTTACGGCCTCGCCGCCCGCGGCATCGACAAGGCGACGCGCCAGCGCGAGGCGCAGCGCCTGCTGGAGCTGGTGCAGCTGCCTGCAATGGCCCAGCGGCTGCCGCGGCAGCTCTCCGGCGGCCAGCAGCAGCGCGTCGCGCTGGCCCGGGCGCTCGCGATCAAGCCGTCGGTCCTGCTACTCGACGAGCCCTTTGCCGCGCTCGACAAGAATCTGCGGCTCGACATGCAGATCGAGGTCAAGCGGCTGCAACGCGTTTCCGGCATCACCACGCTCATCGTCACTCACGACCAGGAAGAGGCGCTGTCGATGGCGGACCGCGTCGCCGTGCTGAGCCACGGCAAGCTCGAGCAGTTCGGCACACCATCCGACGTCTACGACCGGCCGCAGACATTGTTCGTCAACACCTTCGTCGGTTCGACCAACCGCATGCCCGGCGTGGTGGTCTCGGCGGACCGTACCGCCGCCAAGATACGCCTCGACGCCGGCACGGAGATCATCGCGCGGCCCGCCGGCGGGGCGCTTAGCGAAGGTGGCCGCGTCACCGTCTGCATCCGTCCCGAACATCTGCAATTCGTCGGCGACGAGACCGGCTTTGCCGGCGTCGTCGGCATGTCGCTACCGCTGGGAGCCACTGTCGTGCACGAAGTCACCACTGCCGACGGCTCCGGCGTCAAGGTCTCCCAGGCGCGCATCGGCGAGACGCGCGCGCTGGAGAACGGTGCCGCGGTGCGCCTCGCACCGCTCGCGCCGTCGCTCGCCAACGCCTTTCCCGCAACGCTTTGAAATGCAGTCATAGTCCAAACGGAGTTCGACATGATCCTCAACCGCCGAAGCCTGCTGACCACCGCCCTCACACTCGGCGCCATGAAAGCGTTTCCCGGACTGAGCCTCGCCCAGGCCCGCCCACTGGTGTTTGCGACCTTCACCGGAAGCTGGGAGGAAGCCCACAAGGCCGTGCTGGTGCCAGCCTTTCGCAAGGCGAACGCGGACGCCGCGATCGTGCTCGACCCGATGCTCTCGGTCGACCAGATCGCGAAGGTCAACGCCGCCAAGGCCAATCCGCCGATCGACGTCATGCTGCATGATCCCGGCCCTGCACTCGTCGCCATCGGCCAGGACCTGGTCGAGCCCTATCCGGTCGAGAAAAGCGCCTATTACAAGGACCTGATCGCCGAGGCGCAGGAGCCGATGGGCCCCGCCCCGTTCTTTCAGGTCGTCGGCCTCACCTACAATCCGGAAGCCGTCAAGACGCCGCCGACGTCATGGGCCGATCTCTGGAAGCCCGAGTTCAAGGGCCGCGTCGGCATCACCAACCTCAACTCGACGCTCGGCACCGGATGGCTGGTCGAGATCGCCAAGATGCGGGGCGGCTCGGAAGCCAATGTCGATCCCGCCTTCAAGGCGCTGGAGGAGCTCAAGCCCAATCTCGCCGCAGTCGCCGCCAATCCCGGCGCACTCGCGACACTGTTCCAGCAGGGCCAGATCGACATCTCGCCCGGCAATTTCAACGCCATCCAGATCCTGAAAGCGCGGGGCGTGCCGGTCGAGTTCGTGGCCCCCAAGGAAGGCGCCATCGCCTTCAAGACCACGATCCACATCGTCAAGAACTCGCCCAACCGCGAGCTTGCCTTCAAGCTGATCGAGGCCGCGCTGACGCCGGAGGTGCAGACCACGCTGATGAATCCGCCCTATCTGATCGTGCCGACCAATTCCAAGGTCACGATGGGCGGCGAGATCGCGCGCGTGCTGGCCAAGGACACGGCCGAGCTGAAGAAGAAGTTCGTGTTCCAGGACTGGAAGAAGATCAACGAGCAGCGCTCGGCCTGGATCGAGCGCTTCAACCGCGAAATCAAGATCTAAGCCATGGGTGCAGCACCGGCATCACGCGATGTGACATCCTACGGGATGGGATTGGCAGCGCCGCTGGCGCTGTTCTTCCTCCTCTTCTTCGTCGCGCCGCTGCTGCAATTGTTCTGGCTCTCGCTGCACAACGACACGGCCGGGCTCCACTGGGGGCTCGGCCAGTACCTGCACTTTCTCACCGATCCATTCAGCCTGGGCGTGCTCGGCTCGACGCTGCTGCTGGGCGCCGAGGTAACCGCCGTCTGTCTCGTGCTCGGCTTTCCCATCGCGTGGCTCTATCAACGAGTCGGACCAAAGCTTCAGACCATCATCATCCTGATCGTGCTGCTGCCGCTTTTGACCAGCGTAGTCGTCCGCACCTTCGCCTGGATCGTCATCCTGGGCCGCCAAGGCATCATCAATGCGACACTGCAATCGCTCGGGATCATCGATACCCCATTAAAACTGCTCTATACACAGTTCGGCGTGGTGATCGCGCTGGCGCAGGTGCAGATGCCGCTGATGACGCTGCCGCTGATCACCGCGCTCGGCCGCATCGACCCCAATCTCGACGATGCCTCCTGCTCGCTAGGCGCTGGAAGCTGGCGCACCTTCTTCCGTGTCGTGCTGCCATTGTCATTGCCCGGCGTAATCGCCGGCTGCACGCTGACCTATGCCGCCGCGATCACCGCCTTCATCACCCAGTCCCTGGTCGGCGGCGGGCAGATGCTGTTCATGCCGATGTATCTCTATCAGCAAGCCTCCACGCTCCAGAACTGGCCGTTTGCGGCGGCGATCTCGATCATCTTCCTGCTCGCCGTGCTCGCGGTCGTCTCGGTCTTCACCACGCTCGGCCGCCTGTCGCGCGGCTATGGAGGCGCGTGATGAGCGGCCGCAGGCGTACCCTGGAAGCCCTGAGCTTCGAGCTGGTCATGACCGTGACCGCGGTGATCGCGCTGATGATCATCATCGCGCCGTCGCTTGTCGTTCTGATTGTCTCCTTCACCAGCGGCTTCTCGCTGCGCTTCCCGCCGCCCGGCTATTCGCTGCGTTGGTACGCCGAATTGTGGAATGCCTGGCAGCTGCATTTCGCGGCGAAAAACAGCCTGATCGTGGCGTTATGGGCGACGGGCCTCTCCGTCGTGCTCGGCGGCGCGGCGGCGCTCGCAATCTCGCGGTCGCGGACGCTGTCCGCACGGCTGCTCGATTCCCTCTTCATGTCGCCGCTGGTCTTGCCGGCGCTCGCCTTCGGCCTTGCCGCCCTGATGCTGTTCTCGCTGGTCGGCCTGCCGGTGTCGCCGCTGACGCTGGTGATCGGACACACCGTGGTCTGCGTCCCCTATGTCGTGCGCAACACGGTCGCGGCCCTCGCCCAGCTCGAGCCGACCCTGCTCGAAAGCTCGGCCGTGCTGGGGGCAAGCCGTCTCTACACGTTCCGCCGCATCGTGCTGCCGCTGATCCGGCCCGGCATCATCGCCGGCGCCTTCATCGCCTTCATGTCGTCCTTCGACAACGTGCCGGTGTCGCTGTTCCTGCGCGATGCCGCGACCGACATGCTGCCGATCCGGATGTGGCAGGATCTCGAAGGCAAGCTGGATGTCACCATCGCGGCCCTCTCGGGCGTGCTGATCATCGCCACCATCGCGCTGGTTGCGATCATGGAGCGCGTCACCGGCCTGTCGCGGCGGCTGACGAACTGATCAGGCACCGCGAAACAGCGAGTAGCCCCAGCGCGTGAATTTCAGCGGCAGATGAAAATGCTCGTCAACGTTCTTGATGCGGAACCGGAACGGCGTCACGGTCAGGAAACCGTCGCTGTCGCCAAAGAACTCGCCGAGATGAAACAGCACCTCGTACTCGCCGGCCGTCACGCCAGCGCCTTGCGCGACGGGATGATCGAGCACGCCGTTGGCGCCGAGCCGCCCGTCGGCGATGCGCGCGGAGTCCGGATCGATCCGCCAGATCTCGACGCGCAACCCCTGCGCCGGCCGCCCGCTCGCCACATCGACCGCGTGAATGGAAATGCCGCCTGCCACGTTGTTCCTCCCATGAGCAAGCCGCGATGGTAGACGGAAACGCGGCCGTTCGGCCAGCACCCGCATTGCTGCCGGCCCTTGGCGCGATGACCTTGCTGCAGGCCCTCGTTGCGTTTGCCTTGTTCGCGCCTGGCGTGGTCGCGCCGCGCGCCCATATCGAGGTCTGGCAGCTCTCGATGTTCTCCTGCGCTGTGTTCGCCGTCGGCATCCCGGCCTCGTTCTGGGGCGGCGGCTTCATCGCGCGGGCCGGCTCGCTGCGGATCGCGAGCCTGTGCGCGGCGGCCATCGTCGTCGCCATGGCGCTGGCCACGCTCGGATCGACCGCCGCCCTGCTGGCCGCGGGCATCTGTCTTGGCCTTGCGATGGGGCCCGAGACACCGGCGAGCGCGGCGCTGCTGGCGCGGCTCGTGACCGCCGAGCGGCGCACCTTCGTGTTTTCGGTGCGCCAGACCGGCAACCAGATCGGCGCCGTCTGCGGCTCGCTGGCCCTGCCCGCGATCGCCATCGCGTTCGGGCCGGCCTGGTGCTATGCGGTGGTGGGCCTCTGCGCGCTGCTGGCGATCGTTCTGTTTGAATGGTTGCGGCCGGCCTACGCCGTCAAGCTCGTCCCGCCCTCAAAGCTCGATCTCCGCGCGCGGCTGGCGCTGATGACTGCGGACCGGCGCATCGCGATGCTGGCACTCGCCTCGATGCCGTTCAGCGCGATGCAGGTATCGCTCAACACGGTGTTCGTCACGCTTGGCACCCGTGAACTCGGCCTCAGCCATATCGAGGCCGGCATGGCGCTCGCCTGCGCGCAAGCCGGCGGCCTTGTCGGCAGGCTCGGCTGGGGATTTGTGGCGATGCGGCTCGATGCTCCGCGTATGGTGCTCATCGTCATCGGTCTCGGCATGGCCTTCTGCGCCGCGCTGCTCGGCCTCGACGGCGGATCGCTCAGTCGCACCTGGCAGTTCGCGATTGCGGCGCTGTTCGGCTTGACGGCGTCGGGCTGGAACGGCGTCTTCATTGCCGAGATCGCCCGCCTCGCCCCGCAAGACCGGATCGGCGAAACCACCGGCGCGGTGCTAACCGCATCCTATGCCGGCCTGCTGGCGGCGCCCGCGCTGGTTTCGATCCTGGATGGTGTCGCGAGCCTCGGCGTCGCTTTCTTCGCCTTGGCGTGCCTGGCCCTCTGCGGCACGGTGGCCCTGATCTGGGGAGGCCATGACAATGCCAGCACATAATGCCCGCGGGATCGCCGCCGATGTCGCGGCTGGACGGACGAGCGCCGTCGAGACTGCAAAGGCCGCGCTCGCGCGCATCGAGACAGCCAGGAAGTTGAACGCGGTCGTCACGATCGATCCCGAACGCACGCTGGCCGACGCTGCGACGGTCGACGAACGCCTGCGTGCCGGCGAGGCGATGCCGCTCGCCGGCGTCCCCGTCATCGTGAAAGACAACATCTGGGTCGGCGGCTGGCGTGTGACGCAGGGCTCGCGCCTGTTCTGCGATTTCATCGCACCGCACGATGCCATCGCGATCGAGCGCCTGCGCAGGGCCGGAGCGGTCGTCGTCGGCATCGGCGCAACGTCCGAGTTCGCCTGTAAGGGCGTCACCACCTCGCCGCTGTATGGGCCAACGCGGCATCCCCTCGATCCCGCGCTGACGCCCGGCGGCTCATCGGGCGGCCCGGCCGCGGCCGTCGCCGCCGGCCTCGTGCCGCTCGCGATCGGCACCGATGCGGGTGGCTCGAGCCGCAGGCCGCCAGCCCATGTCGGGGTCGCCGGCTTCAAGCCGTCCTATGGCGCGATCCCCTATGGGCCAGGTTTCGCCGAGCCCTTCTTTGGCCTCTCAGTCATCGCGCCGATCGCAGCTGATGCGGCCGATATCGCACTGGCGTTCGAAGCCATGGTCGGCGCCGATCCGCGCGATCCGGATTCTGCCGTCGTTGCGCTGCAGGCCGAAGACATCGGCGGTCGGCGCATCGCGTTCTCGCCGCGCCTTGGCCTCGATGTCGCGATTGATGACGTCGTCGCGAATGGGCTCGCCTCCGCCATCGACCGCCTTTCCGCGGCAGGTTTGTGCATCACGCAACGCGATCCCGTCTGGCCGGCAGGCGCCACGGAAGACGCCATCATGCCGCTTCAGCATGCGGGTCTCGCGGCACTCTATGGCGACTCCTTCCGCAAGGATCCCACCATCTTCGATCCCGACATCGCCAGGCAGATCGAGCGAGGTCTCTCCTGGTCGGGTGCTGAGGTTGCCGGAGCGCTGCTCGCGAGCGCTGCGATCGCCAATGCCTTCGCGGCTTTCTTCACCGAAGTTGACCTCTTGCTGACGCCGACGGTGCCATGCGTCGCGTGGCCGCTCACGCAGCTCGGCCCGGACATGATCGGCGGAAAAGCCGCGAGCCCGCGTGCCCACGCGGTGTTCACGCCGTTTATCAATCATGCCCACCTGCCCGCGATTTCGATTCCGTGCGGAACGGATCGGTGCGGACTTCCATTTGGCCTTCAGGTCATCTCCGCGCGCGGACAAGACCGCTCGCTGCTTAGAGCAGCGCAAGAGATTGAGGCCATCCTGCGAGTGTAAATCTTGCCGTCACTGAGCGGCACATCGACCTCGAACACCTGCTAGCCATGCGCATCTCGGAGCGCTCGGCCATAATTGGCCCGTCGAGCCGACTGCGGAACCGCTCGTATCAGTCCAATGCCTTCTGTTTCAAGGCTGCGGGATCGCCTCCTCGATCGACCGGTCCATCAATGCATAGTGCGCGATGCCTCCGACAATAGTCCTGCAGAAGTTCAGAGTGAAGCGACCGTAAAGAGCGCCTAACCCGGATCCCGAGGATGCAAAGCGATAGGAGGCACCGAGGACACGCGCGATCTCGAACAATCCCATAAGCTCGTGGTACACCAGCGCCGACTGAATGCCGAGCAGCGGCAGCAACAGGGCCTGCATACCGATGCCGTTCATGACGCCCTCGCTTCGGGGCGCGGCAGCGGCAGAAATTGCGCAAGATGAGCACTCCTCCATTGATATGGCGTATTGCCAGCGAAGCGCTTGAAGACTGTCGTGAAATGAGCCTGGGTCTGGAACCCGACGGTCAAGGCGATGTCGACGAGCGAGATGTCCGGCCGCTGCAGCAATTCCTGAGCACGCTCGATCCGCCGCTTCAGCAAATATTCGTGCGGCCGCATGCCGACGGCCGCCCGGAACTGCGCGGCGAAGTGCATCCGGCTGAGGCCGGCAACGGCGGCCAGATGCTGCAAGGTGACCTTCGCCTCCAGATTGTCGTCGATGTATTGCATGACGCGCTTGAGGCGCCATTTTTGCAGCGACCGCACCGCCCGGCAGGCGTGCCCTGCGCGGTCACTCTCGGCCGGCTCGGACTGGCCTCGTCCGACCGTCGTCCCCCCACTGGCCTTGCGGGTAAGAATGGCCAGGCGCAATGCGTCGACGAGAATGGCGGAATGGGGATTGTGCATGGCTTTGGTTGCCGCGAGGGCATCCGAGAGGCGCCGCATCACCGGGTCCGCGCTTCCCTCCCCACCCGTCTCCCGATCAGACTCCGCGGACGCGTGCGCAAGGCGTTTTGCCGACACCCTGAAGCTCGGCCCGCCACTGGCAGATCCCTGCACATCCGGTGCTGGTGGCTCAATGGCCAGCGCAACATCCAGATGCACGAGAGAGAGCATCACCGCCTCCTCGCCGGAGCGCGGCGAACGTTTCGATGACCGCAGCTGCGGGCCGTCGATGGGCAAGACGTCCATTGCGGCGGCGACATGATCCTTGGCATTTTGCGAGTATGATATCTGCAGCGACATCGTCGAGGCTCCTTGTCCCATTTCGCACCAGCAATGCCTGGCCGGCTTGTCCGAATGCTATGGGAGCAGAGTAGTTCGGCGATCCGCGCGCTCCATTCTACGCGCGGGTGCATGGATAAGGTCTCGGGTTAATCGCGTCATACGTAGGTATGACCCCGGGCGAGAGGGCGGGCGGAACACTCCGCCCCACGCTCGAGCCCTGAAGCTCCCCCTGCCTGCGGTAAGTTGACGCGTCCGCGATCGGCAAAATCGCCGATAAGCCTTGTTCCGCCGGGAAATCTCCGTGTCGCCGCCCGCGCCGGATCGACTATCCACGGGGTCTTCCAAGAGGGCACGAAAATCGGCTGGCGGGATATTGTGGGCGCGATCAAATCGCGGCATCAACGCGGCTGCAATGAGAAGAAACCCCGCCTGCGACGATGACGAACCTTGATCGGCCCACGGGTTCATCCATGAGCCGCACCGGCCTGCGGTTCTGGTCCGCCGTCCTCGCCTTCGCGGTCTTCATGGTCGACGTGCTGACGCCGCTCGAAGGTGCGGTCGCGGTTCTCTACGTCGTTGCGATCCTGCTCGCGGCGAGGACGAACCGGCGCAACGACATCATCGTCGCCGCGATCGGCTGTGCCGCCCTGACGATCACCGCGTATCTGTTATCGCATGATCACGAGCCCATCGGCTCACCGGCCCTTCGTGCCCTGGTGAGCCTAGCGGCCATCGCAATCACCACGCTGCTCGCGCTCCAGAATCATGCCGCAACCAATCGCCTGGCGGCGCAGGCTCGCCTGCTCAACCTCTCGCATGACATGATCTTCGTCCGGGATCGCGCCGGCGTGATCAATTTCTGGAACAAGGCTGCGGAACAGACCTACGGCTGGACCACCGACGAGGCACTCGGGCAGATCGCCGACAAGCTTCTGCGAACCAGCTATCCCGACCGGAGGGAAGTCATCGAGGCCACCCTGCTCGATACCGGGCGATGGGAAGGCAGGGTTGAGCAGCGCACGAAGGACGGTGCCATACTCGCGGTCGATGCCCGCTGGGCCCTGCAACACGACCATCTCGGCAAACCCGTTGGCGTGCTCGAAACGCACACCGACGTCACGGACCAGGTGGCGGCGCACAGCGCGCTCGTGCAGAGCGAGCAACGATACCGCCGAATGTTCGACGCAAGCCGTATCGGCGTCGTAGAGGAAGACTGGAGCGGACTACGGACCGCGCTGCATTCGCTACCGACCCGAGGGGCGGACCTGCGCGAATATCTGGCACGACATCCCGATTTGGTCCGCCATGCCCGTGGGCTTGCCAGAATTACCGACGTCAATCCTGCCCTGCAGAAGATGGCGGGGGCAAGCAGCTCTGCGGCCTTCATCCAGAACGTGGACAAGCTGCTGGGCGAGAACGATCGCAGTTTCCTCGACGCGCTGGTGGCATTCGCGGAAGGAGAGCAGTTCCACGAAGGGGAGAGCGAGCTCGTGCGCCTCGACGGACGCAAGGTCCCCGTGCTGTTCACGATCACCTTTCCGCCTCAATCCGACGAAGATCATAACGTCCTCATCTTCGTCGTCGACATTACCGAACGCCGGCAGGCGCAGGATGCGCTGCTCGCGGCGCAGGTCGAGCTCGCTCATGCTGCACGCGTTGCAACCCTCGGCGAGCTCAGCGCGTCAATTGCGCATGAGGTGAACCAGCCGCTGGCGGCGATCGTCACCAGCGGCGAGGCCGGCTTGCGGTGGCTGCGGCGCGACGTCCCCGATCTCAAGGAGGTTACGACGACGATCGGCCATGTCGTCGCTCAGGGCCGCCGCGCCAGCGAGATCGTGACCCGCATCCGCACCTTTCTGAAGAAGGCCCCGCCCCAGCGGGATATGCTGCAAATCGGCGAGATCATCGAGGAGGCGACTGCGCTGGTTGCGCGCGAACTCGCCAAGGACCAGGTCACCCTCACCGTCGAGTCGCAGCACGATCTGCCACCGATTCGCGGCGACCGGGTCCAGCTGCAACAGGTCCTGGTCAATCTTCTGATCAATGCCGGCCAGGCCATGGCAGGCCAGCCCGGTTCCCGCATCATCACGCTGCGCGCCGGCAGCGAGGACAGCGAAACCCTCGCCATCATGGTACAGGATAGCGGCCCGGGCATCCAACCTGAGGACCTGCCGCGCCTGTTTGATCCGTTCTTCACGACGAAGGATGGCGGAATGGGCATGGGGCTTGCGATCTGCCGAACCACGGTGGAAGCTCACGGCGGCCGGTTGTCGGTGGCGAGCACTCCGGGCTCGGGAACGACATTCCACCTGACATTGCCATTTAGCCAAGAACACGCCCTGCCATGACCCGACCCAACCAGGCGCAGCCGCCGGCCCAGCCCTCCAACGCAATCGTCATTGTCGTCGACGACGACGCCGGCATCCGCGCCTCGCTCGACAGCCTGTTCCGATCCGTTGGCCTCCAGACGCGCCTGTACGGCTCGCCCGCCGAATTGCTTGCCGGCTCGCTGCCCGACGGTCCCGGCTGCATCGTGCTGGACGTCCGCCTCCCGGGCGTGAGCGGGCTCGATCTGCAGAGCCAGTTCGTCCGGCAGGGCATCAGCTATCCGATCATCTTCATGACCGGCCACGGGGACATTCCGATGTCGGTGCGTGCCATGAAGGCCGGCGCCGTCGACTTTCTTTCCAAACCGTTTCGCGACCAGGACATGCTTGATGCCGTGACCGCGGCGCTCGAGCGCGATGCGCAGCACCGTGCCGAAGCCGCGGCCAAGGAGGACATCCGCGCCCAGTACGAGACCCTGACGGCGCGCGAACGCGAGGTGATGGGCCATGTCACCGCCGGCCTGATGAACAAGCAGGTGGCGGCCCTGATCGGCCTCAGCGAGATCACGGTCAAAATCCACCGCGGGAACGTCATGCGCAAGATGGGGGTTAGGTCATTGGCCGACCTCGTTCGCAAGGCCGAGGCGCTCGGAGTTTCCCAAACCCGCAGGACTACGGACCAAACCTGAGTATAATTTCGGCGGTCCGGCCCCCGGGTGCATAAGGCGTTATCGGCCGCGCAACGGGAGATATCCTCCTTGCCTTGCGGAACACCGCGGTCAGGATTGAGCGCAAATGGCCAAGACCCCTGTGATTGCAATTGTGGACGACGACGAAGGCGTTCGCGCTTCGCTTGCGAGCCTGGTGCGTTCGCTCGGCTACGAGGCCGATGCCTACGAGTCCGGGCTGGACTTCCTGCGGCATGCGCCGGGAGACGATCCCGCATGCATGATCGCCGACGTGCAGATGCCGGTCATCACGGGCGATGAGTTGCAGGCCCAGTTGATCGCCGCTGGCCGCCGTTTCCCGATCATCTTCATGACGGCTTTTCCAAGCGAATCCGTGCGCCAGCGCGTAATGGCCGCGGGCGCGCATTGCTTTCTCGGCAAGCCCTCCAGCGGCGATGAGATCATCCGCTGCCTCGAAGAGGCGCTGGCAGGCCACGCGCCGTAGCCTGTCTGTCCCTCCCTTGCGCAATGGCTCTCGTCCCCAACCAGACGTGCATTCCGGCAACTAGGTTGGTGGACCGGAAATACCGGCAGGAGCTGCAAACCTCATAGTCGTTTTCGACTTTCTCGACTTCGGCCGGGCGGCACGCTCTGCCGAAAAACGGATGAGGCGCGATGCCCGTGAACGCCACCAGTGCTGCCGCGCCGTCCCCGTTGGTCTTCGCCGGCTTCCCGGCAAGCTCCTGGACCTTTGCGCTGCGGATATGGCTGGCGATGCTGCTCGCACTCTATGCGAGCTTCTGGCTCGAGCTCGAATCCCCCTCGTCAGCGGCCTTGACCGTGGCGATCCTGGCTTTGCCGACACGCGGTCAGGGCATGGAAAAGGCCGGTTACCGGCTGCTCGCGACGGCGATTGGGGTCATGGCATCGATTGCGATCGCCGGCGTGTTTTCTCAGACCGACGGCCTCCTGCTCGCCGTGCTCGGCATCTGGGTCGGGCTCTGCGTCTATGTCGCCGCCATGCTGGACGGCAATCGTGCCTATGCGGCGGCGCTCTGCTGCATCACCGTCGCCCTGATCGCCATCCAGCAGATCGACACGCCGCTCCAGGTGTTTCCGACCGGCATCGCGCGCGGTGCCGCCATCGGCATCGGGGTGCTTGCGGTGGCGCTGGTCAACGAGGTGCTGGCCGCGCCGGACTATCATCCGGTACTGGCAGGTCGCATCGAGGCGCTGTACGACCGGGTCAAGGCCCTCACGCACGGTACCGACCGTGACTCCGCGGTGGCTGCGGCGAGCCTGTTGCACGACATCGCTGCGATACGTCCGGAGATCGCCAGCCTTACGACGGAATCGAGCATCGGCACGGCACGGACCGCGGCCGCGCGTTCCGCGCTGGTCGACCTCGTCAGCGTCCTCTCCCTTGGGCGGATGCTCGCGGCGCTCCCGGTCACGTCCGCCCCCGCGCAGAGTGCGGAGGACCCGGGCCAGAAGGCGGCCAGGCTGACGGCCATTTCCCGGTCCTGGCTCCGCAGCGAGATCAGCCATAAGTTTGCCCAGGTCCGCAGCAGCCTCGATGCGCTGCACGAAGGGATACGTCCATATCATGCATGGCGCGCGCCGCTCTACCGCTCGGGCCGCATCGCGGCGGAAACCGGCGCACGGGCCGCGATCTCGTTCGCGCTGATTGGGCTCTTCTTCGTGTTGACAGGCTGGCCGACCACCGAGGTCTGCCTCTCGCTCGTCGCGGTAATCCTCGGCCTCGGCTCGACGGCGCCCGCGCCACGCACCTTCACGATGGTGACGGTAATGGCGATGCCGATCGCCTGCGCGCTGGCCGGCATCCTGAAATATTTCGTCTTCAACGGCGTGTCCGAATTTCAACTGCTCGCGATCGGTCTCGCGCCTGTCGTCATCGGCTTCGCGCTGCTGATCTCGTTGCCGAACCCGCTGCTGTCTTCCCTCGGCCGGCTCACCCTGGTGTTCACGATCGCCGTACTCGCACCGACCAATCCGCAGAGCTACGACCCCGAGGTATTTCTCGTGACGAGCTTCTTTGCCTGCCTGTCTTCCCTGCTCGTGCTCGCAGCGCAGATGCTGCTGCCTCCATTGTCGGGCGACCAGCGAGTTCGTCTGCTGCTGCGAGAAGCCAGGGGCGAACTGGGCCACGTCCACCGCTGGCAAGTTCGAGACCTCGCGCCAGAGGAAGCCGCGTTTCGCGACGCGGCGCGAATCGAACAGATTCTGACCGCAAACGGCACCTTCGCTCTCAATGGCGATATTGCAGCAAAGGCGATGCGCTGTTTCGACCAGGCTGAGAGCTTGCGGCGCTGCCGCGCCGAACTGCAGCGGCTGACCCAGGGGCCGCTCGCCCGGGCGGTGCAGGACGCGCGAGAGGCCCTCGCCCAGCGTAACGGTGCCGCGATCCTCGCTGCTGCCGAGGCGATACGCCAAGTGGCATCGCGAAACAACCTGTCCGCCAATTCGGCCATCGCCGTGCTGGTTCCGGCAAGCGCCGTATTTGCACCGTCGCAGTCTCCAACCGCCCCCAGCCAAGGCAAACAGTCATGACGAACACATATCGGGAGCTTGTGATCGATGGCGTGCTCATTGCCCCCATCGTCTCCTATGCCGCAATCGCGCTGCTAGCGTTCCTGATGCTTCGTCCCCTGCTGCGCTTCGTCGGCTTCGCGAGAGTCTTCAGCAACCCGTCGCTGGCCGAACTTTGCCTCTACGTGGCGATGTTCGGCACGCTCGCGCTGTTCTTCTAGGGAGAAGTGCCATGGGAGCTACCCTGCCTCGGGACGTCACCCCGCTTCATGGCGAACCCCCAGCCGAAGCACCGGTCGTTACCGCAGACTCCATGGACGGTTCAAACGCGCCGGAGACCGTGGCGCGCGACACAAGCGATCGGACACCGGACAGCATCAGACCTTCGGCATGGGCGACGCCCGCCACGAGGCCACTGCGCCAAGCGGCCGGCCGATTCATGCGCAGTGCCGGCAGGCACCTTGCGACTCTCGGCATCGCACTGGTCGCAGTTCTGATAGCGGCTTCAACCTGGCAGCACTACGTCACCGCGCCCTGGACACGGAACGGCAGCGTCCGCGTCCAGGTCGCCAACGTGGCGCCGCAAGTGGCAGGCAAGATCGTGGAGCTTCGGGTGGCCGACAACCAGTTCGTCCACAAGGGCGACGTCCTCTACGTGATCGATCCGTTCGACTTCGAGGTGGCCGTTCGGGTCGGCAAGGCTCTGGTCGACCAGCGGGCGGCGGACCTCGTGGTGAAGCAGGCCGAGTTCGACCGCCGGCAGCACCTGTCCGATCTTGCGACGACGCCCGAAGAACAGCAAATCTATGCAGGCAACGCGGCGCAGGCGAAGGCTGCCTACGAGGCGGCGGCGCACCAGTTCGCACAGGCGGAGCTGAACCTGAAGCGCACGAGCGTGGTCAGTCCGGTCGATGGTTACGTCACCAACCTCCTGTTGCGCGCAGGAGACTATGCCGTCACCGGCGTCAGCAACGTTTCCGTGATCGATTCCAACAGTTTCTGGATCGACGGCTATTTCGAGGAAACCAAGATGGCGCGGGTTTGCGTCGGCGATCGCGCCGAAGCCCAACTGATCGGCTATCCCAAGCCGATATTGGGACATGTGAAGACCGTGACGCGCGGCGTCAGCGTGTCGAACGCCGCCGCGGGCACGCAGGGCCTGCCCAACGTGGACCCGATCTATACCTGGGTGCGGCTCGCGCAGCGCGTGCCGGTTCGCCTCGCCATCGACACCGTGCCACCCGATGTGCCGCTCGTCTCCGGCATGACAGCCACGGTGACGATCCGGCAGCCCTCCGCGGGCGGGGGCCAAACCTGGCTCGACCGGTTCCGCGCGAACTTCGTCGATCCCGTCTCCGATCTATTCGGCGCAGGCCGCCCGCCTCGTCCGGACTGCCTCCAGGCGACCGCGCAGCAGCGCCCCGAGGTGGAGGCGCTTCCCTATACGCGCGAGCCCGCGGTTCCTCCGGCAGAGAAGATCGCACCCGGCCTGACACCCGGCATCAACGCCTCGCCACACCTGCCCTGACACGCGCGTGCTGGCGTAGCGCCATCCGGAGCGCGTCGGGCGTCGTCCAAGCTCTCAGGCGGCGACCTGACCTCGACGCCGCAAAGGCCCGGCCTCACGCGTGCGTACGGGCCTCTCGTGGATCATGCGAAATGAGAAATGGCGGGGGTTCATGAAATACTTTGGCCGCGGGATCGGCGATGGTGTGCGTGTTGAGTGACTGAGACCCCCAAGTCACGGCTCGAGCCTCCCTCCTCCCTAGGCATACGAGCATTCTAGGGGCCGTCCTCCCCCAAGGGACGGCCCCCTTTTTTCGACAGCACAATGCGGGATCGAGGGCATCGTCCCGTTCGGGATTTGCCGACGCTAGAGGTTGACGTGACGCGTGAGCCAGGTGCGGACGCCCTGAAGGCTCCTGAAATCATCCAGCGAGTGCGCCGGAAGTCCGGGCGCGATTTCCGCAGCCATGCCGCTCAGCGCATGTCCCGGCCCGAGCTCGAGAAACCCTGTCGCGCCCGCTTCGACACAGGCTTGCAGGCAATCGGCCCATTGCACGGTTTGCGAGATCTGCTCGGCAAGCTTGTCGAGCCCCGTTTCGAGCGCGACGACCGGAGCGGCATCGATTCCGCTCAGAATGCGCGCACCGCTCCTTGGCGGGAATATCACCGATGCCTCGCGCAAGGTCTCGCGAAAGACGGCAGACGCCGCGGCGAGCCGTTCGGTATGAGAGGCGACCTCAACCGGCAACGCGACGATCCTTGCGTGCATCGCCCGCGCGTCTCGGGCAAACTCGCCTAGCGCCTCACGGCCGCCGCCGATGACGAAGGCATCGCCCGGATTGACGATGGCGACCGCCGTGCCGTGACGCTCGCAAAGGCGATCGACCTCGTCCCGGGAAGGACCGCGGACGAAGATCAGTCCGTCACCGGCGCGCGTGGCCGCATCCATGGCCTCTGCGCGGCGCGCCACCAGATCGAGCGTTGCGGTCGCATCGAACAAGCCGCCGACACCCCAGGCCGCGACCTCGCCGACACTATACCCGGCTATCACGATGTCACGAGAGATGACATCTGCGAACGCGGCCGCCGCGGCGAGCGCCTGCAAGGTGCAGAGAACCTGTCCGGCACGGTTGCGGTGCAAGGCCTCGTCAGATTCGGCGCGCACGAAATCGCGTGGATCCCTGCAATCGAGCAACGTCGACGCGTGCGCAAACAGGTGCGCGGCCTCCGGCGTATCACCCGTGAGGGCGAACATGTCGCGATGCTGCCTGCCTTGCCCCGAACAAAGGATCGCCAAGGTCATGGTCGCGTCCTAGTGTGGAAAGAGCAGCGCGATCACAATCGCGAGCGTCGGGACGCTGAATGCGGTGCTGGCGATAACCATGGATCCCACCCTTGCGGAATCCAGCCGGTAGTTGACCGCGAACAAAATCCCGAAAAAGCCCGAGGGCACGGCGGCGAGCAAAATGGCCGTCTTCGCTGCGTCATGCGCGATCGGAAGGACGAGAATGACCGCGACAGCCAACAACGGTCGGACGATGTCCGAGGCCACCGTTGCAGCGCCGATCTTCCAATCCAGCCGAAACGATTGCGCCGACAGAATGGCTCCGGTGAGGAACAGGGCGACGCCGGCAGCCGAACTTCCGATCAGCGTGAGGCTCGCATGAGCTAGCGCGTCGAGGCTCACATCCGACAACGAGAATACGATGCCGAGCGCGGGCGCGAGCACCACCGGCTTGGTGATCGCGCGCCGAATTGCCGTCAGGACCTGCCGCGCCGCCATTTCTTCGCCACGAGCCTTGGCGGCACCCATCTCCGCTACGATCAGGGTCAATGGGCTGATGAGGATCGAGCCCGCCGCCAATGCAACGGCAACCGGAACGGTGCCGGTTGGACCCACGACCGAGGTCATGATCGGAAGGCCCACCCCAGCGAGATTCGGGAAGCCAATCGTCAGCGCCTGCAGGGACGCCTCGGACTGGGAGAGCTTGGAGAGCCGACGTGCGGCAAGATACCAGGCAAGATAGAGCAGCAGCATCGTGACGCCGAGCACCAGGAAGAGCGGAACCTGGTCGATCATCTCACGGCGCGACGCTGAGGCGGTCGCGGCGAACAGTGAAGCGGGCAATGCAAAATCCATCACGAGCGCGTTGAGAGCGTCGACATGGAGATTGTCGACGACATGAAGTTTGCCGGCCGCGTATCCCAACAAGAGAACGAAGAAGACCGGCACGAGCGCCATCAGGATCGCATTGGACATCATCGGCATGGGCTCTCATGGGCATCGACAAAGAGTGTCATCGCGAGCAGATCGGCCGATCCACCCGGGCTGAGACGACAGGCGACGAAGCTGTCATGGATCGATTGCGCCCGCGTACGCCAACCGGGCACGCTGACGCCGCCGGCATCGATGAAGCATCGCGCCGCATCATACGCAAAGCGAAGGCCGTCGAACCCTCCGCGATGCAGGAGGTTGGTGTCCTCGACCGAGGCGATCAGGGCAAAGCATGCCTCGACCCGGGCGGCTTCGGTATCTTCCGGCACGGCATGCGCCACCCTGCGCAGCGCCGGCAATCCGATCCGGTAGACGCTGGGAAATCCGTTCGCGGCCTCGGTACGCGCACCGCCGGCGTGAAAACGGCGTCGGGCCGCGCTGCCGTGGCTGTGCAACAGCACCGGACCGTCGAGAATGCCGTCGCTCCACAGGCGCCTCACGACCTCGCCAAGCGAAAGCTCGGGATCGATCAACCCGCCGGCCCTCGCACCAGCCGCCGCACACAACAGGCCGAGCCCGAAGATCGCGCCGCGATGCGTGTTGACGCCGGAGGTCGCTGCAAACATCGCGTGCTCGGCCTCGAGGCCGATGATCCGCAGCCGCCCCATGCCGCAGCCGCGCGCGCCTGCTTCGGCCAGGCGCTGAAGATGGGGCTCGATCGCCGCGGCGCTGCGACGGAACGTGCCGGCATCCATATCATCGTGACTGCCATTGTCGATATGACTCACGAGCCCCGGCTTCGGCCAGGTTTCCAGCTCCTCGACGAGGCAGCGGGCGGCGATGGCGCCGATGGCGGAAACGTCGGGCGCGATGCGTGACCGACGCTGAACCGACCTTTCCAAACCTCGCATGGCCGCGGTGATCATGATCCCCTCGCTCCGGAAATGAATCGATCCCTGCCGAGCAGGATCACGCTCCCGATGCTTTTCACCAGAAGCTCGCTCCCGCCGCCGTGGAGCTCGCGCCAGTTCACTGCAGCACCATCCGCGCGCATCAGTTCGCCATCGATCCGCATCGGCGCTTCGTTCTCGATCGCAGCCACATCGGCAACGAAACGATCGACGTCGGTTTCGCCGCGAATCTCGAACAGCACATCGAGGTCCGATCGGTCTGTCACGTAGTCGAGCCCGGTCAGCGATTGCCAGGCCAGGCTGCCGAAGACGCGCGCGTCCACCGAGTGACGAAGCTCCAACCGGTCGAGCCGGTCGAGCGTCGGCCACCAGTTGCGCGGCGCGTAAGCGCGCGCCTGCCGCAGCGACGGCGGCCTCGCCACCGAGACGACGTGGTCGATATCAACCAGGAGCGAGATCCGCTTCTTGCCGGCCGAGGGCGGCAATGGCAGGCCCAGAGCAAGACCGGCTTCCTCGCATGGCAGAGCGCGCCGCCTGATCGCCGGCCAGCCCATTTTGGACCAACGTGCGACCAACGCATCGGTAGCGAGATCGCCGCGCGCTTCCAGCATCGCCCGCCACCCTGCCGGGCTGACGAAGACGAGGTCATGACGACCCGGTGAACGCTCACCGTGCTTGCAGGGCCAAGTCACGCACACGCTCCGCAATATCAGCGGCCTTCTGCCGGCCACCACGCGCCTTACCGAGCGCATCCCGCTGGTCTCGCGCGGCCGGCATGTCGGCCAGCAGCGCCTCCAGTTGATCGGCGAGCGAGGCATCTTTGCTCCATGTCATGTGAACCGCGCCCATCTGCACGAGATTGGACAGCCCCGGCGCGAACACCGGCGTCGACTTCGCCTTCTCCTCGAGCGCTTCCATCGACAGCTTGGTGACCTTCGCCATCGACGGCAGGTCCATCACTGCAGGCTGTGCACCGGGCAATCCGATCAGCACGCGGGTTGCAAGTCCCGTCGCGAGCAGAGCGCCCGCCGCCGAGTGACCGTAGAGAAGGCCGATGGTGGGGCGGCCGTTCATGTCCGCGTGGATCAACACTTTCGCCAGATGCGCGAGGAATTCGTTCAGCCCGAGCAACTCGTCGCGCTTGCTCATGCGCTGGCTGTCGCTATCGACGAGCACCAGGATCGGGCCAGAGTCCCGGCCGATCGACGCCAGGACATGGCCGGACAATCTGATCGCCTCGTCGACGCCCAGTGCGGTTCGATCCGCGACACCGAGGACGAGCATTTTGTCGCCGCGTCGCAGCGTCGCCGAGCCGAGAAGGACGCCTTTGTCGTTCCTGATCTCATGGCCCTTTGGAAAGAGCGAGGCGAGAATGTCATCGAGCGTCACGGCTGGTCCTCCCCATCCTGTCGGCGAGCGCAATGAACTGATCGGCCGGCAGCTCCGGAACCGTTTCGGCATGCGCGATGCCTTGCGCCGTCCAGATGTCGACGGCATCCAGGCAGGCGCCGTAGCGGCTTAGCCGGTCGGCAAGCCGCTCCTGCTCTGCCTTCAAGCTGTCGAGGCCGAACGGTCCGATCAGACCCAGCAGTTCCAGCGCGGCCTCGCGGAACTCCTGCACATTGTCATCGGCAAAGACGTCGGCGGCGCCGAGCAGGCGGCGATGCTTGCCGCCCATGGTGCGCCAGACCAGCGCGCGGTCGCGGGAGTCGAACTCCTCGACGCCGCGATTGGTCTCGATGACTTCGGGGCCGGACACCGCAATGCGCCCAGGTTCAGACACGGCGAGTGCCGAGCAGCAGCCCGCAATCAACCCACCGCCGCCGTAGCATCCGGACCGGCCGCCGATCAGGCCGACCACCTTCACGCCGGCGCTGCGCGCCTCCATCACCGCCCGCATGATCTCGGCAATGGCGAGCTCGCCGGCATTGGCTTCCTGCAACCGGACGCCGCCGGTGTCGAACAGGATCAGGACGGGGATCGATGCGATCTGGCGCGCCGCGCGGAGTAACCCGATCAGCTTGGCGCCATGCACCTCGCCGAAGGCGCCGCCCATGAAACGGCCCTCCTGTGCGGCGACGAACACCGGCGAGTCATCGAGGCGGCCATGGCCGACGACGATGCCGTCGTCGAACTGCTCGGGCAGATCAAAGATCTTCAGATGCGGACTGACCTCGCGCTGCTCCGGACCGATGAACTCGACGAAGCTGCCGGCGTCGAGCAGCAACTCCAGCCGCGTGCGGGCCGACGCCTCGTAGAAGCTGGTGCTGCGGGCGCGCTCGGCCGGTGTGACGTCCTTGAGTGGTGCGGTCATTGGCCGTTCTCCGTGATCAATCGCACTGCCTGCGCCAACCGAAGCGAGACCGTATCGGGGCGCGCGCCGCCGTCATTGATCGAGAATCTCAGCCCGCCGGGCGAATAGCGCTCGACGAAATCGCCGATTACGGCGGTCCAGACCTCGCCGAAGCCAACCGCCGCGGTCTTGATCTCGATGGCGCATTCCGCATCCGGCAGGACGCGTTCCACCAGCACCTCCAGATTGCCCGAGGCGACAACGCCGACGATCGCGCTCTGCCTGGTGCCGCCGGCCCTGGTGCGAACGCTGTGCTCAAACCTAAGATCTTCCATGACCTCTCCTCACCAGTTCCTGAATTTCGACGGCGGCGCGTAGAGCCCGCCTGACCAGCGCACGAGATCCTTGATCGAGCGCGCCGCGAGCAGGCTGCGATCCGCATCGAGCGGATTGATGCCGAGATCCTCCGGGCGCCGGATCACCCCGCGTTCGCGCAAGTGCGCGACCATGCCGTGATCCCGCCGACGGCCGACGTCGGTGTAGCCGGCAACGCCGCGAATGGCCTGCTCACGCTCCTCCGCGGTACGGCACAGCAGGAGGTTGGCGACGCCCTCCTCGGTGACGACATGCGTGACGTCATCGCCATAGATCATGATCGGCGCGAGCTCGAGCTCCAGCTTCTCCGCGAGCTCGATGGCATCGAGCTTCTCGACGAACAGCGGTACGTTCTTGTCGCCGAACGTCTCGCCGATCTGAACGACCAGCTTGCGGCCGCGGCGCATCAGGGGCGAGCCGTCGGGATCGGCCTCCGCTCCGGCTTTCAGCCAGGGCTCGCTCGGATGACGCCGGCCGCGGGCATCCGCTCCCATGTTCGGCGCGCCGCCGAACCCGGCGATGCGGGAGGTGGTGACGGTCGACGAATTTCCCTGCAGATCGATCTGCAACGTCGAGCCGATGAACATGTCGCAGGCATAGAGCCCGGCGGTCTGGCAAAAGGCGCGGTTCGAGCGCAGCGAGCCGTCGGGGCCGGTGAAGTAGACGTCGGACCGGGCGCGGATGTAGTCATCCATGCCGACCTCCGAACCGAACGAGTGAATCTGCCGGACCCAGCCGGATTCGATCGCGGGAATGAGTGCGGGATGCGGGTTCAGAGCAAAGTGGGTCGCGATTTTGCCCTTGAGGCCAAGCCGCTCGCCGAAGGTCGGCAACAGGAGCTCGATCGCCGCCGTGCTGAAGCCGATACCGTGATTGAGCCGCTGCACGCCATAGGGAGCATAGATACCCTTGATCGCGAGCATCGCGGTCAGGATTTGTCCCTCGGTGATCGCGGCCGGATCGCGCGTGAACAGCGGCTCGACGAAGAACGGCTTGTCGGACTTGACGACGAAGTGGACGCGATCCGCCGGGATGTCGACCCGCGGAACCTGCTCGACGATCTCGTTGACCTGGGCGATCACGATGCCGTCCTTGAAGGCCGTTGCCTCCACCACGGTCGGCGTATCCTCGGTGTTCGGACCGGTGTAGAGATTTCCGTCATGGTCGGCGCTGACGGCAGCGATCAGCGCGACGTGCGGCGTCAAGTCGATGAAGTAGCGTGCGAACAGTTCGAGATAGGTGTGGACCGCGCCCAGCTCGATCTTGCCGCCGAACAGCATGCGCGCGATGCGAGCCGACTGCGGCCCGGAATAGGCATAGTCCAGCCGCTTCGCGACGCCGCGGTCGAACAGATCCAGATGTTCCGGAAGAACGACGCCCGACTGCACCATGTGCAGGTCGTTGACCCTGGAGAGATCGACCGCGAGCAGCGCGCGACTGAGCAGATCGGCCTGCTTCTGGTTGTCGCCTTCCAGGCAGATCCGGTCGCCCGGCCGGATCACGGCCTCGAGCAGGCGCGTGGCATTGTCCGCTTCCACGACTTTGCCGCGAGCAAGCGCGGCACCTGCAGCGATGCGGGCATCACGCGTGGCGCGGTTGTTCTGCCAGCTCGTCATGGCCTTTGCTCCTTGACGCGCGTCAGGTCGCGAACCGGTCCTCGACTTGCGCTGGTCTTCTCGATCACGCTCATGGAATTCTCCGAGGGTGGGCAGTCAGGCCGGCGGGAGTGCTGCCTCTCCCGCCGGCCCTCCGTTCACCGGCCGTGCGTCAGGACCGGCAAAATGCGGCGTCAGCGGGTGACCGGTTGATCGATGCTGCGCGCTGCGCGCGTGATGACAGCCGCCACTTCCTTGGGATGCGACTCGTAGACCGAGTGGCTCGCGCCCGGGATCACCGTGGTGTGGCTCTTGGCACGCTCGTAGTACCAGCGCTCCAGATCGGGATTGATGATCTGGTCGTCGCCGGCAACGATGCCCCAGCTCGGCTTGGTCTTCCACGCAGCCGCCGTCAGTGGGGTGCTGAACACCTGTGCCGCGGCCAGGACCTGGGAGCGTGCTACGAACTCGGCGCGCTCACGCGGCAGATCGGGCGCGAACAGTTTCGGGAATTGCACGGGATCGAGATAGGTGAACTTGTCCGGCGTGACCTTGATGACGCCCTCGGTCTTTCCAAGCACACTCGGCGTCTTCTTGCCGAGCGCCGATTCATCCTCGCCGACGTCGGGGGCGTGCGCGGCGACGTAGACGAGGCCGGCGACTTTGGGATGGACGCCGGCCTCGGTGATGATCGAGCCGCCATAGCTGTGGCCGACGAGGAGTGTCGGGCCATCCTGGAGATCGAGAATCCGCTTCGCCGCCGTGACGTCGTCGGCGAACGACGTTTCCGGCTCCTGCACCATGGTCACGCGGAAGCCTTCCTTGCTCAGGATTTCGTAGACCGGCTTCCAGCCGGACGCATCCACCCAGGCGCCGTGGACCAGGACGATGTTCTTAACGGGTTCCGCACGCGCCGGGGCGACGCTCGCGAACAGGGAAAGGGCTGCAGCAAAGGCGAGACCTGCGTTGAGGTGTTTCATGTCGGGATCACTCCGGGTTGGAACGATGCGACAATACGTTGGCCGCTTGCCCGCGTATTTCGGCAAACACCGGCCCTTGCCACTTCGCACGCCGGGAATTATCGGCCCCAGCTCTGATCCAGCTCACATTCCGATTTCCCTGATGGCACGATCTCGTGCGCGTGCAAGCCAGCCGACGTTCACAAGCGAAAGACGGCGCGTATCGGTCCTGTCATTCGAGGCAGACGTTCGCTAGCGACACGAAGGATCGACAATGACATCGAATTCACTCATCCGGATTGCAGCTGCCACTATAATCCTCCTGCAGGCGGCATCCCCGGCTCGTGCTGCGTCCTGCGAAGATTCGATCGGGCGTGTCCAGGCACAGCTGGACGCCGCGATTGAGAAGAATGCCGGCGCACATGGCTGGAGCCCGGAGAGCCTCGATGCACTGCGCGGTCATCAGCCCACGCCACGATCGCTGGCGCAAGCGGAAGGCGCGAGCGGAGTTTACCTTCGACTCGCGCTCGATGCCCTCGACCGCGCACGCGCCGCGGACAGCTCCAGCGACATCGCCACGTGCCGCCGGGAGCTGTCCGAAGCAAAGCGACTGCTTCGGAAGGGGCCCCAATGATCCCCGGGGGTGGATAGCTTTCGATCGTGCGGCCAGACAGCGGGACGTGCATTCAGGGAATACCGGCACGCCGGCCGCTCCCTATCGTTCCGCACACATGAAAGAATCCGGAGCAGCCCATGCGAGAACAGCTCTCATTGAACAGGTTCGGATGCCGCCGATTTGCATCGATGCATCTGGGCGTGGCACTCGCAACCAGCCTGATTTGGCTGATCCCGGCCGCGGCGACTGCGCAGATGACGCTGCCGACGACCCTGCCCCCTGTCGGCATGTCTGCAACCTCGCCGCTCAATCTGAGCGCCACGCGGCCTGAAGGCATTCCGCTGGGCTCGACCGAAATCGCCACCCCTGGCGTATCCCCGATCAATCCTCCGCAAGCAATGACGAACTGCCCCCTTTCAGGGAATACCGGATCGTCGGGGGCCTTGTTTGACGGCGGCGGACTCTCCGGAAGCCCGTCACTCGGCTGCTCCGACGGCACGACAACCCAATCGGCCTTGCCTCCCTCGACATCGACGGTCGGACGCGTCGGGATTCCGCTCGGATCCACCGAACTCGGCGGCGCCGGAATCAGTCCGTCCCTGCCGGTGCCCGGCCCTGCCGCCATGGGCAACACGAATTCAATCAACGGTTCCGGCAATCCCTGAGATCAAGAAGGACCATCACCGTGAAACGGAACCTCACCCTTGCACTGGTTGCTCTCGCCGCGATCCTGATCGGCGCAGGCCTCTGGTTCTACGGCACCGACCACAGGCCGGCGGTGGCGGCCGCGCCAGTGCCCGCTGCCGTGCCGGTCGTCGCAGCCACCGTCACCGGCAAGGACGTTCCGATCTACCTGCGCGGCATCGGCACCGTGATCGCCTACAACACCGACGTCGTGCGCAGCCAGATTCAGGGGCAGATCGTCAAGATCGCCTTCACCGAGGGACAGACCGTCAAGGCCGGCGACCTGCTCGCCCAGATCGATCCGCGTCCCTACGAGGCGCAGATCGAGCAACTGACGGCCAACCGCGACAGGGACCAGGCGCAACTCGTGAACGCCGAGGCCAATCTCACACGCTACAATCAGCTCGGCGACAAGGGCTACGCGACTCCACAACTCATCGAGACGCAGACGGCGCAGGTGGCGCAGCTCAAGGCCGCCGTAAAGGCCGACCAGGCGTTGATCGATCAGGCCAACGTCCAGCTCAGCTACACGCGCCTGACCTCGGCCATTCCCGGCATCACGGGCGTCCGCCAGATCGATGTCGGCAACGTGATCCATCCGACCGATCCCAATGGCCTCGTCGTCGTCACCCAGATCGAACCGATCTCGCTGCTGTTCACCCTGCCGCAGACCGACCTGCCCGTAATCCAGGAGCACGCTTCAAAGGGATCGCTGAAGGTCATTGCCTACAGCCAGGACAACAAGATGAAGCTCGACGAAGGCACGCTGCTGCTGGTCAACAACGAGATCGCAGGGACGACCGGCACGGTCCAGCTCAAGGCCGTGTTCCCGAATCGTGAGCACCGGCTGTGGCCGGGCCAGCTTGTGAACGCGCGCCTGCTGCTCGAAACTCGGAAAGACGCGCTTACTGTCGCGGGCTCGGCCGTGCAGCAGGGACCGAACGGCAGCTATGTCTATGTCGTGACCGACGGCCAGACGGCGGCCTTGCGCCCTGTTCACGTCGCACAGATCAGTGATGGTCAGGCACTGATCGACCAGGGGCTGAAGTCGGGTGACGTGGTCGTGGTCGACGGCCAGTATCGGCTGACGGAAGGCAGCCGCGTCCGGGAACTGCATGGCAAAGCTGCGCGGGAAGCCGACCTGCAGAGCGCCGTGCAGGACGCGATCCCATGAACCTCTCGGCGCCCTTCATCCTGCGGCCGATTGCAACCGCCCTGCTGATGGCCGGCTTGCTGCTGTGCGGCCTTGCCGCTTATCCATTGCTGCCGGTCGGTGCGCTGCCGAACGTCAATTACCCGACGATCCAGATCTCGGCGCAATTGCCCGGCGCCGATCCGGGCACCATCGCCTCGTCGCTCGCCACACCGCTCGAGCAGCAGCTCAGCCAGATCCCCGGCGTCACCCAGCTCACCTCGTCCAGTGCGCTCGGCGTGGCCCAGCTCACGGTGCAATTCGAGCTGTCGCGGACGGTAGACAGCGCGGCCGTGGACGTGCTGGCCGCGATCAATGCCGCCAGCCCCTTCCTGCCGCCGAACATCCCCTACCCGCCGACGATCAGGAAGGTAAATCCAGCGGAGACGCCGATCATGCTGATCGCGCTGACGTCGGACTCGCTGCCGCTGACCACGGTCGATGCCTATGCGGAAAATATCCTGTTGCCGAAGATTTCGCAGGTGCCTGGTGTCGGGCTCGTCGGCATCGGCGGCCAGCAGAAGCCGGCGATCCGTGTTCGCGTCAACCCGCAGGCGCTTGCTGCCCGCGGCATCGGTCTCGAAGACGTCCGCAACGTGATCGCCGGCGCCAATGTCGATCTGCCCAAGGGCACGCTCAACAGCCCGCGCGTCACCTACACGCTGAACACCAACGACCAGCTGCTGAAGCCCTCCGCCTATGAAGACCTCATCATCGCGTATCGCAACGGCTCGCCGGTGCGGATCCGCGATATCGGCACTGCGATCGAAGCGCCGGAAAACGACCTCCTGGCCGGCTGGTACGGGAAAGAGCGCGCCATCATTCTGGCGGTCCAGCGTGTGCCCGGCGCCAACGTGATCGAGACCGTCGACCGGATCAAGAAGCTGCTGCCGCAGCTGCAGGCTTCCGTTCCACCGGCGATCAAGGTGACGATCGCCGCCGATCGCACTGCCACCATTCGCGCCGCGGTTTCCGACGTTCAATTCACGCTGCTGCTGACGGTCGCCCTGGTGGTGATGGTCATATTCCTGTTCCTGCGGAATTTCTGGGCCACCGTCATTCCGGCGATCACTGTTCCCCTGGCGCTGATCGGGACGTTCGCGGTGCTCTATGTGCTCGGCTACAGCCTCGACAACCTCTCGCTGATGGCACTGTCGATCGCGGTCGGCTTCGTGGTCGACGATGCCGTCGTGGTCATCGAGAATATCGTGCGCCATCTCGAACAGGGCATGACGCCGCTGGAGGCCGCACTCAAGGGCTCCGCCGAGATCGGCTTCACGATCGTCTCCATCACGCTTTCGCTGATCGCAGTGTTCATCCCGCTGTTCCTGATGGGCGGCTACGTCGGCAAGCTGTTCCAGGAATTCGCCGTCACCATCACCGCCGCGCTGCTGCTGTCGCTGGTCATCTCGCTCACCCTGACGCCCATGATGTGCGCGCGCCTTCTGAAGGACGATTCGCGAAGGAAGCACGGCCGGGTCTATCTCCTGTTCGAGCGCGGCTTCGATGCCCTGCTTGCGCTCTACGCGCGGGGCTTGCGCGTGGTGCTGCGGCATCGCTTCGCGACGCTGCTCGTCATGCTCTCGACTGTCGCGTTGACCGGTTACCTCTACGTGATCATTCCGAAGGGATTCTTCCCGCAGCAGGACACCGGACAGATCGTCGGCATCACCGAGGCTGCCCAGGACATCTCGTTCCCCGCGATGTCCGAACGCCAGCAGGCGATCGTGGACATCCTCTCAAAGGATCCCGCAATCCAGTCGGTGGCGAGCTATATCGGGCCAGGCGGACCGACCGCGACGCTCAACCAGGGGCGCATCTTCATCGTGCTGAAGCCGAAGCCGGAGCGCAAGGCGAGCGCCGACCAGGTGATCAACCGGCTGCGCCCGCGATTGGCCCACATCCAGGGCATCACGCTCTACATGCAGGCAGCGCAGGACATCACGATCGGCGCACGCTTGTCGAAGACACAATATCAGTACACCCTGACGGACGCCGATTCCAATGAGCTGACCCACTGGTCGGCGATCTTCCTGGAGAAGCTCCGCGCGCTCGACGTCATCAGCGACGTCGCAAGCGACCAGGCCAATGCCGGCCCACGGCTGGAGGTCACCGTCAACCGCGAGGTCGCCTCGAGCTTCGGCATCCTGCCGACGACGATCGACAATGCGCTTGACGACGCCTTCGGCCAGCGCATCGTCTCCACCATGTTCACCTCGCTGAACCAGTACCACGTCGTGATGGAAGTCGATCCGCGCTTCCAGTACGGGCCCGAGGCGCTCAAGGACATCTACCTGAACTCGGCCTCCGGCCAGCAGGTCCCGCTCAGCACGCTGGTCCATGCCGTCATCAAGCCTGCGCCCATCCTGATCAACCACCAGAGCCTGTTTCCCTCGGTGACGATCTCGTTCAACCTGCGGCCAGGCGTCGCGCTGGGCGATGCGGTGACGGCGATTCAGAAGATCGAGAAGGACACCGGAAAGCCCGCTTCGCTGTCGACCTCTTTCCAGGGCAACGCCCAGGCGTTTCAGTCCTCCCTGTCCGGCACGCCGCTGTTGATCGGGGCCGCGTTGATCGTGATCTACATCATTCTCGGCGTTCTCTATGAGAGCCTGATCCATCCGATCACGATCCTGTCGACGTTACCTTCGGCGGGTATCGGCGCGCTGCTGCTGCTGCTGGCTGTCCACATGGACCTCAGCGTCATCGCCATCATCGGCATCATCCTGCTGATCGGCATCGTCAAAAAGAACGGCATCATGCTGGTCGACTTCGCCCTCGAGGTGGAGCGCCGGCATGGGCTCAGCCCTGAAGAGGCGATCTACCAGGCCTGCACGCTGCGCTTCCGCCCGATCCTGATGACGACGATGGCTGCGCTGCTCGGCGGCGTGCCGCTGATGATCGGCTCCGGCACCGGTGCGGAGCTGCGCCAGCCGCTCGGCTACACGATCGTCGGCGGCCTGATGCTGTCGCAGATCCTGACGCTCTACACCACGCCCGTCGTCTATCTCTATCTCGATCGGCTCGGCAACTGGCTCACCGGGCGCAAGCCGCAGGCCGCCGAGACATCCACCCCATCCAAGACCGAGGCAGAGACGGAATTGAGTCATGAATCCGCTTGAGAAGGTGACGACCGGCATGACCGCCGAAAAACTGGTGACCGTCACGAGCGAGATGACCGTCGGCCATGTGGTGCCGGGCATGCCTGAAGTCTACGGCACGCCGATGATGATCCTGCACATGGAAATGGCTGCCGGATCGGCGGTTCAGCCGTTCCTTCCCGCAGGTCATGTCAGCGTCGGGATGATGGTCAATATCCGCCATCTGGCCGCGACGCCGGTCGGCCGCACGGTGCGCGCGACGGCCCGGGTCGTCGCGATCGACGCCAGAAGTGTCCTGTTCGAGGTCGAGGCTTGGGACGGCAGCCGCAAGATCGGCGACGGCACCCACCGCCGTGGCGTCGTCAATGTCGCCGAGTTCGAGCAGCGATTCGGCGTCACGAGGCCAACCGCCGAGATGGCCCAGGATCGCATCCAGCAAGCCCGGTCGCAGTTTCGTGCGTTTTGACAAGACGCCTGCGAAAACGCAAAAGACCTCTCGTCGGCGGCGCGCTAGACCTTCCGCATGATGCTCGAACGCCTGGATGGCTCAACCCCGGTACAGCCCCAGCGATGGTGGCGGCGTTTGCTGCCGATCCAGACAATACAGGATCGGATTCTGCTGTGGGCCTGGGGTAGCCTTGTTCTGACCCTGCTGTCCTTCGCCTGTTCACTGCTTGGAGACAATTTCACGGCGATCGCTTTCGCTGCTTTCCTAGCAGCTTCGCTGACGCTCGTCGGCGCGATCATGGATATCACGGCCCTGAAGAAGACCAATGCCGAGTTGGAGCGGAGCGAGCAGCGCTACCGCCAGCTGTTCAGCCGCATGCCGATCGCATTCCGGCAGCTCGACGCCAGCAGGCTCGTCGCGCTGTTCCGAAAACTGCGTGCCGAGGGCGTCAAGGATCTCGGCGCCTATTTCGACAGCCATCCCGAATTCCTCCGCACCTGCATGGATGCGCTCACGTTTCAGGAGGCCAACGAACGAGCTATCCAGATGTTCGGGGGAGGCGTCGAAGGCTTCGTCGGACGTTCCATGGCGGACACTTGGAGGGAACGGCCCGATACGTTCCGCCGGGCGATGGAGTCCCGCTATCGCGGCGAGACCAACTTCGAGGAAGAGACCAAGATGGTCACGTGGGACGGTCGCATCGTCGACGTTCTCTTCACGACCGCGCGCGTCGGCCCTATCAATGATCTCGAAATAAGCCTGGTCGGCACGATCGACATCTCACAGCGTCTTCGCGCCCAGCAGAAGCTCCAGCAGGTACGGGCCGAGTTCGCGCACGCCGCGCGGGTCTCGATGCTCGGCGAACTCACCGCATCCATCGCCCACGAGGTCAATCAGCCCCTCGCAGCCATCGCCACCAATGGCGCCGCCGGACTGCGATGGCTGAATAGGCCCACTCCCGATATCGTCGAGATCCGCAAGACCATCGAAAACATCGTCGTAGATGCGCAGCGGGCGGCGAACATCGTGGCGCGCGTTCACGGAATGGCTTCGCGGAGGGCCCCGGAACAGGCATCCCTGTCGTTTGACGAAGTCATTCGCGAAGCGCTTCTCTTCCTCCGGCATGAGCTCGAATCGCGCGCGGTGACGATCGTGCACCGGCCCGACCCGAGCGCGCCCCAGGTGCTCGGTGATCGCACCCAGCTCCAGCAGGTGATCGTCAATCTGGCCATCAACGCGGTGCAGGCGATGACCCAGGCCGGATATGACGATCGCCGGATCGTTATCAGCACGGTCATGCCCGACGCGTTGACACTGTGCTGCTCTGTTGAGGACAACGGGCCCGGCATCGCTGCCGAACACGTCGGTCGGCTCTTTGACAGCTTCTTTACGACCAAGGAGACCGGGATGGGCATGGGACTGCCCATCTGCCGGTCGATCGTCGAAGCGCATGGGGGCCGGATCGGCGCGGAAGGCAATGGCGCGCACGGCGGAGCCCGCTTCTGGTTCACGCTGCCGGTCTCCGTCCGGGCGGATGCGCCGCGCTGCGATGCGTGACCGCAACGTGCCGGCGCTGGCTCTATTCCCCGGTCGCAGCCGAGCGCACAAGGCGGATCGGAACGCCCTTGTATGACGGCGTGAAGCTGAGGGGATCCCGGGCATAGAGCGGGACCAGCGGATTGGTCTCCGGATAGTATGCGGCACAGCAGCCGGTCGGAAACGAATAGGCCACGACGCGGAAGTTGCGCACGATCCGCTCGGCGCCATCGGTCGATGCGGTTATCAGGTCGACGCGGTCGCCGTCGACCAGTCCCCGCTTCTTCAGCTCATACTCGTTGAGGAAGACCACGTCGCGCTGGCCGAACACACCGCGGTAGCGGTCGGACATCGAGTAGAGCGTGGTGTTGTACTGGTCGTGGCTGCGTATGGTGGTGAGCCAGAGGGAATCGGCATCGCTCTGCGGGTCTTCGCCACACCCCGGGAACACCAGGAAGTTCGCCTTGCCCGACGGCGTCGCCCAGATCCGCTCGCGCGCCGTCGACGTGAGGTGGAAGCCGCCGGGGACACGAATACGGGCATTGTAGCCCTGGAAGATCGGGAATACCGCCTCGATCGCATCGCGGATCCTGTCGTAGTCGGCAACGAAACCGTCCCAGTCGACCGCCGTGCGCTCGCCCAGCGTCGCCTTGGCGACGCCGGCAACGATCGCGACCTCGCTGCGCAGATGCTCCGACGCGGGCTTGTTGCGGCCGCCGGACGCATGCACCATCGACATCGAGTCCTCCACCGTGATCGACTGTGGCCCCGACGCCTGGACATCGATCTCGGTGCGTCCGAGGCATGGCAGGATCAGAGCCGCGCGGCCATGGATCAAGTGGCTACGGTTGAGCTTGGTCGAGACGTGGACGGTGAGATCGAGCCTGCCAAGTGCCGCCTGCGTCGCCTGCCAGTCCGGAATGGCCGCGGCGAAATTGCCGCCCATCGCGAAGAAGGCCTTCACCTCGCCGCGGATCATCGCCTCCAGCGCGGTCACGACGTTGTGTCCCGGCGCGGCCGGCGGCTTGAAGCCGAAGCGTTGCTCCAGGCGCTCGAGGAAGTCTGCCTTGGGAACCTCGGTGATCCCCACGGTGCGATCGCCCTGCACGTTGGAATGGCCTCGAACCGGGCAGACGCCGGCGCCTTCACGCCCGACATTGCCGCGCAGCAGCGCGAGATTGGCGATCTGCTGCACATTGTGCGCACCGCGCCAGTGCTGGGTGATGCCCATGCCGTAGACGATGATGGCGCGCTCCGCCTTCATGTACGCGCCGGCCGCATATTCCATGTCCTCGCGCGTCAGGCCGGACTGACGTTCGATGTCGGGCCATTGCGTGCGCTTGAGATCGTCGATCAGGGCTTCAACGCCGACGGTGTGACCGCGAATGAAATCCCAGTCCAGGATTTCCGGCTGCTCGGCGGCGCGGGCGGCCTCGTCCGCCTCGACCACGATCTTCATGATCCCTTTGAGAACAGCGACGTCGCCGCCGACCCGCACCTGGAAGAGCTTCGAGCTGATCGTCGTCGAGCTCAGCGTGATCATCTCGACCGGGCTCTGCGGCGCCTGGAATCGCTCCAGCGCACGTTCGCGGAACGGATTGAACGAGACGATCGACGCGCCCCGACGCGCGGCATTGCGCAGGCTGGTCATCATCCGCGGGCTGTTGGTGCCCGGATTCTGGCCGAAGATGAAGATGCAATCGGCCTTGTCGAAGTCCTCCAGCAGCACGGTGCCTTTGCCGACCCCGAGCGAGTGCGGCAGGCCGACGCTGGTCGCTTCATGGCACATGTTCGAGCAGTCGGGGAAATTGTTGGTACCGTATTCGCGCACGAAGAGCTGATAGAGGAAAGCTGCTTCGTTCGAGGTCCGCCCGGAAGTGTAGAACTCCGCCATGTTCGGATCCGGCAATGCCCTGAGCTCCCGTCCGATCATGTCAAACGCATCGCTCCATTCCACCGGGAGGTAGCGGTCGGATGCGGCATCATAGGCCATCGGATGCGTGAGCCGTCCGACCATTTCGAGATCATAATCGCTCCAGCTAGCGAGTTCGGTAACGGTATGCTCCGCGAAGAATTCCGGCGTGCAGCGCTTTGACGTTGCCTCCCAGGCGATCGCCTTGCCGCCGTTCTCGCAGAATTCGAACGACGAAGTGTGCTTCGGATCGGGCCATGCGCAGCCGGGACAATCAAACCCCTGCGGCTGATTCATCCGGCTCAGCGTCGCCGCGCCCTTCAGCGGCACCCGCTGCACCAGAAGCGCCTCGCTGAGCGCCTTGAGTGCACCCCAGCCGCCGGCAGGTTCACGGTAGGGACGAACCGATTTCGTGGTCATTTCGATGTCTCTCGATCTCGCGCTTCTGCGGGTCAGTTAAGGATCACGCGGGCGGAGCCGTCTTTTCAAAACGAAGCCGAATTTCTCAATTGCACACGTTCGAACCCGGCCGGCTTGCCGCAACAGCCCGTGCATTCCGGCAAGAAGAGCGCCCTTCGCGGAAGCTGAAACGGCAAGCGGAAACTAGGCTGGGCGATTGAAGCCCCGTCGTGACAGAGGGCTTTGGACAATCTTCAGGAGCGACCCAACATGTTTTCACGACGTGATCTGCTGGCTATGTCCGCGGCAGGCGCCGCCATGGTCGGCACAAGTGCGCAGGCCGCAAGCTTCGGCAATCCGGACGAGCCACCGCAAGGTGCCGTAAACGCCAAGAGTCCGGGAAGCCTGACCGATCCCGGTCCGCAAAATCCCGCGCTGGCCAAGCAATTCCCATCGGCACAGACCCCGCCCGCGACCGACGTCGGCGGCCTGCCGATGGATTGGGCCTCGTTCAACAACGCGCCGAGACGCATCCAGAATGGCGGCTGGGCCCGTCAGGTCACCGTCGAGGACTTCGCCATCTCCAAGGAGATCTCCGGCGTCAACATGCGGCTGTCCGCCGGCGGCATCCGCGAGCTGCATTGGCATCAGGCCGCCGAATGGGCGATCATGACCTACGGCACCTGCCGCATCACGGTGCTCGACACCCAGGGACGCCCCTACGTCGCCGACGTCAAAGCCGGCGACCTCTGGTATTTCCCATCGGGTGCGCCTCATTCGCTGCAGGGATTGGGTCCCGACGGCTGCGAGTTCGTGATCTGCTTCGATGATGGCCATGCCAATGAATTCAACACGCTGCTGGTGACGGATTGGCTCGCCCATACCCCGCCCGAGGTCCTGGCGAAGAATTTCGGCGTCCCAGCCGAGGCCTTCGCGAAGATCCCGCTGCACAATCTCTGGATCTTCCAGGGGACCGTGCCCGGCGATCTCGCCGCCGATCGCGCCGCAGTCGCCAGGCACGCCGAAGCGCCACCCTACCCCTTCGTCCACTCGCTCGGCAGCTCGACCCCGGTCAAGGAGAGCTCCGCCGGAAGCATCCGCGTCGCCGACAGCAACAACTTCAAGGTGTCCACGACCATCGCTGCGGCGCTGGTGACGATGCCGCCGGGCGCGGTCCGGGAAATGCACTGGCACCCGAACGCCGACGAGTGGCAGTACTACATCAAGGGCAAGGCGCGGATGACGGTGTTCGACACCGGTCCGAACGCGCTGACGACGGATTTCGCGGCCGGCGACATCGGCTATGTCCGGCGTAATCTCGGCCATTATGTCGAGAATGTCGGCGACACCGAGCTGCAGTTCATCGGCGTGTTCCGTGCGCCGCGCTACGAGGAGGTCTCGCTCTCCAACTGGCTGACGCACACGCCGCCCAAGCTCGTCGCCCAGCATTTCAACATCGACGAGAAGCTGATCGCGCAATGGCCGGACAACAGTCCTGGCGTCATGCCCAAATCCTGAAGCCGCTCAACGAGAGCGGTTTAGCGAAAAAGGCGCCGGAAACGGCGCCTTTCTTCTTGTCCGCCGTAATTCGCGGCAAGTTCGAGCCGTGCAGCCGTCAGTAGTGGTCGACGGCCGGGGCAGACTTGCCGCGGAAGACACGATAGCCGACCGCGAGATAGAGCAGCATCAGCGGAAAGACGAACAGGCCGGCGCCCCAGAACATGAATGCGAGACTTGCATGAGGCGCCGCGGCCTCGTCGATCGTCACGACGAACGGGATCATGTAGGGCCAGAACGACAGGGCGAGCGTGCCGAACGCCGCCGCGAAGATCAGCGCGACCATGTGAAATGGCCAGTAATCGTCGTGGCGCAGGACACTCGTGGCGAG
Source organism: Bradyrhizobium sp. CCBAU 25338 (assembly GCF_028128965.1). NCBI lineage: Bacteria > Pseudomonadati > Pseudomonadota > Alphaproteobacteria > Hyphomicrobiales > Nitrobacteraceae > Bradyrhizobium > Bradyrhizobium sp. CCBAU 25338. The sequence goes on from NZ_LFKY01000001.1 coordinate 108,898, forward strand.
CACGGCAGCGGCACAGGCGCCGACGAGCGGAAACAGGAACAGATAGGGCCGGTCGGTCCAGCGCTGCAGGATCGGCAGATGTTCGGCAAGCGCATAGGCGAAGACGACGATCAGGAAGATCAGGACGCCGATCGCCAGCGGCGGGATCTGGCGCCGCGCGGCGTCCCGAACGAGACCATCGCACTTCCTCACCAGCCAGCAGGCGCCGAGCAGCGAATATCCGAAGCAGAGTCCGATCCCGCACAGGGTAGAAAAGACGGTGAGCCAGCCGAACGTCCCGCCGGCGTAGTCGCCGTTGGAGAATTGAAGTCCTTCCACGAGCGCGCCCACCATCGCGCCCTGCATGAAGCTGGCGGCAAACGAGCCCGCGACGAAGCTGACGTCCCAAACCCAGCGCGAACGAAGCGCCTTGCCGCGAAACTCGAACGCCACGCCGCGCAGGATCAATCCGAGCAGCATCACGACGACAGGGATATAGAAGGCTGACATCACCGTGGCGTATGCCAGCGGAAACGCGCCCCACATGATCACGCCGGTGACGACCAGCCAGGTCTCGTTGCCATCCCAGACCGGAGCAACCGTGTGCAGCATCGTCTCCCGCTTCGCCTCGCTGTGTGCGAGGCCGCACAGCATCCCGACCCCGAGGTCGAAGCCGTCCAGAAGGAGATAGATCAGGATGCTGGTGGCAAGAAGCGCAACCCAGAACGTCACCATGGCTATTCTCCCGCCTCGACGATTGTCGGCATTTTGTCGGCGAGCGACATCGGCCGGTTGGGCACGGGAACGTGCAGCGGCTTGCCGCCGAGTCCCGCCGGTCCGGCGCGCAAGAGCCGATAGATGTAATAGGTTCCGAACGAGAAGATGAAGGCGTAGACCGCGACGAAGAGGATCAGCGAAGCCGTGGCGGCCGACGCGGTCAGGAACGGCGTCGCGGCATCTGCCGTGCGTAGCACCCCATAGACCGTCCATGGCTGGCGGCCGACTTCCGCGGTGTACCAGCCCGTGAGGATGGCGATCCAGGGCAATGGAAAGCTGAGGAAGATCCCCCACAGCAGCAAGCGGCTCCGCTCGAGCCGATGCTTGAGCCCGAGCCAGGTCCCGAGCCAGGCAAGCCCCAGCATCACGAAGCCGCAGCCGACCATGATGCGGAAGGCAAAGAACGGGATTGCCACCGGCGGGCGGTCCTGCGGCGCGAAGCTGCTCAGGCCGACCTCCTTCGAGTTCAGGCTCATGCTTGCGATGATGCTGCCGAGCACCGGGATCGAGATGGCATATCTGTTCGATTCGGTGCTCGAGTCCGGGATCGCGATCAGCACCTCCGAAGCCGGTTGCTCGTCATGCCAGCGCGCTTCGATCGCGGCGAACTTGGCCGGCTGGTAATCGTGAACGTAGTCGCCGACGAGATGCCCGATGAACAGCTGGACTGGAAGCAACACGGCCGCGAGCGCAAGGCCCATGCGCAACATGACATGTGCCTCGGGCCGATAGGTCCGCCGCAGCACGTACCACGCGCCGGTCGCCGCCACGCAGAACGCGCCCGTCAGATAAGAGGCGAGCAGCATGTGCGGAAACCTGACCCAGACCACCCGGTTGAAGATGATCTGCGCCCAATCGTCAGGCACGAACTGGCCGTTTTGCAGGACATAGCCGGTCGGCACCTGCATCCAGCTGTTGTTGACCATGATCCAGAACGCCGACAGCGTGGTTCCGAGCGCGACCATCGCGGTCGAGAACAGATAGAACCAGGGCGGCACCCGAGGCCGTCCGAAGATGAGGATACCGAAGAAACCCGCCTCCAGCATGAAGGCGGTGAAGGTCTCGTAGGCCAGCAGCGGGCCCTGGATCGGCCCCGACATCTTGGACAGCACGCTCCAGTTCGTTCCGAACTGGAACGCCATCACGACGCCGGATACGACGCCCATGCCGAAGGCGACGCCGAAGATCTTGAGCCAGAACTCGAACAGCGTCCGGTACACTGGCCTGCCACTGTACTGGTGCATCGCTTCGAGCACGGTCAGCCAGGCGGCGAGCCCGATCGTGAAGGCCGGGAAAATGATGTGGAACGAGATGGTGAAAGCAAACTGCAGCCGGGACAGGAGAAGCGCCGTTGGATCCATGGGTAAGCCCCCTCTTTTCTCACGCTCGCTACGCGAGCTTGTCCGCGGAAACGGACACTTCACCGAGGCTGACTGTCTCTTTGCGGAGGTCGTTCATCCCTGGCTCTCGCGGCGGTTGATCTCGGAAAGTGTCATCAAGGCACGTGCTGGAAATGATACGTTGCGCCCGGCAGGCCTGCTTTCGCGAACGAACGCCCCTTTGCCGAATGGCATGGCTCCGCAAGCACAGCAGCAGAGCGCACGCCGACAATGCGATCGGCACCGCAATACTGGCCGCCCCGAGCCGCGTCGTCGCATAGCCCCCGAAGGCCGCACCGCAGAGGAATATCAGGCAGAGCACGAGCATGGCCACGCCACCACGCAAGGCGTCACGATCGGAGGTCGACACGAACTGATCGATAGCGCGCAACATGTTGCCGGTCACGGTGACGGAGAGATAGCTCCAGCGACCGACGCGACTGAAGCTGGCCGACTCCAGCGCGATGCCAAAGGAGATTCCGAGAATGGCGATCGGATCAGGGATCCGATGCAGCAACAGCATCGCTGCCGCAAGGCAGACGATATGCGCAACGAGACAACGCAGCGGCGCCCGCACGCGGATCGCCACCCAGGCACCGAGAAGAAAGCCGACGATCGGCAGCAGATGGTGCGCCGCTTGCTGCCACCGCCCGGACATGGCATCGATGCCAAGGAAAACGACATTGCCGGTCTGCGAGCTCGCGAACACACCACCGAGCGAGAGCCAGGTGAAGGCATCGAGAAAGCCGCCCGAAAACGTCAGCAGAGCCGCAACGAGGAGCGATCGTTCCGGAGCATAAGCGACGGCGCGCAGCTCGGCCGCGGCGTCCGGAGATGCGGCTTGCATTGCCATGCTGATGGGCCCAGTGTCAGCCCTCCGCGCGCGGAGCAGCCTCGTCAGGCAGCAGAACGCGTCGCGGGTGTGTGAACACGCCGTATCCGTCATCGCGGGCAATCGCCACCAGCGTGATGCCCGCTTCCTTCGCAGTCTGGATGGCGAGCGCGGTCGGAGCGGATACGGCCACGACGACCGGAACGCCCATCATCGCCGCCTTCTGCACCATCTCGACCGAGACGCGGCTCGTCAGGAGCACGGCGCCCTCGCCGGCCGAACCGCCCTCGCGGAGGATCGCACCCGTGAGCTTGTCGAGAGCATTGTGCCGGCCGACGTCCTCCCTGACCGGACCGATGCCGGTGCGAGGCGTCCAGAAGGCCGCCGCATGAACGGATCGCGTCTGCCGATTCAAGGTCTGGAGCGGAGACAGGGCCTGCATCGCGTTCAGCAGATCCCCTGCGCGGAAGACAATGCTACGATCCCGCACCCGCGAGGGCGCGCGGCGCGCCTGTTCAAGGCTTTCGATGCCGCATAGCCCACAGCCGACCGGACCGCTGATGGCTCGGCGTCGGGCGGCCAGAGAGGCCGCGCGGTCACCATCGAGCCACATCCGCACCTCGACGCCGAGATCGTTTGGGATCAGATCGATGCTCCTGATCTCGCTCCTTCGTCTGACGATGGCTTCGGTGAGGCTGAACCCGATACCGAAATCCTCGAGATCAGCGGGCGTTCCCATCATCACGGCATGGGTCGAGCCGTTATAGGTGAGCGCGATGGCCGTCTCCTCGGCGATCAGCCGCGAGGTCGACCGCGTCTGGCCGCCGCGCCAGGCAATCTCCGAGTGCCGCGTGAAAGTCGATCCCGTCATCATGGCTCACACCGTCGCCGGCTGGGCCGAGTGGCGGGACGCCCTGCTTCTGAGCGCCAGCCCGAATGCAATGAAACCCCAGCCCTGGAAGATCAGGTCGACCACCAGCATCGCACCGAGCAGCCACAGGCCGATCGCGGGCCAAGCCGCCACCAGCATGACGCCGACGCAGAATGTCAAAATACCGGCGGCGACGATCCAGCGCCAACCCGCGGCCGGTCGCATATGAAAGCCTGCCCAGATCCGCATCCCACCGGCGACGACGAGGAAGGCACACACCGCGAGAGACAGCGTGAACGAGGCGAGCACCGGATCATAGAGGATGATGATCCCGGCCGCGCCGTAAACAACGCCCGCGAGCAGCCAGAACAGGAATCCCCGCATGGCGCGCACCGAGAAGGCATGCACAATCTGGAAGATGCCCGCGACAGCCATGGTGGCGCCAATGACCAGCACGGAGGCGAGACTGGCGGCCACCAGGTTTGCGGTCGCAATGCCACCGAGGACCAATTCGCCTGCGCCCAGCGCAACGAACCAGCCCCATTTTCCGCTGATCGCGTGGATGGCCCTTCCAAGCGACGCCTTCGAGTGCGACATATCTGCCATGGCTTGACCCTTGCACGTATGACCGCTCTCCCGGTCATGAATGGGAGCAAGGGTACAAGCGGGCCCGCGCTCCATCTTTCGCAAAAACGACGATATTGTTGATCTGCACGATGCGGAGCGTTGGCGCGGTGAGCTTGCGGGGCACGAACGGGAAGCTTCCCGTCGTCGCGCGTCGAGACCGCGCTAGGCCCGACGCGGGATCTCGACGACGGTCCTGGTCCCATCGGGTCCGAAGCGGATATCCATCGTTCCATTCAGACGCGCAACGAGCATATCGACGGTGGAACGGTCGAGCCCGGGCCGGCCTTCGGCGGTTGTCCCATTGTCGATGATACAGCACGTGACCGAATTTGCCGTTCCCCAGACTTCGAGCCGGATGGCGCCGGCCCCATCGAGGGAGAGGTGACGCGCCGAGGCGGTGATCAGTTCGAAGACGATCATGCCCAGCAGCCAGCAACGCTCGGAGCTTACCTTGAGCGGCTGGAGCAGGAGCGAAAGCGCGATGCCCTCATACTCGAGCCGCGAGCGGCTGATCGACCTGCACAGTTGCTGGAGATAGGAGGCCAGATCGATGGTCGTGGCGAACTGGGGCATCTGCAATGCGTGGTGGAGGCACACATGGCTTTCTAGTCGATCCTGCACGGAAGCGAGTATCGCTCTCGCCTCCGTGCCTTCGCAACGACCGGCAGCCTCCGAGAGCAACTCGATCACGGACTCGAGCTCGCCCTCGATCTGATGGGCCAGCTCGCGCAGCAACATGCGCTCCGCGTTGGTGCCGCTATCCGACGATAGCTCCGAGAGACTGCTCATCCTTCACCCGCCTCCCGGCCGAACAGCTTGCCTTCCTACGAATTCGCACCGCTCCGCCCGGTCTCGTACAGGAACCAGATCCGCCGTTCCGTCTCGTCGATCCAGTTCTCCAGCAGGCTTGCGGTGGCGACATCGCCATATTCGTCGCAGAGCTCGTGGACCCGGCGCATTTCCCGTGTCAGCTGTTGATTGTCGCTGCGCAGCTCGGCCAGCATATCCTGCGGATCAACATAATCCGCGTCGTTGTCGAGAAGGCGCTGCTCGCGGGCGATGTGACCGATCGATCGCAGCGTGGTGCCGCCGATCTTGCGCGCGCGCTCGGCGATATCGTCGGTCATGGCGAAGATCTGCTCGGCCTGCTCATCGAGCATGAGATGGTAGTCGCGAAAATGACTGCCAGATACGTGCCAATGGAAGTTCTTCGTCTTCATGTACAGCGCGAAAACGTCGGCCAGCAGCGCTCTCAACGCGGCGGGAACGTCACGGTTCGCATTGGCTCCCAGATCCGTTGGGCTTTGCAGGTCTGCTTTGGTCATGGTTGGCTCCTTGTTGGAAAGTGGACAATTTCTAGCCAGAGGTCGGGCAGCCGGTCTTTCCGTGCCGAAGCATCGTTCCCGGATTGCACGCCCACCGGCGCGCGATCGCTTATTCGGTAGGCTTCATCTGCTGACGCTGCGGCAGAGGCGACATCGTCCCGAACACGCCATCGCGACGGATCAAGGCGTGGAACAGCGCGGCTGCCAGATGCAGCAGCACGAGGGCGAAGAACGTGAGCCCCAGATAGACATGCGCATTCCAAAACAGCGTGTGCGCGTAGTCGCTCTGCGGCAGCAACGCCGGAATCTGAATCCCGCCGTACAGGACAACCGGATAGGCCGCGGCCCAGAGCATGCCGAGACCAAGCAAGGGCATGACGATCATGAAGCCATAGAGCAAAAGATGCGACAATCGCGCTCCCAGTTTCATCGCCGGCGGAAGGTCGGCCGGCAATGGCGGCGCGCCGAAATGAAGCCGCAACGCCAGCCTGACCAGGACGAGCACGAGGAGTGCAACGCCGAGCGTCTTGTGGATCAGGATGAGCGGCAGGTATTTCTGGGCCACGGTGGACACCATGCCTACACCGACGAAGAGCATGGCGATGATGCAGATAGCCATCAGCCAGTGCAGCAGCCGCTGGATCGGGGCGAAGCGTTGCGGGACACTGGTCATGGCTTGGCAACCTCGGTTCTCGGATAGTCGCCGGCTTCGGCTGCGCGAAGATCGTAGGATTTGCGGTAGACGGACGAGCGCGCCGCCGGGAACGGATCGTCCGACACCCGGACGCCCTGCGGCAGCACAGTCGGATCGAAGTTGATGTCGCGGCAGGGCCCATCCCGCTCAGGTTCAATTCGCTGCACGACCAGCGTTCCGACCTGGGCCTTGCGCCGGTTGTCCGGCCAGGCTTTGCTCGGATCAGCGGTCGGATCGCCCGGCTCGGCCACAGTGGTGACCATGGTCCACCGTTGCGGCGCGGACTTCACCCTGTTCGTGATCTCCTGCTCGAGAAAATCCGGGCCGCGTTTCTCAAGCTCCGCCTGGGCGATGGAAGCAGGCTCTGCCGTGGGCACCAGCGACCACCGCACGGTGTGCTCATCGCCCTTCGCGTTCGTGAAGACGAAGCTGTTGAGACTGTTATACGAGTCCTCCGCGTAGCTTCCGGTCCAGGGCGCCGCCTTGGCCCAGGCTGCGAAAGCGGCGAACTCCGGATTTGCGCTGATGAACGTCTTCATCGCCTCCGGATCCTTCTTGCCGGCCGCAACCAGCAGGTCGTGAAACGCGTCAGGCGTGGACACCGCAAAGAATGGCGGGTTGATCATCGCCATTCGCCACTCCTCTCCGTCCGCCGCCGATATCTGGAGCCCCATGCCGCGCACGCGCACGGTCGCGTCCACCGCGTTCGGATCGGCCGTACCGAGATTGAAACGGCCCAGAACCGGATAGCGGCCCTGCACGAACACCTTGGCGCGGGACAGCTCGACACCATTTCCGTTCGCTTCGAACATGCCGGTGAAGCAGATTCCCTTGGCATGATTCCGCCGGTGCCCCAGCGGCGGGCCGCTCGGAGGCGTCAACGCTGCAATCATGCGATCCGGCGTAAGACGCCCCGGCGTGAGCCACCCCGCGGTGTACGCAAAGGCGGCGGCGCTGCCGCCGACCACGGCGGCAATCAGAACGAGCCATCCAAGGCTCGAACGCTCTACTCTACCTGGCTGATTCATCAAGTCCTCTCGCAACGCGGCGGCCGCCCGGCGCTCGAAAGCGCGCAGCTCTCCGCTTGATGACATGAGCGGAACTTAGCGGACCGCCGCTATGCCGATCTTCCCAAACGCACCGTCAATTTCGTGAAGGCACGCACTTTCTGAATGCCGTGAGGCCCTGCCCCGCCCAATCACGAGGGCTGCGCGGTCGCGTGCAATCCCGCTACAAGCGCGCGGAATGGCAAGATCGCCTCAATTCGTCATGGCATCCTGATCCGGCAATGAGGCGTCGAAACCATCCGCGCACTTCTCCGTGACGGAGTGCTGAGCGGCGAGCGCATTGCGGAACGTTCCGGAGCACGGGGGATGCGGTGCTTGCCAAGGCCGCAATGTATCCGATCGGTGGATCGGATGACGCCCCCGGGGCATCCACTGCTGCTTGAACAGAGCCCACCACTCTCTGACGATGGAAGCGCCGTACCGAGTGAATTCTTCGGATACGGCCCCGAGAGCACAATCCAGGCAACGACGCAGAAACGAGATTGACCTCATGGCTCGCAGTCCCAGCTGCTGCGTCTAGAACCGGGCACCGCGCGCGATCTGACCATCGCACGATGGCGCGATCAATTCTGACATCGCTGACGGAATTCTGTTCGACGACGTATGAGGTATTCGTCGAAAGCCTGGGCTCCATGTCTTGCACTCGGCCATCTTCTCGCAACAGTGATGCACAATCACGGGCCTTGCGGACGAGGCTGCCTATATATCTCGACATAGAATACAATTCTGGAAACGCCGTCAGCCGAGCAGCGATCCCCACAAAGCGACTCTCCGCACGAGAAAGCAATGGAGACTCGCTATGAATGCATTCAAGATCCTGATCGCCTCGGTGCTGATCTCAACTGCGACAGTATCGTCGGCCTCCGCCGCCTGGTCCTTCGCCGACCAGGAGCCCGCAACCTTTGCCTCGATGTATCCCGACCGCGACGTGCTGAATGGTGGTGCGTTGACCCCGGCAGGACGAATGGGGCTTGAGCGCCCCGGTGGCGCGGCTCCCGTGTTTGGCGCGGTTCAGGTTCGCAACCACCACTGGCGCCGATGACAAGCCGAACGAGCAAACAAGTACAACTACCAGATTCAGGTGACCATCGTTCACGCCTCAAACGGAGTACGACCGCGCGATGCGGCGTACCCGCGGCGTGGATGTGCATGCATCCCTTCGTGCAACGACGAAAATGATCGTTCAATTGATACTGCCGATCCGGTGCACGCATGCACATGTCTGATGCGCGAGCCGAGGCGTTCCCGGCGTCGCTTTGTCAAGGAGATGTACGATGACTACACTGAAGCTGTTCTCGGCCGGGTTGATCGCTGCGGCCATGGTTGCTTCCCCGGCGATGGCGCGTGAAGGCAATACGAACGCGCGGCGGACGAATGTCGATGCCTACGCGTCGGCTCAACGTGTTCCGGTTACCTCCAAGCGCGGTTGCACGCGGGCTCCGGACGTCGGCGCCTATGCATCTGCCCCGTGGCGTCGCCCGCCCTGCGAGCCCAAGTCCGGCTATTGAGCGCACCGGCCGGACAACGCTGCCTCGGCAGAACGCAATTGCGCGTGCTGAACTGAAGCGGGTCGTTGCGCGTCTCGGGGCCTTTTGGCTTACGCGGAAAAGAGGAATGGCAGCTCCTCATGCTGTCATTCCTCCAATTCGATCGACAACTCTCGAGTCGTCCGCTCTGTCACCGCCGCTGCACGGGCGATGGAGGTGCCGACATCAGGAACGTTTGCCGCCGCCCGGCAGAGCGGCGACGACCGTTTCGGGTGACGCATCCATCCTTCTGTCGTGATGGTCGCGACATGGCGATAAGGCGGTTGCGCTGCACGGCTGCCCCTTCAGCACCCCGGCGGCAAGATCGGCGAGACTCCCGGCGTCGGCGCCGCACCTGACGCGTTGGCCGGCAGCACTGTCGCAGGAGATGCCAGATTCATCGTCATGCTTTCCGCACAGGTCGAGGTGTTGGGGCTGGGCGCGACGACAGCACTCGGATCAATGCCCGTTCCGACGTCGCCGCTGATCGCGACCGGGATCGTACCCGGCGGCGGCCCGGCCTGCACTTGCGGGATCGAGAGCGGCAAACTGGCCGCGCTCGCCACCGTCCCGCCCGGCGTTGAGCTGCACGCCACCGTCACTCCTGTCCCTGACGGCGCGGCCGCGGAAATTGTCCCGATCGAGCTCCCGTTCTGTCCCATGACCGGTACGATTGGAGCCACATTCCCCGCCGTCGGCGATCCCGTGCTCGATGTGGTCGGCATTGTGGGCATCGACGTCGGAGACATCGGAGACGTCGATGGTGGCGCACAGACGACGACCGTACCCGGGGTCGTCGGATCCGAGGCGAGCGGAACGGGTGCCAGCGTGGTGTCGGGCGCGCCCTGCACGGTCGTTGCGGAGAACGGACCCGGGCTATTGAGCGGTGAGGTGACGATCGCGCCCGGTACGGTCGGCAGGCTCATCGCCGTGCTGCCGGTCGTCGCGACCTGGGCTTCGCCCGCAGAGCAGCCGAGCAGCAGGATGGCGAGCGCGGCGCAACCGATCCGGATCATGTCTGTCCCCCCTGGCTGGCCTCATTCTTGCGAATGGTGACCTGGCTGCCCTCCGCCAGATTGACCGCCGGATTGAGCACGACTTGCTCACCGGGCCGCACGCCCTCGCGCACTTCCACCGACGTGCCGAAATCCCGCGCGATCGAGACCTTCTGCAAATGAACGGTGCCGTTGCGCACGACCGCGACATGAAGGCCGTTCTGGTCGAAGACCAGCGCATCGGCCGGAATCGACATCGACGGCGTCTTGCGCGGGATCGACAGTTCGACCGTGCAGTAGATGCCGGGGTTCAAGGCGCCATCGGGATTGGGCACGTCGATCTCGGTCAGCAGCGTTCGGCTTCCCGGCTGCAACGCGGTCGCGATGCGCGTGACCTTCCCTGGAAATGCCCGGTCCGGGATCTCGGGAACGTGAATCTCGGCCTCGACGCCCGGCGCGACGCCGAAGGCCTCGTCCTGCGGCACGAAAACTTGCGTTCGGATCACGTTCGAATGCATCAGCGTGAACATGAAGGTCGATCCCGCCTGAACGAGGCTGCCATTGTCCACGTTGCGTTGCGTGATCACACCGTCGAACGGTGCCACCACGCGCTGGTAGGCCTTTTCCTGTTGAAGCACGCGAATCTGCGCCTCTTGTGCCGTGATGTTCGATTGGGCGACGCTCACGGCCGCCTGCTGGGCGCGCAGGGTAAGACGGTCGTTGTCGCCCTGCTGGGCCGTCAACCAGCCCTGCTTGACCAGATTGCTGTCCCGCGTATTGGTGACGTCGGCAAGCTCCCGACTCGCCTGTGCCTGCTGCAACGCCGCCTGGTTCTGCGCCAGCGTCGCCTGTGCCTGCGCGATCTGCTGGTCGAGTTCCGGCGCGGTGATCTCCGCCAGGAGATCGCCCTTCTTCACATGATCGCCGATATCGACGTAGCGCTTCTCGATGTAGCCGCTGGCCCGTGCGAAAATGTTCGCCGCCTCAAATGCCGTCGTCGTCGCCGGCAGGGTGACCTTCATGAACTCGCCGCTGGCGCGGACCGTGGCCACCCGAACCTCCGGAACGGCAGTCCTGATCTGCTCTGCCGATACAGCCAGATCGCGTGCGGCCTGATAATGCCGCCAGCCGCCCACGCCGAGACCGCCGGCAAGGAGCAGGAACATGGCGCCGCCGAGCCATGCGCCGCCGTACCGGCGGCGCGGTCGCGCGTTCTTGCCTGGGAGCTCCACGATGCGGCCGCTTTCCGCATCCGGCGGCTCGCTCAGGTCGTGGCTGTTGGTCCGCACGCGAACATCGCTCATTCCGGTAACTCCTCGAACACGCCCTGGTGAGGCTTGCCGTCGTTGCGCTTGCGCAGCCAGGCGAAAAGATAGGGCACGATCAGCAATGTCGTCGGCGTTGCGAACAGCAGCCCGCCGATGACGGCACGGGCGAGCGCCGCGTTCTGCTCCTCGCCCGGCCCTCCGATCGCCATCGGGATCATGCCCACGATCATCGCGGCAGCCGTCATCAGCACGGGGCGGATTCGCGTGCGGCCCGCGCTCAGCGCAGCCTCGAACGCGGTGTGCCCATTCAGTTGCGCGTCACGCGCGAACGTCACGAGCAGGATGGAATTGGCCGATGCGACGCCCACGGCCATGATCGCACCCATCAGCGAAGGCACGTTCAGCGTCGTCCCCGTGATGAACAGCATCGTCATGATACCGCAGAAGGTCGCGGGCAACGCCATGATGACGACAAGGGGGTCGCCGAAGTTCTGGTAATTCACGACCATCAACAGATAGACCAGGATGGCGGCAAACAGCAGCCCGATCCCGAGATCGCGGAACGATTGATGCATGCTCTGGATCTGCCCCAGGACCTCAATCGAATTTCCCGGCTGGAGCTGCTTTTGAAGCGTCGACGTGACCTTGCCGATATCGGCCGAGACGCCGCCGAGATCACGCCCCTGCACGCTCGCATAGACGTCATACACCGGCTGAACGTTTGCCTGGTTCAAATTGGTGGGTACAGTCCCGCGCTTGAAGGTCGCAACATTGCTGAGCAGCCCAGGCACCGTCTGTCCGCTTGCAGCCGACGAGGCCGACACCGGCGTGTTCCCCAGTGCGTTGAGCGAGTTGGCCCGGTACTCCGGCGTCTGAACGGCAAGATAATAGGGGATGCCCGACGTCGGGTCGGTCCAGAAATTCGGCGAGACCTGGGCGGACGAACTGAGGCTGACATTGATGTTGGTCGCCACCGTGCTGGCGTTGAGCCCCAGCTGTGCGGCCCTTGTGCGGTCGATGTCGGCGTAGAATGCGGGAGCGTCGACCTCCTGTTGAAGATGCGCGTCGACGACTCCCGGAATGGCCGCCAGGCGCTTTTGCAGCTCCTTCGCCACGGACAGATTGTTGGCGCCGTAGCCGACGGTACGGACGTCGATTTGCGCCGGCAGGCCGAAATTCAGGATCTGGGTGACGATGTCCGCCGCCTGGAAATAGAAGACGTCCTCGGGGAATGCCGCTGGCAGGACCTGGCGCAGCTTCTTGACGTAATCCGCAGTCGGCCTGTGGCCGTCCTTGAGCGATACCAGGATCGTGCCGTCGTTCACTCCTATCGTCGATCCGTCGGTGAAGGCCAGATTGTAGGGACGCGCCGGCAAGCCGATATTGTCGACGATCAGCCCGCGATCCCGATCCGGAATGACTTCGCGGATCTTGTCCTCGACCGCCTGGAAGATGGCCTCGGTGCGCTCGATCCGGGTCCCGGCGGGCGCACGAACATGGAGCTGGATCTGACCGCCGTCGATCAGGGGATAGAAGTCCCTGCCCACGTAGACGAACATGACGGCCCCAAGCGCCAGCACGAGCACGGCAGCGATCGGCACGATGCTGCGGCTCCGGAGCAGGGTCGTCAGGAGTTCGGAATATCCGTCGCGCAGGCGCTCGAAGCTGCGCTCAAACGCGGCGGATGCGCGCGAAAACATGCCGGACGAACTCTCGCCCTCGCCATGGCGCCGCTCGCCCTTCAGCAGCAGACCGATCGTGATCGGCGTGAGAGTCCGCGACAGCGCGTACGACGCCAGCATGGCAAACACCACCGCAAGGCCGAGCGGCGTGAAGAGGTATTGCGCCGGTCCTTCGAGGAATATGACCGAGGTGAAGACGCAGCTGATGGCGAGCGTGGAGACGAGCGTCGGTACGGCGATCTCGGCCGCACCGTGCAGTGTCGCTTCCGACAGCGGCATCCCCTCCTCGGTCCAGAGCCGATGCGTGTTCTCGATCGTCACCGTCGAATCGTCGACCAGAATGCCCACTGCGAGCGCCAGCCCACCCAGCGTCATCGTGTTGAGGGTCTCGCCGAGAAAATGGAGCACGATGAGCGAGGACAGCATCGCGAGCGGGATGGAGATCAGGACGACGAGCGTCGACCGCCACGATCCCAGAAATACCAGGATCATCAGCGCCGTGAGACCGGCCGCGATCGCTCCTTCGCGCAGCACGCCGTCGACGGAGTGGGTGACGAAGACCGATTGGTCGAACAATTCGCTGATCTTCAGCCCGGCCGGCGCCGACGCCCGAATCGACTTCAAGGCCTGCTTGACCCCGTTGACGACGGCAAGCGTCGAGGCGTTGCCATTCTTGATCACGCTGAGCAGAACCGCACGGTGACCATCCTCGCGCACGATATTCTGCTGGACCTGCGATCCGTCCCGAACCTGGGCGACATCCTTCAGCAAGATCGTCGCGCCGTTCGCGAACTTGACCGGGATCATGTTGAGATCCTTGATCGAGGCCGGCGTCGCGTTGGTTCGCACGGTGTACTGGGTATCGCCGATCTTCGCCGTTCCGGTCGGCAGCGTCAGGTTCTGGGTGTTCACCGCATTGACGATGTCGAGCGGCGTCAATCCGCGCGACGAGAGTTTGTTCGGGTCGATGTCGACCATGATCTGGCGATATTTGCCACCGGCAGGCGTCGGCAGCGTCACCCCCGGAACGGGAGCCAGTTGCTGCCGGATCCGATAGATGCCGAAATCGTATAATTGCTGCTCGTTCAATTTGTCGGACTCGAGGCTGAGCTGCAGTACCGGCACGCTCGACGCATTGAACTGCACGATCACGGGCGGCTGAATGCCCGGCGGCATCAGGGCGCGGATGGCGTTCGTTGCCGATACGATCTGCGAGATCGCGAGATCGAGATTGACGTCCGGCTGGAAGTAGATCTTTTGAACCGACAGACCATTGAGCGTCTGCGCTTCGATGTTCTTGATGCCGCTGACATTGGCGCTGATCGAATACTGGCTGTACGTGGAGACGCGCTGCTCCATCTCCGGCGTCGAGAGGCCGGTATAGCTCCAGATGACGGTGACGACGGGGATGCGGATCTCGGGAAAGATATCCGTCGGCATCGACCAGACCGAGATGCCGCCGAGAAACAGGATCAGCGCCGCGAGCACATAGAATGTGTGCGGAAACCGGAGCGCAAAGCGGACAATTCCCATGGAGACGACTACTTCGAGCAGGTTGCGGGAAATTTTCAGATGGCGACGATGCTTGACCGTTCAAATGAAATCGAGTTCAGCATCGCGACCTCTCGATCGCTCACGTCGATGCGAACGCCTCGCGCTCGAGATAGTGTCGGGACAGGTGGGTGGCGACAGAGACGACGCCACGCGCCGCCCCTGTCCGCAGGCGGCCGCTGCGGGCTCCAGGGTGGCACGGATGGCGGCACGCCTGACCTTTGCAAAGGCGCGAATCTCGATCTGCCGAACGCGCTCGCTGGAGATCGAAAGCTCGCGGGCGAGCTGATCGAGCGTCGGGGGATGCTCCGCCAGCCGCCTTGCCTCCAGCACGCGCCGCTCGCGTCCCGTGAGGCCATTCAACGCAATGCGCAGGGCATCGGTCCGATGTTCCATCTGATCCTGATCAGCAAGGACGGTCTCGGCGTCGCTCGCCTCGTCCACAAGCAAGGCCTCCCACTCGGTACCTTGTTCGTCGCCGCCAACCCGTGCATTCAGCGATAGGTCGCCGTGCAGGCGGCAATCCATCTCCATCACATCGCGCGCCGAAACTTCGAGCTTGGTGGCGATCGCCTCGGCGACATCGGGGGTAAGCCGTGCCATCCCGCCCTGGCCGGCCTTTCTCATCTCGCCGCGAAGCCGGAAGAACAGCTTCTTTTGCGCGGCCGTTGTTCCGATCTTGACCAGCGACCAGGAGCGCAGGATGTATTCGTGGATGGCGGCCTTGATCCACCACGTCGCATAGGTGGAAAATCGCGAGTTTCGGTCGGGCTCGAACCGCGACGCGGCAATCACCAGCCCGAGATTGGCCTCGGCCATGAGATCTGCGAATGGAAGGCCGTATCCCCTGTAGCTCCGCGCGACCTTGGCGGCGAGCCGGAGGTGGCTCGTGACGAGCGCGTTCGCGGCGTCGCCGTCCCTCGTCTGCTGCCAGCGACGCGCAAGCTGCTGCTCCTGCTCGCGTTCGAGCAGGTCGTACCGGCCGATGACGGAGGAATACGCATTGAACACAGCAGCCGCCGTACGCCTGCCCGGCTCAGCCGTCTCGATCCTGCTCAAACCCGCATGTCGCATTGGCATCTTTTGCTCCCACATTCGAACCGGCAAGTCGAACGTAAGAAGCCTCCGACTGACGGCGCCAGTAAACTGCACTTAACAAGCCTGAATTCGCTTTCAGAGATCCCGCCGCTCTTTCCGCTTCGCACGGGTCGCACGTGGCATCGGCGGTCACATCGGCGCGAGGCTCGCGTGAAGCGAACGATCCGGCGCCGATGCCGCGGGTTCGCGTGATGTCGCGCCCGTCGTGGCGAGGATCTCCACCCGTCCGCCGGGTGCCGGGCAAATGGTCAGGCAGAAGCCGTGCAGCTTCAGAATCGCAGCGACGAGGCTCAGTCCCAGTCCCACTCCCGGCGTGTTGCGCATCTTGTCGGAGCGATAGAACCGACGCAGCACCGCCTCGCGCTCCGACTCGCCGATGCCGGGGCCGGTATCGCTCACGCGCACGAGCACGGCCCTGTCGTCCGACACCAGCTCGAGCGTCACTCTTCCGCCCGCGGGGGTGAACTTGACGGCATTGTCCACGAGATTGGCAACCGCCTCGAACAGCAGGTCCCGATCACCCCGCACCTGCACTTTGCGGTCGATCTCGACATCGATGTCGATATCCTTGTCTTCGGCAATGGGTTCGTACACGTCGCACACCTGTCGCAGGATCTCGTCGAGCGCGACATCGCCGAAGCCGGCCGTACGGCTGCTGCTCTCGATTTCGGCCAGGCGCAGCAGCGCGGTGACGATTGCGAGCGATTGGTCGATTCCGGCCATTGCCTTGTCCACGATGTCCTGAAGGTCCTCCAGCGTGGCCGCATGCGTGCGCCCGCGCTCCAGAGCCAGGCGGACTCGCGTGAGCGGTGTCCTGAGATCGTGAGCGATATCGTTGCCGACACCCGCCAACGCGTTGATCGTGGTCTCCATTTCATCGAGCATGCCGTTGACGATCCTGGCCAGCCGCGCGAACGGATCGTCCGCGTTGGTCTCCGGGAGTCGCTCGCGGAGATCGCCGGCCACGATGCGCTGGACCCTCTGGTTCACCTGCTCGACTCGCCTCTGGGCGCGGACGCTCAGCCAGGCCCCGGCCAGTAGGCAGAGGCAGAATGCCGGCAGCAGACCGAGCAGCAGCGCCTGCCCGACGACGATCGATATCTCGCGCGTCTCGTCGACGTTCCTTCCAATCACAAGGATATGGCCGTTGCCCAGCCGCCTGCCGGCGGCCTTGACAACGGCATCGCGAACCGCCGACGGCCCGGCCCGTGCGAGCCGCACGCTCCGGACCGGCCCGCCGAGATCGAGCTGTGATGGCAATCGCCCGATGTTGCCGGCAAGCGGAGTCCCTACGGCATCAAACAGGCCGGCATATTGCACGCCCCTGGAATCCTGCTTGAGATGATCGGAGATCGCGTCGATGAGACGGCCGGGCGGCAGCTCGGCCATGAAGTTGAGCTGCGTTGCAATCATGCGGTCGGATCGCATGATCAGGTAGTCGTCGATCTTCCAGTAGATGAAGGCGAACAGGGCGGCGACGAACAACGCCAGCGTGGCTGCTATCGCCGCGGCCCACAGGAACGTGTTCGAACGAATGAACTGAATCTGGCGCATCGATCCGCCGAACCTGTTAACGAGTGCGCAGCACGAAGCCGGAGCCGCGAACGTTGTGGATCAACTGCGTCTCGCCGGGGCCGTCGACCTTGTGACGAAGGCGGCCCATGTGCACATCGATGAGATTGGTGGTTGCCGGGACGAATTTGTAGTTCCAGACCTCCTCGAGCAGCATCGCACGGGTCAGCAGCTGATCGCTCCGGCGCATCATGTATTCGAGCAGACGGAATTCGCGCGGCAGCAGATCGATCTCGCGCTCGCCTCGCCGCACGGTCCGCTCGATCAGGTCGAGCTCCAGCGGTCCGGCATGCAACGTGGTCTCTCGGCTGTCGATCGGACGCCGCAGCAACGCCTCCACCCGGGCGACGAGCTCGATCAGCGCGAACGGCTTGGTGAGATAGTCGTCTCCGCCGACGCGCAACCCGCGCACCCTGTCGTCGACCGCGCCGAGCGCACTCAGCACCAGGACGGGCGTCCTGACCTGGTCCTTGCGCAAGGCCTCAATGACGGTCAGCCCGTCCATTCCGGGCAGCATGCGATCGACGATCAGGGCATCGGGAGACGATTCGCGCGCCCGATCGAGACCGTCGATCCCGTCGGGCGCCCATCGCACCTCGAACCCGCGCTCGGTAAGTTCGGCCACGATCGCGTCGGCGGTCTCGGCATCATCCTCGATCAGGAGTATCCGCGTCATTGTGCTGGTCCCACGTCCTGCGAGGCCTCGAGGCCGGCGGCGAAGCATGGGCTCGGTGATCCGCGACGACATGTTCAATGCCCGCCCGGGCCGAACACGCGAGGCAAGACCCGCATGCGACGCACCGCTGTCTCGCAACAGAAGTAATCCTGCGTGGAATGAAGCACCATTAAATTGCATTTCAGAGCGCCCGGGAACACGGCCACTGCTAACGTCGGCGCGAAGGCGATCGAATGTGCTGTCGCAGTGATCATCTCTCATCTCCATGCAGCAGGACGTTCCAGCAGATATGTCCTCAGCGAGGCTGCTGTTACGCGCCAAGATCGAAAGCGTTGCGGGTTTGCACGATCGTGCTTGCCGGCAAGGCCGGGATCACGGTCCATTGAACGCGGGTGAGCAATTCGTGCGTTTTGTCGACGCGCGTTCGTCCGCACCTCCTGCGCAGGCCGGCTTGGACTGCCAGCTGTCATCAAAGGAGAAGCCAAATGACCACTCTCAAGCTCTTGTCGACCGGACTGATCGCAGTCGCCATGCTCGGGGGACCCGTCATGGCGCGGGAGCACCATGACGGCGCCCGGCCATCCGTCATGCAAGCCGATCCGGTTGCATCGTACGGGCCGGTCTATCAGGTCGGCCGCGCCTGCGTTCCAGCGCCGCGTGTCGGCGCGTTTGCGACGGCGCCGTGGACCGGCAACAACGTCCCCTGTGAGCCGGGCACCGGCAGCTTCTGATCCGACGACGTCGCGGCCGGCCGGGCACCTCGCTCGGCCGCCGCCTTTCGACGATGGGGACGAGCCTGACGTTAACCCGCCCACGCTGGGTCGTCGCGCCAGCGGATCACCTCGCCGATACGCAGCGCCCCGTCCCTGAAATCGAATTCAGTGGGATTGCCGCACGAGCTTCCTATCTTCCCTTCAAGACGGGAATTTGCTGGCGGCACGAGGCTGAAGCGACGGCATCGGCCGCCGGGCATCCCCACACGAAAGGAGTCCCTCATGAAACGAGCATTGATGATCATGGCGGCAGCGGCGCTTGCCTCAGCGCTGGCGGTCGGAACGGCCGAGGCACATGGCGGCGGTGGTGGTGGCCACGGCGGCGGTGGCTTCGGTGGCGGACATATGGGCTTTGGCGGCGGCCACATGGGCTTCGGCGGCGGCGCGCATTTCGGCGGCATGGGACATGCCGGCGGATTCGGCGGCGGAGCCCGATTGGGCGGCGAGCACCTCGGCTTCGGCGATCACGTCGCAACCCGCGGCCTCCGGCAGCACGCGTTTCACCGTTTTGACCGCTTCCGGTCCGGATATGGATTCTACGGCTATCCGGATTGCTACGACTGGTATGAGCTGCATCCGGGCCAACCCTTGCCGCTGAGCTGCAGCTAGACTAGCTCCGCGCGCACCGCGCCGACCGCTCCGGACCACGCAAGCTCGCGGCCCGGATCGTTCGAACTGTGCGCGCGAAGACCACACAGCAGCCTACGGGTGGAGCCACTCCTCGATATGCCTGCGCAGTGGTCGGACGGCAGATGCCGTGCCCATCGCGGTCAAACCGCTCCTGCGACCTTCTTCAGGTGCATCGCTGCGAAATCGAGATACCAATCCAGACAGCCGGGATTGGCCATCGCCTCCCTGTTGATGACCTTCTCCACGGACTGGCCGAGCAGCAGCTTCTTGATCGGCAGCTCCTGCTTCTTGCCGGACAGCGTCCGCGGAATCTCGGCGACGGCGAAAATCTCGTTCGGCAGAAAGCGCCGTGACAGGCCGGACTCGATTGCCTTGTTGATCTTCGCCTCCATCGCCGCATCGAGCGCAATGCCGTCGCGCAACACGACGAACAGCGGCATGTAACTGTCGCGGCCGAGATATTCGAGATCCACGACGAGGGAGTCGAGCACCTCGGGCAGCGACTCGATTGCAGAATAAAGCTCGCTCGTACCCATGCGCAGGCCGTGCCGGTTGATGGTGGCATCACTGCGGCCATAGATGATACAGGAGCCATCCGGATTGACCTTGAGCCAGTCGCCGTGCCGCCACGCCGGACCGCGCCCGCTGCCGTCGAAATCGTCCGGATAGGTTTCGAAATAGCTCGCGCTATAGCGCACCCCACCCTCGTCGTTCCAAAAATAGAGCGGCATCGACGGCATCGGCTCAGTACAGACGAGCTCGCCGACCTCGTCGATGACGGCGTGCCCCTGTTCGTTGAAAGCTTCCACGGCCGCGCCCAGCAGCCGGCACTGCATGGCGCCCGGCGTCTGCGGCAGCTCGCGGTTGCCGCCGATGAAGGCGCCGGCGAAATCGGTCCCGCCGGAAATGTTCGCCCACCAGATGTCGGCCTGCGCCTTGCTGCCGTTCGTCTTCGACAACGCAGCGAAGCGCGCGTTGAACCAGGCTTGCGTGTCGGCGCTGAGGGGCGAGCCGGTCGAGCCGAGGCAACGCAGCTGCGAAAGATCGCCAGCGGCAGCAAGGTCGATCTCGGCCTTGGCGCAGTTCGCGAAGAACGCCGCGCCTGCCCCGAAGAAGGTCGACTTCGATTGCGCGACGAAGCGCCACAGCGTGGTCCAGTCCGGCTTCTCCTTCGCGCCGGCCGGGCTGCCGTCGAAGATGCAGCAGGTGGTCCCGCTGAGCAGGCCGCCGACCTGGCTGTTCCACATGATCCAGCCGGTCGAGCTGTACCAGTGATAGCGCTCGCCGAAGGAATTCTGGTGGTAGGAACAGCCGATGTCGTTGTGCAGCCCCAGAAGCGCGAGCGCCACGATGATGATGCCGCCATGGCCGTGTACGATCGGCTTCGGCAGGCCGGTCGTGCCGCTGGAATAGACGATCCAGAGCGGATGATCGAACGGCAGCCAGATCGGCTCGAAGGCATCGATTGCCGCGCCCGTTCTGGCGAGAATGTCGGAGAGCAGCGCGTCCGGTGCCGCAGCTGCGCCGGCTTCGCTGTGCAGGATGACGTGCTCGACGGTCGGCAGGGACCGCCTGAGCTCGCCGACGACGTCACGACGGTCATGCCGCCGGCCGGCATAAGTGACGGCGTCGCAGGCGATCAGCACCTTCGGTTCGATCTGCTTGAAGCGGTCGACCACCGCAGGCGCCGCCATGTCGGGCGCACAGACGCTCCAGATTGCACCGATGCTGGCTGTCGCCAAGAACGCAACGATGGTCTCGGGGATGTTCGGCAGATAGGCTGCGACGCGGTCACCGGCGCGCACGCCCTTGTCCTTCAGATCCAGCGCGAGCGCCGCTGCCTTGTGCCGCAGCTCCGGCCAGCTCGTCTCCGTGAGACTGCCGTCCTCACCGCCGCTAACGATGGCGGGCAGCCCGGCTGCGTCTGCCGCCGCGACATGCCGGAACACCTGCCTGGCGTAATTCACCTGCGCGCCGGGAAACCACACCGCATTCGGCATTTTGCGCTCAGCAATCACGGCGGCAAACGGCGTCGGCGATTGCAGATCGTAATAGTCACAAATGCTGCGCCAGAACCCGTCGAGATCGCGCACCGACCATTGCCGCATCTCTTCGTAGCTCGAGAAGACAAGGCCGCGCGTATCCCCGAGCCATTGACGATACAGGGCCATTTGAGGAACGTAGGGAGCTGCCATCATCAAATTCCGAAGGTCTATGGATTGCGAGAGCTGCAGCCGAACTCGGGAC
Organism: Bradyrhizobium sp. CCBAU 25338; assembly: GCF_028128965.1. Taxonomy (NCBI): domain Bacteria; kingdom Pseudomonadati; phylum Pseudomonadota; class Alphaproteobacteria; order Hyphomicrobiales; family Nitrobacteraceae; genus Bradyrhizobium; species Bradyrhizobium sp. CCBAU 25338. The sequence goes on from NZ_LFKY01000001.1 coordinate 130,467, forward strand.
GTGTGCGCTGTTGCACCCGTTGAAAGGTCCGTCTCACAATAAGTTCAAACCTCGAGCCACTCCTGGCGAACCGCCGCGTTCGCCCTGAGTTGGTCTGGCGTGCCTTCAAAAACCACACGACCGTGTCCCATGATATAGACGCGCTTCGAGATGCGCATCGCGATCGATAATTTCTGCTCGACGAGCAAGATCGCGACCCCGGCTTGCGCGATGCGGACGATGAGATCTCCCACCTGTTGCACGATCAGCGGCGCAAGACCCTCAGTCGGCTCGTCGATCATGATGAGATCGGGATCGCCCATCAACGTGCGGCACGTCGTTAACATCTGTTTCTCGCCGCCGGAGAGGACTCCAGCAGGCGCGTCGGCGCGCGCGGCGAGGTTGGGAAACATGTCGAGCATGTCCTGCAGCCGCCATTTGCCCGGTCGTCGCGTGTCCTTGATGCCGAGCAGAAGGTTCTGTCGCACCGTCAAGCTCGGAAAGATATCGCGGTGCTCAGGAACGTAGCCGAGTCCGAGGCGCGCGATCTTGTAGCTCGGCAGGCCGGCAATGTCCTTGCCCTTGAAGCGGATCGTGCCCTGCGGAACGACCTCGCCCATGATCGCCTTGACCGTGGTCGAACGCCCGACACCGTTGCGACCGAGCAGGCTCACCACTTCGCCGGCGGCGACATCGAGGTCAACGCCCTGGAGAATGTGGCTCTTGCCGTAATAGGCGTGGAGATTCCTGACTTCGAGCATCAGTGTGCCTCCTCGCCGAGATAGGCTTCCCTGACCTTCGGATCGCGCCGGATCTCCTCGGGAGTGCCCGAGGCGATGATATGACCGTAAACCAGCACCGAGATGCGGTCGGCAAGGCCAAACACGACGCTCATGTCGTGTTCGACGATGACCAGCGTTCGTCCTTCGGTCAGGCGCCGGATCAGCGACACCGCGCGCTCTGTCTCGGCGTGGCTCATTCCAGCGGTCGGCTCGTCGAGCATGACGACGGTAGCGCCCCCTGCGATCGTGATGCCGATCTCCAGCTCGCGCTGCTCGGCATATGTCAACAGGCCGGCCGGGACGTCGCGGCGGTGCGTGAGGTGAATGTCTTCGAGAATCCGGGCGGTCCGCTCGCGCACCTCAGGCAGATTGTCCACGTTCTTCCAGAACGCGTAGCGATGCCCCGTGGCCCACAGCACCGCGCAACGGACATTTTCCCAGACCGTCATGCGGGCGAACACGTTGGTGACCTGGAACGAGCGCGATAGCCCCCGCCGGTTGATCTCGAACGGCTGCAGGCCGGAGATCACGTCGCCATTGAGCCGGACCTCGCCCGAAGTCGGCTTGATATGCCCACTGATCAGATTGAACGTCGTCGACTTCCCCGCGCCGTTCGGACCGATGATGGCGTGCCGTTCGCCCTGCGCGATGCTGAGGTTCAGGTCGCGAATGATGCCAACGTTGCCGAAGCGCTTCTCGACGGCGCGGACTTCGATGGCTGCAGTCATGCCAGATACCCCCGATCACGCGCGACCGTGGCCGCCCGATCCCATGCTTCGCCAACCCGCCGCCACGTCAATCGCGCGATGACGAAACCACCGGCCACCAGAACCGCTGCGGCAATCCAGGTGGCCGGCGACTTAGGATTGAAGGCAATGCCGAACAGGTTGATCGCATTGGCCTCCCCGCCGGAATGACGCGCAATCGTCTCGATCACCAGAATGACGCCGCAACCGAGCGCCACGGTCGGCACGATCGCGACGAGATAAGACGGAATCACCGTCCATAACGCTCCGGCGCGAAGGAGCGGCCGGTGCATCATCACGAGGCCGGCGATGCCGCCGGGCGAGAACATCACGATGCCGATGAAGATGATGCCAAAATAGAGCTGCCAGACGCTGGTGACGCTGGTCAGCCCGAGCTGCAGATAGGTCACCAGGATCGCGCCGAGAATGGGTCCGAAGAAATAGGCGGTACCGCCGATGAAGGTTGCGAACAGCACCAGGCCGGACTGGATCGCGCCGAGATAGGCCGAATTCGCGATCTCGAAGCTGATCGCGGCAAGCCCCCCGGCGATGCCGGCGAAGAACCCAGCAAAGCAGAAGGCGAGATAGCGGACCACGTGAGGATCGTAGCCGATGAACTGGACGCGCTCGGGATTGTCACGGACGGCATTGCTGATCCGCCCCAACGGGGTTCGGGTCAGTGCGTACATCGCGATCGCCGATACCACCAGCCAGAACGCGATCAGATAATAGACCTGGATCTGCGGCCCGAAGGTCCAGCCGAACATGCGCGGCAGCGCCGTGCGGTCCGTCGTGATGCCGGCTTCGCCGCCGAAGACCGACCGGAGGATCAGAGACGAAGACGCCACCAGTTCGCCGATTCCCAGCGAGATCATGGCGAACACGGTGCCGGCACGCTTGGTCATGAGCCAGCCGACGAGGATGGCGAACCCGAGGCCACCGAGGCCGCCGAACAATGGGATGAACGGAAGCGGGATCGGCCAGCCGTGGGCGACGACGGCGTTCATCACATGGCAGGCCGTGAAGCCGCCGAGGCCGTAGTGCACGGCATGGCCGAAAGACAACAATCCGGTCTGTCCAAGCAGGATGTTGTAAGAGAGCGCGAACACGATCGCGATCCCGATCAGGCTGAAGGACGTGAGGGAGCCGCCGGACGAGAACACCAGCGGCAGCACGATGAGGACCACTACGCCGGCCAGCCAAACACCGTAGAAGCGCATGTTCTCGCGGGCCGCGTTCGCCGCGGGTTCCGATACCGATGTCGTTGCCGTAGTCATGATTCGCGCGTCCCCATCAGGCCCATGGGGCGAACGATCAGGATGATGACCAGCAGAAGATAAGGAATGATCGGCGCGACCTGTGCGATTGTGACGTTCCAGATGTCGGAAAGAGCGGAAGGTCCCCCCGATGAATCGAGCGGACCGAAGACGCTGGCCAACGAGCCATTCAACGCCACTGCAAAAGTCTGCACCAGGCCAATGACGAGCGAGGCGACGAAGGCGCCGGGCAAGGAGCCGAGGCCGCCGAACACGATGACCACGAACAGGATCGGCCCGAGCGCGGCCGCCATGTCGGACTGCGTCACCAGCGCCGGTCCCGCAATGACACCGGCAAGGCCGGCCAGCGCGCTGCCCACGCCAAACACCACCATGAACACGCGCCCCACATTGTGGCCAAGGTGTCCGACCATGTGAGGATGCGTCAGCGCCGCCTGCACGATCAGGCCGACCCTGGTACGCCGCAGCACCAGCAGGAGCGCGACGAAGATGACCACCGATACCGCGAGCATGAAGATCTTGTAGGCGGGATAATTGGTGGAGAAGATCGTGAAGGCTGGAAAGTCAAGCAGCGCCGGCACGCGATAGTCGACCGGGCTCCTGCCCCAGATCATTGCGACGATCTCTTCGATCGCGAATGCGAGGCCAAAGGTCAGCAGCAATTCCGCGACATGGCCATGCTTGTGGGTGTTGCGTAGGCCATAGCGCTCGACCGCCATCCCGATCGCGCCGACCAGGAGCGGGGCGAGCACGAAGGCCGGCCAGAACCCGATCCATTTCGTCAGTTGAAAGCCGAAGAAGGCGCCAAGCATGTAGAAGCTGGCGTGGGCGAAGTTGAGCACGCCCATCATGCTGAAGATGACCGTCAGCCCGCTCGACAGCAGAAACAGCAGCATGCCGAACAGCACACCGTTCAGGGTCGAAATGACAATGAGTTCAAGCACAGCGCACTCGTGAACCATCCGAGGCAAGGCCCCGGTTTCCATCCAGGAAATACTTCAGCCGCCACCTGCCCGCAGCGAGAATGCCGCGGGCCGGCGGCGTGTATGGCCCTTACGGCCGTGTCATCTTGCAGGTCGTCGAGACCATGGCCTGTGGGGTATCGACCTTGGTGACCAGATGCCAGCCCCAGCCGGTGTTCTCCTCGTCGAACGGCTCGTTCGCGGCAAGCTTACCGAAGGAGGAGATGTAGATTGGCTGGAAGAACTGATGGTCGTCCTTGCGCATGAAGCCGGTACCGCCATCCAGGACCTCGAACTTCAGGTCCTCGAGCGCCGCCGCCACCTTCACGGGCTCAACCGAGTTGGCCTTCTCGGCCGCGGCCTTGAACATGCGCATCTCGTTGACCGCACGCGGATACCAAAGCGACATGTTGACCTTGGCACGGAAGGCCTTCTCGTAATCCATCGCGGGCTGGTGGCCCGAATTGGCAAAACCTTCCGTCAGCTGGAATACCTGATGGTCGAGACCCGTCTGCTTGATCGCGGTCGGCCCACCGGCGCCACCGGCATAGTAAGTGTACCAATTGACCTTCAGACCAGCATCAGCGGCGGCCTTGAGCAGCAGCGCGATGTCCTGACCCCAGTTGCCCGTAATGACGCTGTCGGCACCGGAAGCCTTGATCTTGGCGATGTACGGTGAGAAATCCGTGACCTTCAGCAGCGGATGCAGTTCGTCGCCGACAATCTGGACATCAGGCCGCTTCGCCGTCAACATCTTGCGCGCATCGCTGCGTACCGACTGACCAAACGAATAGTCCTGGTTGATCAGGTACACCTTCTTGATCGAAGCGACGTCCTTGATGTAGTTGGTCAGCGCCTCCATCTTGATGTCGGAGCTGGCATCCCAGCGGAAATGCCAGTAGCTGCACTTTTCGTTGGTCATGGCCGGATCGACGGCCGCATAGTTGAAGTAGAGCACTTCCTTGCCGGGATTGCGCGTGTTGTACTTCGTGACGAAATCCTCGAGCGCCAGGCCGACGGACGAGCCATTGCCCTGTGTGATGTAGCGAACCCCGGCGTCGATCGCCTTCTGGGCCTGCACCAGGGCCTCCTGCGGATTGGTCTTGTTGTCGAAGGGCACGATCTCGACCTTGCGGCCCAGGATGCCGCCCTTGGCGTTGAGCTCGTCAGCCAGGTACTGGAATGTCTTCAGGCCCCCCTCACCCACGCTGGCGCCGCCACCGGAGAGTGGATCGATGTAGCCGATCTTGACGGTATCCTCCGCCCGTGCCGCATGGCCGAGCATCGGGGCAATCACGGCGGCGGCCAAAATCAGTCTACGCATAATGTTTCCTCACTGATTGTCGACTTTAGTCGGTGCATGCGTGGATCGCATGCACGGTTTGGACGGACACTGAGCAGAATAAACTCGAGCTGACAAGCTCGCTCCGACATAGCTGCGGCCGCAGGTACGGCAAAATGTAAAAGCACGGGGTAACCCCATGACCAAATGTTCCCGGGCGTTGCGCGCCCAAGCTGCGCCTCAACGACGACGCGGCGGGAGGAGGGACGGCGCAATGGGCTGCGCCTGCGCCTTCGCTCAATCTCGTGACGCTCACGGCTGACGCTTGATCCTCGTGCCCACATACTACGCATGAGCGCGCCGGACGCGGCCGGCTGGCCGAGCCGTCTTGTCCAAGGCTGGACACGGTTGATCCAACAGCTCAATAGAGGGGGACTGGCCGGTCCAAATCGAGAAGGTGTCGTCCAGGGCGGCAACGGAGAGTTTTATGGCTGAGAACGCTCGTTCGACAATTCGGTCGCTCGACCCCCGTGGCAAATGGTCCGAGCTGTCGCAGACAGAACGCGACGCCGCCTATGACAACAACGCGGCGGTCAAGAACAGCGCGGCCCTGATCGCCGAGCGCAACGAGGCCTCCAGCCGGCTGCGGGGCACTCTGAAGTCCCACCTCGACCTGCCCTACGGCGAGCGGGCCAACAACAAGATCGACCTCTACCCCGCCGCCAGGCCGGATGCGCCCTGCCTGGTGTTCCTGCACGGCGGCTATTGGCAGCGCAATTCGCGCGAATTGTTCGCCATGCTGGTCGAAGGCGTTGCCGCGCATGGCTGGTCGGTTGCCATACCCGGCTATTCGCTGGCGCCCGAGGTGTCCCTGACCGACATCGTCGGCGAAATCCCGCGCGCACTCGACTGGCTCGCCGCGCATGGCGCTTCCCATGGCATCGCCGGGCCGGTCGTGCTGTCGGGCTGGTCCGCCGGTGCCCACCTCGTTGCGATGGCGCTCGATCATCCGCGTGTCCAGGCGGGGCTGGCGATATCAGGCGTCTATGATCTCGCGCCGATCCGCGATACCGGGCTGAACAACGCGCTGAATCTGACGGACGAGGAAATCGCCACGCTGTCGCCGCTTCGCCTGCCCGTGACGCGGAAGCGGCTCGACATTGCCTATGGCAGCAGCGAGTTGCCGGCTCTCGTGAACGATTCAATCGATTTCCACGAGAAGCGCGCGGCGGCCGGAGCGCCGGGCAAGCTCATCTCGGTCGAAGGCGCCGACCATTTCACCATTCTCGAGGCGCTGCGCCGGCCGGACGGCATGCTGGTCGACGCCGCTCGGCGGTTGCTGGACTAAAAAGTGCGAAAACAACCCCATGCACAGTAGAGATGCCGTTGTTTTCAAATGCAAATTTTTGAAGGCAGAACGACGCCGCCATCGCTTTGACTTGTCGGGCAAAACAGGGGCATGATGCCATCATCGCCCCGGCTGCCGCTCCTGCATCTCAATCCAGACTTGCCCGCCCGTGATCCGCACCGGATAGAGCCGCAGTGGCGGGCTCGGCCATCCCGCGGTGATTGCGCCGTCGCGCAAATCGAATGATGCCGCATGGCGGGGGCAACGGAGCCGCCCCGCCGCCACCTGTCCCAGAGCCAAATCCGCCTGTTCGTGCGGGCACGCACGTTCGCAGGCGACAACGTTGCCCTCGTTCCAGATCACGATCAGGTCGCGCGCGGCGACGCGGACGATCGCTTCTGCCTTCAGCCGGTCGAGATCGCAGACCGGAGTCCACCCGGCCCCATCACCCACCGAGATAGGCCTTGCGCACATGCTCGTTCGCGATCAGCTCGGAGCCGGCTCCGGACAGCACGATACGGCCGTTCTCGAGCAGATAGGCGTGGTCGCACATCTCGAGCGCGGCGAAGGCGTTCTGCTCGACCAGCAGCACCGTGGTGCCGGCATCGCGGATGCCGCGGATGATGGCAAAGGTGCGCTCGACGATGTTGGGCGCGAGCCCGAGCGATGGCTCGTCGAACATGATCAGCCGCGGTCGCGACATCAGCGCGCGCCCGATCGCAAGCATCTGCTGCTCGCCACCGGACAATGTCCCCGCCGCCTGCCGGCGCCGCTCGGCGAGTCGCGGGAATTCCGCGTAGATGCGGTCGCGGTCGGCCGCAATCTCGCCCGATCCACGACGTAGGTAAGCCCCCATGTCGAGATTCTCCTCGACGCTCATGTGCGGAAATACGCGCCGCCCTTCCGGACAATGCGCGATTCCGCTCGCCAGCACGCGCGGGGGCCTCGCCCCGGTGATGTCGATGCCCTCGAACCGCATCTGGCCCGAGCGTGGCGGCACGAGGCCGGAGATCGCGCGCAGCGTCGTGCTCTTGCCGGCGCCGTTGGCCCCGATCAGCGCAACCAGCTGGCCGGCCTTCACGTCCAGCGAGATGCCGCGCAGCGCGGTGACGCCGCCATAGCCGCAAACCATCTCGCGGATCTCAAGCATGTCCCGCTCCATGTCCGAGATAGGCCTCGAATCGTTGCGGATCACGTCGGGGGTCCCTTCCGCGATGATGCGGCCGTAATTGAGCACCACGATGCGATCAGAGACGGTCATCACCATCGGCATGTCGTGCTCGACCAGGAGGATCGTGATGCCGCGGTCGCGGATGCTGCGGATCAGCTCGACGAAGCGGTGCGTTTCCGAGGCGTTCATGCCGGACACCGGCTCGTCGAGCAGCAGCATCGATGGTTCGGCCGCGAGCGCCAGCGCGACACCGACGAGACGTTGCTCGCCGTAGGACAGTGAGCCCGCGGCATCGTGCGCGCGGCGTTCGAGCCCAACCCATTCCAGCAGCTCACCCGCCCGCTGCCGGAGTCGGCGCTCCGAGGCGCGCGCGCCTGGCAGGCCGAGAATGGCGTCGATCAGCCGGACGCGGCCCTGTCGATGCAGGCCGATCAGGAGATTGTCGTAGACCGTGTCGTTCGGGAATACGCTGGTGCGCTGGAAGGTGCGGATCAGGCCGAGATCGGCGATCTGATGCGGCTTCAAGCCGGCGAGCGCAGTGTTGCGATAGGTCACGCGGCCGGCGCTCGGCGTCAGGAAGCCGGTCATGACGTTGAAGGCGGTGGTCTTGCCGGCGCCGTTCGGCCCGATGAGGCTGACGATCTCGCCCTCCCCGACCGTAAAACTCATGTCGGAGATTGCGACCAGGCCGCCGAAGCGGACCGCCACCTGATCGATCGTCATGGCGATGCTGCGCGCCGTCATCACGCCGGCTCCTTGGCAGCGGTCTCGGCCAGAGCGACGGGCGGCAGCGCCGTCCTCCCGCTCCGTCGCCGGCCAAATCGCTGCGCGAGCGACGGCACGATGCCACGCGGGAGCACGAACAGGATGGCGATCAGCACGCCACCATAAGCGATCCATTGCGCTTCCGGCGCCATGACCGGCCGCAGCGCGACCGGAAGCAGCCCGAAAATCAAGCCGCCGAGGACAGGCCCGGCCAGCGAGCCCTTGCCGCCGCTGATCACCATGATCACCATGGTAACGGTGTTGATGAAGGCGAACACTTCGGGATCGATGATCCGGATGTAGTGCGCATAGAGGCTGCCGGCCGCTCCCGCGATTGCCGCGGAGATCACCGCCGCGATCGTCAGCGTCCTGGTCACGTCGATGCCGACGGAGACCGCCAGCGTCTCGTTCTCCATCAGCCCGCGCATCGCGCGGCCGAAATGCGAATGAACGAGGCGCGCGATCAGGAGATAGGCGATGAGCGCGACGACCAGCACGAGATAGTAGTTCTGCATCTTCGTGCGCAGCGTCAGCTCGCCGAAGCCTGGCAAAGGCAGCGCGATAGAGGGAATGTTGGTCAGCGCCAACGGCCCCTGCGTCAGCTCGACCCAGTTCAGCGCGACCAGCCGGACAACCTCGGCGAAGGAGATCGTCACGATGACGAAATAGGCACCGCGAACGCGGAACGAGAGCAGCCCGACGAAATAGCCGCACAATCCGGCGACCAGGATTGCAAGCACGAAGCCGGCGATCGGCGGCCAGGGCGCGTGGACCAGGCGGACGTCTCCGGGCAGACCGACGTCGAAACCGAGCGACGTCAGCGCGCTGACATAGGCGCCGATGCCGAAGAAGGCGATGTGACCGAGGCTCAGCTGGCCGGTGAAGCCAAGCAGCAGGTTGAGGCTCATTGCGCCGATGACGAAGATCCCGGTCGTGATCAGCGCATTCAGGAGGTAGGGATCGCGCAGCCAGAGCGGGACCGAGGCAAGTGCCGCGACGGCGAGAATGGTGATGGCGGTCCTCATCCGACGCGCTCCGCGCGCGCGAACAGGCCGGTCGGCCGAAAAATCAGCACCGCGATGATGATGATGAAGCCCATGGCATCGCGGTAGCCGGACGAGACGTAGCCGGCGCCGAGCTCCTCGGCAAGCGCCAGGATGAAGCCGCCGATCACGGCGCCCGTGATGTTGCCGAGGCCGCCGAGGATGACGATGGCGAAGGCCTTCACCGCGGCGAGATCGCCCATTTGCGGGAAGATCACGTAGACCGGCCCGAGCAACGCGCCCGCGGCGGCGGCCAGGCTGGAGCCGATCGCGAAGGTCGAGGTGTAGATCATGTCGACATTGACGCCCATCAGCGAGGCCGTGTCGTGGTCCTGGAACGTCGCCCGCATGGCGCGGCCGAGGCTGGTCTTGTTGATCAGGAGATACGTCACGAGGATCAACAGGGCCGCGGCGGCGAGAACGAACAGCCGCAGCCAGGAGACCGACACCGGACCGAGCACCAGCGGCGCTTCCGGAAACGGCGTTGCCACTGATTTGGCGACGCCGCCCCAGATCCACAGCGCTCCGGACTGCATTGCGATCCAGGCACCGATCATGACCAGCATCGTGGTGTCGATGTCGGAGCCGCGCAGCGGTCGCAGCAATGTCAGCTCGATGGCCGCCCCGAGCAGCCATCCGGCCAGCACGGCCACCGGCAGCGCGAGAAAGAAGTTCAGCCCGAGCTGCTGCACCACGATGAACATGATGTAGGCCCCGAACGTGTAGAGCACACCATGCGTGAAGTTGACCACGTTCATGATGCCGAAGATCAAGGTGAGCCCGATGCCCAGCAGCGCATAGGTGCCGCCGAGCACGAGCATGTTGATCAGATGCTGGAGGAATTCGCTCAAGACCGTTCCCGTCTGTTCTGGATGGCGGCGAGGGCCGCAACGTGCCGCCCTCGCCCGGGATTGACTGATGCTAAAGCGGAATGGCTTTAGGTTGGATCGATGACCGTGGCGGCTCGTTCACCTCTCCCGCTTGCGGGAGAGGCGTAGGCCGCCTTCGGCGGCCGTCTTGGGAACGCCGAGGCGACGCCTCGGCTGTGGCGGAGCGCCGGGTGAGGGCTTTTCTCCTCTTGGCGACTATCCCATTGCGGAGACACCCTCTCCCCACCCTCTCCCGCAAGCGGGCGAGGGAGCGCACCTCCTTCGTTGCTGCATCGAACCCAATCTCATCGCGCCTTAAAGCGTCTTCATCTCGACCTTGCCGTTGTTGATCTCGATGAGATAGACGTTCGGCTGGCTCTGCCCGCTCTCCTTGCCCTCGGGGCCGGACTTGCGGAACACGATGTCGCCGTTGAGACCCTTGATGTTGATCTGCCAGAGCGCGGCCTTGATCGCTGCGGGCTCGGCCTTGCCGGCCTTCTCGATCGCGGCCGCCGCGGTGCGGATGCCGTCATAGCCGCGAAAACTCTCGGTGCAGCCGGCGAAGTCGAATCCGCGCTTCTTCCATTCCGTGATGAAGTAATTGGTCGCTTCCGGATTCGGCGTCTTGTCCGGGAACCAGGGCAGGAAGGTCGTCAGATGCATGGTGCCGTTGGCTGCAGCACCAGCCTGGGCGATGATCTGGTCCGGATTTTGCGAGCCGCCGGTGGTGATGATCCGCTTCTTCAGGCCCAGCGCCGCGGCCTGCTTGAAGATCAGCGTGAGCTGGTCGACCGCGGTGGTCACGATGACCGTCTCGGAATCCGAGCTCTTGATCTTGGAGAGCTGCGCACTCATGTCCTGCGCGCCCTGGTCCATGGTCTCGACCAGGCCGATGCTGATCCCCTTGTCCTTCATCATCTTGCTGAAATCCTCGGCGGTGCCGCGACCCCAGTCGTTGTTGATGACGAGGAAATCGACCTTCTTCAGCGCGAGCTTGTCGACGATGCCCTTGAACGCCGCGGCCTCCACCGCCGAGGGCGGCGAGATGCGGAAGATGAAGGGATTGCCCGTCGTCGTGATCTTGCCCGAGGACGAGGTCTCGACCACCATCGGGGTCTCGTATTCCATCAGCTTCGGCATCACCGCGAGCGTCAGGCTCGAGCCCCAGGCGCCCATCAGCACGGGTACCTTGTCGCTGGTGATCAGCTTTTCGGCGACGGCGGCAGCTTCCGTCGGGTTGCTCTTGTTGTCCTCGATCACGAGCTCGATCTTCTTGCCCAGTATGCCGCCCTTGGCGTTGATCTCGTCGGCGGCGATCTTGGCGCCGTTGACGACGTAAGTGCCCGAGGCCGCGAACGCGCCGGTGAGTGGCTCGTTGACGCCGATCTTGATCGTCTGCGCCCCCGCGGCGCCGCCGAACAAGGCCGTCGCCAGCGCGATGGCAGGAACCAGTCCGAGTGCTCGTGTCATATTGTCTCTCCAAATCCCACGCTGTTGATGTCTAGTCTGTCCAGGCTTCGTCACTTCCGGTGTGCGAGCACACCGTCACCCCGCCTCGCTCCGGCGGCCAAAGATGCGGGCGATCCGCACGCGCAAGACGTCCGACGCAATCGACCAGAAGCTCAGCTCCGCCGGGGCTATCTGCTCCGATGATGCACCGGACATCTGGCGATCGAGATTTCCCGCAAACTCCGCGATCAGGCGCCGGGCGAGATCCCGCACCAGGCCGGGCCGACCGATTTGGGCCAGCATTCCCGTGAGCGTGTAGCCGATCGACAGTTCGACCGCGGTCGCCGCACCGCCTTCGAGCGGAAGCAGGCGATAACGGATCTCGCCTTGCGTCGCCGAATGGCTGCGGTGGTCGGTGCCGATGCCGACGATGCGCCCGGAGAGCGTCGCGGGGTCGCGCTCGACGCGCGTGGCACCCTCGAAGGCCGCGGCGATCGGCCCGAGCTTCACGCGGATCGAGCCTTCCACGCGCTCCGGCCTTGCCGGCGATGTCAGCGACACGCCGGGAAGGCAGGCGGCAATGCCCGCGATATCATCGAACATCGCGAACACCTTCGCCGGCGCATGCGGCAGCGTGAAGCGCTGGTCGAGAACGGTCGCCGGGGTGAAATCGGGAATGGTGCCAGGCGCGACGCTCTCGGACGCCGGAGCCGCCACCGTGCGCGCAGGCTGCGGGTCGTATCGGCCGGATTCAGCTCGCCCCGAGCCGGCCGGACCAAGGACGGTCCTGCCGCCATCGGCCAGCGGCGCGATCTTGCGCGCACGCCTCGCCTCGATCACGGACTGCACCGCGCGCACGATGCCGACATAGCCGGTGCAGCGGCAGAGATTGCCGCTGAGACCGACGCGAATGCGCAGCTCGTCGGCATCGGGCAGACGCAGCACGAGGTCCCGCGCCGAGACCAGCATGCCGGGCGTGCAATAGCCGCATTGCAGCGCATGCTCGCGGGTGAAGGCGGCGCGCAGCTCGGTCGTGACCTCGTCCTCGTCGAGGCCCTCGATCGTGGTGACGTCGGCGCCCGCGCAGGCCGCCGCATAGGTGATGCAGGAGCGCGCCGGCACACCGTCGAGCAGCACGGTGCAGGCGCCGCAGACACCGTGCTCGCAGCCGAGATGCGTGCCGGTCAGATCGAGCTTGTCGCGAATGAAATCGGCAAGGCTGGTGCGCGGCTCGGCCGACAGCTCCACCGCGCGGCGATTGACGTGAAGCGCGATCGTGCTCATGCCGCGGCCTCCTGGACGGCGCGTTTCAACACGCTGGCATGGATATGGCGCTGCGCGGCATCGTCGATGCCGGCCTTTGCCAGGAGAGCGTCTGCAACGCGGGAGTCGAAGCGCTGCTTGTAGTCGGCTGCAATCCGGCCGCCGAACAGCTCCGCGGCGTCGGTGACGACGATGGGAGTCGTGTCGATCGCGCCGATCACGATGCGCGCCGAGGCCGCGGCGGCATCGATCAGGACCGCGCCGATGGCGTGGGCGAACTCGCCGGTCTTGCGGCAGCTCTTGGCATAGCCCCAATGCGCCGAGGCCGATCGCACCGGCACATGGACCGCCTCGACGATCTCGCCCGTGTGCAGCGCAGATTCCAGGGCACCCACCACGAACGTTTCGACGGGCATCGTGCGCGCACCGGCAAGACTGCGCAACGTCACCCGCGCACCCAAGGCGGCAAGTGCCGAGATCCAGTCCGCGGCGGGATCGGCATGGCTGAGCGAACCGCCGATCGTGCCGCGGTTGCGCACGGCGCGATAGGCGATGTTGGCCGCCACGCCGCGCATGGCGCCGCGGGTCGCGTCGGCCGCGCGCCCGTCTTCGATATCGGCATGGGTGACCAGGGCCCCGAGCACGAGCTCGCCGCCGGAAATCTCCGCGCGCTTGAGTTCGGCCAGGCCGGAAATATCCACGATCAGCTCCGGCTGCACCAGCCGCAGATTGAGCATCGGCCCGAGCGACTGGCCGCCGGCGATGATTTTCGCCGAGCCGCTGCCGGCTTCCAGCATCGAGAGCGCTGCCGTGAGATCGCGTGGGCGTTCATAGGCGAAGGGAGCGGGCTTCATGCCGCACTCCTTTCGGCCGCGCGCGCGGCCAGCACGGCCGCGACGATCCGGTGCGGCGTGATCGGCGACTGCATCAGCTCGACGCCGAGCGGGCGCAGCGCGTCGTTGACGGAGTTGGCGATCGCGGCAGGCGGCGCGATCGCACCGCCCTCGCCGATGCCCTTGACGCCGAACTGCGTATAAGGGGATGGCGTCTCCATGTGGTCGAGGCGCGCGGCGGGAACCTCGGTCGGCCCGGGCAGCAGATAGTCGGCGAGCGTCGTCGCCAGCGGCTGGCCGGAGGCGTCGAACGGCATCTCCTCGTAGAGTGCGGTGCCGATGCCTTGCGCGAGGCCGCCATAGATCTGGCCGTCGACGACGAGCGGATTGACCAGCACGCCGCCGTCCTCGACGATCACGTAATCGAGGATCTCGACCTCACCGAGATCAGGATCGACCGCGACCACCGCCGCATGCGCGGCGTAGCTGAAGGTGCCGCTGTCGCGCACCGGCTTGTAGCCTTGCGTCACTTCCAGCCCGCCGGGATCGACGTCGGTCGGCAGATCCTGCGGGCGGCGGTACCAGGTGTGGGCGATCGCCTTCAGGCTGACGCTGCCATTGACGCCGCGCACCTCGCCGTTCTGCAAGACCACCGAAGCAGGATCATGCTGCAACAGTTTGGCGCCGATGCGCCGGGTGCGTTCGCCGAGCTCGCGGCACGCGGTCGCGACCGCACCGCCCGCCATCACCATCGAGCGCGAGCCCCAGGTGCCGGTCGAATAGGGCGTCATCGCAGTGTCGCCGAGGATGATGCGGATCTTCGCGACATCCACGCCGAGGATCTCATGCGCGACCTGGGCGAGCGTGGTCTCCATGCCTTGGCCGTGCGAATGCACGCCGACTCGCAATTCGAGGCCGCCGTCCGGCGTCAATCGTGCGGATGCCTGCTCATGGCCCGGCACCATCGGGATGCCCCAGCCGGAATAGACGGATGTGCCGTGGGCGGCCTGCTCGCAATAGATCGAGACGCCGACGCCGATCCGGCGGCCGTCGGCCTCGCCCTTGCGCTGGCGGCCGCGAATGGCATCGATATCGATCTGTGCCAGCGCGCGGCGCATCGCCTCCGGATAGTCGCCGCTATCGAAATGCTTCCTGGTGATATTGTCGAACGGCATCTGCTCCGGCCGTACCAGATTGCGCAGCCGGACCTCGCCGGGCTCGAGCCCGGCCTCCGCCGCCACGAGATCGAGCATCAATTCCAGCGCGAAGCAGACGCCGGTGCGCGCCACGCCGCGATAGGGCAGGATCGGACATTTGTTGGTGGCGACCGAGAAGGTGCGGCAGCGATAGGCCGGCATCTTGTAAGGACCTGGCAGGATGCTCGCGACCTGCGCGGCTTCGAGGCAGGCCGAGAACGGATAGGACGAGTAGGCGCCGGAATCCACGGTCGCTTCGCAGTCGATGCCGCGCAAGGTGCCGTCGCTGTCAGCATAGACCGTGATCCTGTAATGGTGCTCGCGGCAATTGGAGCTGGCGACCAGATGCTCGCGGCGATCCTCGATCCAGCGCACCGGGTGGCCGCAGCGCATCGTCAGCCAGGACAGGCAGACCTCTTCGGGCAGCAGAATGCCCTTGTGACCGAAACCGCCGCCGACGTCGGGCGAGATGACGCGGATCTGGCCCTCCTCCATGCCGAGACATTCGGCAAGGCCGCTGCGCGTGATGTGCGGCATCTGCGCTGCGGAATGCAGCGTGAGCTGGTCTAGCCGCCGGTCGAACGTCGCGACCACGCCGCGGCCTTCGAGCGGCGACATGCACTGCCGCGCGGTCGAGATCTCGCGCGTCACCTTGATCGGCGCGTCCAGCGCGGCTGAGATGTCGACCTCGTAATTGGTCTCCAGGAAGACATTGTCGCCCCAATGCTCGTGCACCAGCGCCGAGCCGGGCTCGCGCGCCTTCAGCATGTCGTAGACCGCCGGCAGCTCTTCGAGATCCAACGTCACGGAGGCCGCGATGTCCTCCGCTTCGGCGCGTGTCGGCGCAAGGCACATCGCGACGAGCTCGCCGACCTGCCGGATCTTGCCGGAGGCGAGCACCGGCTGCTCGGAAATCTTGAAGCCGGGAAGCCCCGAGACCGCACGGATGGGCTTGATGCCGTCGAGATCGGCCGCCGTGAACACGCTGCCGCGATGGCGTTCAGGCACATGAATCCCGCGAATGCGGGCATGCGCCAGCGGGCTGCGCACGAAGGCGACATCCTGGAGGCCCGCGAGCCTGATGTCGCCGACATACTGGCCGCGGCCGCGCATCAGGCGATCGTCCTCCTTCCGAGGCAGCCGCGCACCCACGCCCTGCCCGGACTTCCCAGAAGGAAATTCTCGCTCGTTGCGCACGCCGGCGTTCTCCTTCACCGCCCGCCCTTATGCCGCGACAGCTTGCGGCAGGATCGGCGCGACCGCCTCGAAGCGCGTGCCGGCGCGCAGGCAGAAGGCCGGCTGCAGCAGGCGCTCGGCGATCACCTCGTTCTTCTCATTGTCCTTGAGGACGAAGCGGCCGTTCTGCTCCGAGAGCACAGAGACGTCGGCATCCATGCCGACCCTGAGCGCGCCGATCTCCCCGCTGCGGCCGAGCATCTTGGCGGGATTGGAGGTGACCATCGGCACCACCTGCTCTAGCGACAGGCCGAGCGCCATCATCGAGCTCATCGCCTGGACCAGGCTGAACTTGGCCTGGCCTGCGAACGGATGATTCTCCTCGTCCTCATGCTGGTCGGGCGTCCCGGCCGGCGCGGGCACGTGGGTGTTGTAGCCATGGATGTCGGCGCCGAGCGTCGTCGGAATGATGCCGGCCGCGATCGCCTTCTTCGCCAAACGGTACGAGAAATGGCTGCCGTGACCGACGTCGACCTTCAGGCCGCGGTCGAGCGCGGCCTGGATCACCGGGTGCACCTCGCCTTCGCGATTGACGAAACCGCCGGGATGGCGCGTGAAGGGATGGGCGAGAATGTCGCCCTCGCGCAAGAGCGGAATGACACGCGTCAGGATCGTGTCGGCATCCTCGCCATTAGCGCCGCTCTCGGGCAGGCCCCAGAGCTGGCCGAAATGCACGTAGACCGGCAGATCGGCGCGCTTGCCGATCTCCGCCGCCATCTCGATGACGCGGATGCCCCAGCGCGCGAAGCCGCCGATCTCCGCGTGAGCCTTGATGCCGCGCACGATGTCGAGATTGGCGGTCGCCGCCTTGACGGTCGCGTCGACGTCGACGCCGTCGGGGCTGTAGAGCTGCGGATAGAAATGCCCCTCGAGTCCGCCGACGAGATAGGCGGACAGGAACGCGTAGACGCGCGAGGCGGCGGGCTCCGCGATGAAGTGACGGAAGCCGGGCAGCGTCATGCAGGACGGACCGCCCTGGTCGACCAGCGTCGTCACACCCGACTGCACGCCGACCATGTCGGGATTCATGCCGAAGCGTCCGGAGACGTATTGATAGACATGGGCGTGCGTGTCGATCAGCCCGGGCAGCACCAGCTTGCCCCCGACGTCGACGACCTCCCTGGCACTGGTCGGCAGAATGTCGGACGCGACCGCTGCAATCTTGCCGTTGCGGATCGCGACATCCTTGATGCCATCGACGCCGGAGGCCGGACAGATCACGCGACCGCCTCGCAGCAGAAGGTCGAAGCTGGCAGTGACGGACATGGTGCTCTCCTCTTCTTGGACGGCGACGGCTTCGCCCGAATTACGAAGCATGCTTCGTATTTCGACATTACGAAGCATGCTTCGTATTTTGACAAAAGCAAGCATCGTGCCATGATCCTGATGTGGCAGGCGCACTCGAATCGAGCTAAGCGCGGCAGGGTTTCGGCTTGGGAGAGTGTGCATTGCGGCAGGCGAAGACACGTCGCGGCGGGACGAGGCATCGTCCCTGGCCCTTGTCGGAACGGCCCGGATATCTGATCCGCCGGCTGCATCAGATTCACGTCGCGCTGTTTCAGGAAGCCTGCGGCGAATTCGAGGTCACGCCGCTGCAATACAGCCTGCTCTCGGCGCTGGCGGTGCGTGAAACCGCCGATCAGACCACTTTGGCGGCCGATATCGCCCTCGATCGCACCACGACGACCGGCGCCTTGAAGCGGCTCGCCGCCCGAAATCTGGTCGAGCGCGCGGTGAACAAGGACGATCGCCGGGCCCGGCTATGCCGACTGACACCGGCCGGAGCCGCGCTGCTGGTCAAGATCGAGGGCGCGGCGCGGCGGGCGCATCGTGCGACGCTCGGCGATTTGAGCCAGCGGGAACAGGCGCTTTTCATCGAGATGATGCAGCGCATCGTGGCCGGCAACCCCAGTCGCGACAGCGCCGCTGCCCTATTCGATTAGGGGCCACTGCTGCGCTTTTGAGTTGGGCTGCTCAATTTATCATCGTACCGCTGCCCGGCCGAGCAACATCGCCCGCCTCTCGCCGGCGCGCCAGACGTACCGAAGCGTACTCACGCGCAAGATCGGCCTGCGCTTGAAAACGCAGTCGCATCCGGCGCGACGCGCATGACCTCCGGCATCGACGCCCGCCCGCTCGGCCGCTCCGCAATTCCATGGCACGATTTATGCTGCGATGATGCGAAGCGTGCTTCGTATTGGGGGATGTCATGACGGATTCCGAACTTCGCGCTGATATTCACAGCATCGAGCCGATTCCCGACGCGGACCGGGACTCCACCGGGCCGCAGCAGATGTGGATCTGGGCCGGCGCCAACATCGCGCCGGTCAACTGGGCGCTCGGCGCGCTCGGCATCATTCTCAAGCTCGGCCTGATGGAGACCATCGCGGTCATCGTGCTCGGCAACATCGTCGGCTGCGCGATCTTCGCGACCTTCACGGTGATGGGGCACAAGACCGGCGTCAACCAGATGGTGCTGAGCCGGTCCGCGTTCGGCGTGCGCGGCGCCTACCTGCCGAGCATCTTGATGTTCCTGATGACGCTGGGGTGGATCGGCGTGAACACCTACTTCCCGGTGAAGGTCTCGATGGGCATCCTCGGCCAGTTCGGTATTCCCGACACATGGCTGGTCCAGCTCGTCGTCATCACGCTGGTGATGGCGGTGCAGGTGCTGATCGGCGTCTACGGCTTCTACGCGATCCGCACCTTCGAGAAATACACGGTGCCGCCGACCATCGCCATCATGGTGCTGATGAGCGTGCTGGCCTGGACGCAGCCCGGCGTCGTCAACTGGAACCTCACGACCTCGCTGCCGCCCGGCGCGCATCTCGCGATGCTGACGATGCTCATGACCGCAATCGGCGTCGGCTGGGGCATCTCCTGGGTCACCTGGGCCTCCGACTATTCGCGCTTCGTGCCGCGCTCCACGCCATCGAAGGCCGTGTTCTGGTACAGCTATGTCGGCATGTTCGTGCCGACGGTCTGGCTCGGCATTCTCGGCGCGACGATCGCCTCGACGACGCTGGACACGGACCCCGCCAAGATGGTCAGCGCGGTGTTCGGCGGTCCCGTCAGCATCCTGGTCCTGCTGATGGTGCTGCACGGCCCGATCGCCACCAACATCCTCAACGTCTATTCGGCGGCGCTGGCGGCGCTGAGCGCGGGGCTGAAACTCTCGCGCTTCTGGCTCACCGTCATCGTCGGCGTCGCCGGCTATCTGGTTACCCTCTACTTCATCTTCGCGCCGTCGTTCGCGAAGGCGTTCGACCATTGGATGATCAGCCTGCTGTTGTGGATGAGCCCGTGGGCCGGCGTGGTGCTCGCCGACTTCTTCATCAAGCGCAAGGGCAGGATCGAGGTGGCCGAGCTCTATCGCTCGCCGGAGAGCAGCGCCTATGGCGACATCAACTGGGCCGGCATGATTGCGTTCGTCGCCGGCCTCGTCGCCGGCTGGCTGGTGCAGGACGGCCTCGTCAGTGCGCTGCAGGGGCCGATCTCGATCAATCTTCTCGGCGGTGCCGATCTGAGCTGGCTGTTCGGAATTGGAGTAGCAGGCCTCGTCTATCTTGCGCTCGGCAAGTTCGCGACCTCACCCTCATCGGTCGTCGCGAGCCGTGCCGGCGGCTAACCCCGCGGACCTCGTCTGAGTCAGCGCTTCCGGCCAAGCCTCACCATCATGTCGCCGGGCCCGAGGGCTTCGGCGACATGAGGGCGCAATCGCCACAAGCTCTCGCCATCGACCAGCGAGGGCATCGGGAGTTCGTGGTCGGCGAAATTTGCGACGATCTGCAGAACGTCGCCCCTCTCCGTCTGCCAGCGCACATCCGCGCCGCCCGTGCGGGGATCGGCGCCCAGTAATTGCCGCTGCGCCGAAACGAAACCCCGTTTGATGAGCGGCACGATCTTCTCACGCCGTATCGTCAACAACTGCGCTGTCAGCGCTCGAAACCTCGCGCCGGCGGGAGATTGGTCGATGCTCGTCCAGTCCAGCCTGGAGGCCAGAAAGGTTCTTTCGTCGCACGGGTCCGGAATTCTGGCGCGCGTTTCGGGAGTTGCGAAAGCCTTGAAGTGCGAAAACTCCCTGCGGCGGCCGTCCCGTGTCAGCTCGGCCGCTTCGCCGGTCCAGTCTGCAAAGAAAAGGAACGGTGTGTCGGCGGCGGCTTCCTCACCCATGAACAGCATCGGAATATGCGGGCTCAGCAGAACCAGCGCCAGGGCGAGCTCCAGCTTTTCCGGGCCGACCAATCGGGAAAGCCGCTCCCCGAATGCGCGGTTGCCGACCTGGTCGTGGTTCTGGGCGAAGAAGATGGTCGCTTCGGGCGGCAGATGAGCACTCGGCTCGCCGCGCGGCTCCTGGTGCAGAGGAAAGACTTCGCCCTGATAGGCAAAGCCCTCAGTCAGGGATCGCGCGAGATGTTCGAGCGGCTTGTCTGCGAAGGCCCGGTAATAGCCTTCGCCCTCGCCCGTGAGCAGCACGTGGAGCGCGTTGTGAAAATCGTCGCCCCACTGCGCGTCGTAATACCTCGCGCGTCCCTGCGAACGCGCGAGCAGGTGCGCCTGATTGGCCTCGTTCTCCAACATCAGATGGACATGCCGGCCCACCAGCTGACTGCGCACGGTCTCGGCAAGCTCGATCAGGAAATGACGCTCGGAATCGTCCTTCAGCGCGTGGACCGCATCGAAGCGCAGTCCGTCGAACCCATAGTCGCGCAGCCACATCAGGGCATTCTCGATCAGGAACCCGCGCACGAACGCGCCGTCGTGACCTTCGAGGTTGACGGCAGGCCCCCAGCCCGTGGTGTGGCGCGCGGTGAAGAAATTTTCCGCATAGAGGTGCAGATAGTTCAGCTGCGGCCCGAAATGATTGTAGACGACATCGAGATAGACCATGATGTCGAGAGCGTGCGCGGCCTTGAGCAGCCGCTTGAGATCCTCCGGCCGGCCATAGCGGGCATTCGGCGCGTTCAGGAGCACGCCGTCATAGCCCCAATTGTGCCGGCCGGGGACGTCGTTGAGCGGCATCAGCTCGATGGCGGTGATGCCGAGATCGCGCAGATAAGGCAGCCTCTTCTCGACGCCGGCATAGGTGCCCTCCTCGCTGAAGGTGCCGACATGCAGCTCGTAGATCACGGCCTCCGCCCAGGGACGGCCCGGATAGAGAACCGAGTCCCTCAGCGCGGCCGTATCGATCACCTCGCTGGGCGCACCGACGTCGTCCGGCTGGAAGAACGAGGCGGGATCGGGAACGACGAGATCTTCGTTGATCCTGAACTGATAGCGCGTGCCGGCGCGCGCGGTCGGGCTCAGCAGCTGATACCAGCCGTCGTCGTCGCGCGGCATCCTGCGGGGCGGCTGGCCGACTTCGAGCAATTCGACCGATCGGGCCGTGGGCGCCCATAGGTTGAACGAGACCCCATGATCGACGATCTGAGGACCATGGCGCCGACTTTGCTCGGCCGTTCCCAGTCTGTGCCTCAAACCCGTCCCCTTTCACCCGCATGCCCCGTGCTCGGCATACTTCGAGATCGCTTGCACCCGTCCGGACCACAAAGCGGAGCTGAGTGCGTTCGTTCCTCCACGGCGTCGACGCCGGACATTTGCAGCACGTGGAGGAACGGAATCAGCGGCGCGACGGTTACCCTCGTACACAGGAGCTGTTCGCCATGCGCCGCCCGAAGCCGCAAGCCATCCGTAACAAGCTGGACCTGACCGACCGCAGCCAGGTGCGTCTCCTCAGGAAGCGCCTCGGACTGTCGGACGCGGAGCTGACCGTGATCGTCGGGCGGATGGGCAACTCGATTCCGGCCATCAGCAAGGAAGCAGCTCAGCAAAGAGCCAACGCGCTGCCCAAGCCGGCGGACGTGGCGCCCGCCGCCGTGATCGCTTCGGCGACCGCCGGCGAGCAGACTACGGCCGAGGTCGCAGCGACTGCGCCGTCATCCTGACGGACTATTCGGGGGGAAGGATGGACCAAACAGTACATTCGGACGACGCCCTGACGCGGGCGGCCTCGAGCCTGCGCCGCACCCGGATCACCGAGGGCAGACCGTTTCCGCTCGGCGCCACCTGGGATGGACTCGGCGTCAACTTCGCGCTGTTTTCGGCCCATGCCACCAAGGTTGAGCTGTGCCTGTTCGATGATACCGGCGAAACCGAGCTCGAGCGCATCGAGCTTCCCGAATACACCGACGAAGTCTGGCACGGCTATCTGCCCTCCGCCCGCCCGGGTACCGTCTACGGCTACCGCGTCCATGGCCCTTACGAACCCGACGCCGGCCACCGCTTCAATCCCAAGAAGCTCGTGCTCGATCCCTACGCCAGGCAGCTGGTCGGCCAGCTCCGCTGGGGACCGGAGCTGTTCGGCTACCGGCTCGACCATGCCGACAAGGATCTCTCCTACGACGAACGCGACAGCGCGCCCTTGATGCAGAAATGCCGCGTGATCGATCCCGCCTTCACCTGGGGCGCGGCACGCAAGCCGGAAGTGCCTTGGGAGCGAACGATCGTCTACGAGATGCACGTCAAGGGTTTTACCCAGCTGCATCCGCTGGTGCCGGAAGCCGACCGCGGCACGTTCTCGGGCCTGGCACATTCGGAAGTCCCGGCCTATTTACGCTCGCTCGGCATCACCAGCGCCGAGTTGCTGCCGATCCATGCCTTCGTCGACGACAGCTATCTGGTCGAGAAGGGCCTGCGCAACTACTGGGGCTACAATTCCATCGCCTTCTTCGCGCCTGATCCGCGTTACCTCAAGACGCCGTCCGCGAACGAGTTCAAGGCCATGGTCAACCAGTTTCACGCCCATGGCATCGAGATCATTCTCGACGTCGTCTACAATCACACCGCGGAAGGCAACGAGCTCGGCCCGACCCTGTCGTTCAAGGGCATCGACAATGCCAGCTATTACCGCCTGCTGCCGGACAAGAAACGCTACTACATCAACGACACCGGCACGGGGAACACCGTCAATCTTTCGCATCAGCGCGTGCTGCAACTCGTCGCCGATTCCTTGCGCTACTGGGCGACCGAGATGCGGGTCGACGGCTTCCGTTTCGACCTCGCCACCATTCTGGCGCGCGAACCATACGGCTTCGATGAGGGCGGCGGCTTCCTCGACGCCTGCCGCCAGGATCCCGTGCTCTCAAGCGTCAAGCTGATCGCAGAGCCCTGGGATATCGGACCCGGTGGCTACCAGGTCGGTCGGTTTCCGCCCGGTTGGGCCGAGTGGAACGACAAGTTCAGGGACACGGTGCGCGCCTTCTGGAAGGGCGACCCGGGCACGCTGGCCGACTTTGCCAAGCGCGTATCGGGATCCGGCGACCTCTTCAACAAGCGCGGACGGCGGCCCTGGGCCAGCGTCAACTTCGTCACGGCCCATGACGGCTTCAACCTGAACGATCTCGTCTCCTACAACGACAAGCACAACGAGGCGAATGGCGAGGACAATCGCGACGGTCACAGCAACAACCATTCCTGGAACTGTGGCGCCGAGGGGCCGACCGACGACCCCGAGATCACCGCGCTGCGCGAGCGCCAGAAGCGGAATCTGCTGGCGACGATGCTGCTCTCCCACGGCACGCCGATGCTGCTCGCCGGCGACGAGTTCGGGCACACCCAGAATGGCAACAACAACGCCTACGCCCAGGACAACGAGACCACCTGGCTCGACTGGATGGGTATCACCGCGAACGGCCGCAGCCTTCGCGAATTCGCCCGCAAGCTGATTGCGACCCGCAAGGCGTTTCCGATCCTCTACCGCAGCCGCTTCCTGGTCGGCTCGCACAACGAGGAACTCGACGTCAAGGACGTGACCTGGCTGTCGCCATCCGGCGAGGAGATGACGACCGAGCAATGGCAGGATGGCAATGCCAAATGCTTCGGGATGCTGCTCGACGGCCGCGCGCAGGAGACCGGGATCAAGCGTCGGGGCTCGGATGCGACCATGCTGCTGGTCTACAACGCGCATCATGATGTCGTGAACTTTACCCTGCCGGAGGTCACCGACGGGCGCAGCTGGCTGAGCCTGATCGACACCAATCGGCCTGACGCGCCCATGGCCGAGTTCGAGTTCGGGCACGCCTACGCAGTGACCGCCCGCTCGCTCGTGATGTTTGGCCTCGCGAATGATACCATCGGGACGCGACGCCTTCGCCACGGGCTCGGCGCACTGCTGGACGTCGCCGATACCCCTCTACCGGGCTAGCTAGACCATGATCCGGAAAAGTGGGCAGCGGTTTTCCGAAAAGATCATGCTCGAACAATAACCTGAAACGCGATGACGATTGATCCTGATCTCATCGCGCTTTAGGCTATCCGCCGCCTACTCGCGATCGGCGATCATCTCGCCGAACACGATGCCCGGCGAGGGCACCTTAGCCGCGATGCGCACCGAGCGACGTTACATGGGTTGACGTTACATAGGTTGATGGCTCGCCTCAAATGACGAGCATGCGCGCCGCGCGCGCCATTGGAACCCCGCATCACGAGCCGCGTTCAATGTCGGAATTGGAGACCCAAGATGAAATATCTATTGCTCACGGCGACCGCCGCTCTCGCGATCATGGGCAGCTTCGCCTCCTCGACCGCCGCGGTGGCGCAAGATCGCTACTGCCTCCAGGGCCGGATCTGGGGCTATCCAGGCAATTGCCAGTTCGCCAGTTACGCTCAATGCATGGCAACCGCATCGGGAACGAACGCCTATTGCGGCATCAATCCCCGTTACGCCTATGCGCGCCGTTACAGAGGATACCGGTGATCAGCCTGACTTCCAGGCTGGCAAGCGGCGGAGCCGGCTTTGCCTGATCGCGCTGAGCCGAGCGGCGCGATAGCAGCTGAGCTCCCGCTCACCGCTGTCGTCTTCTCCGGCGGTCTCGGCCTCGGTGCATATCATGCCGGTGTGTTTGAAGCGCTCAGCTCTCTTCGCTCACCGATCGACTGGGTGACCGGTTCATCGGCAGGCGCCATCACGGCCGCACTGATCGCGGGGAGCCGGGTCGCGTGCCTGCGATATCAGACGCCTGCCGCCATCTCTGCGCCTGGCTCAGCTCGGTCAATACCCGCCTGCTCGGTCTCCTTCGCATTGCTGATCATCGTGTAGGGTTTTTTCAGGACATCGAAGGCGGTTTCGAGGGCCGGCAGGGGATCACGGACATGCCCGCCGCACGACGTCATCCAATCTGAGGATGGATTGCATGTTGATGCCGCAAGTGCTGGCCATTTCCAGAACAGGCTCCGTTTCAACGGTCTTGGAACCGATCGCTGTGAAGTGGCTCACATGCGGCCGGACAATCTGGATGTATTCGTCATGCCGGGTGGAGATGGCAAACGGAGATGCGCATGAAACCCCTCATGCTCTCGCTCATTGCAGCCATGCTTCTCGCTGGTGTAGCCAGCAACGTGTTCAGGTCGCATACAGTGTTCCATTTCGGTGAGCACGGCATGGCGTCAATTCAAGACATGCAGACAGGCCAGGCGAACAAGCTCCCCGAGCAGGAGCTGCAGGATCGCTCCGTCCTGTTTGCGAAAGAGCCGGCTCACTAAAGCGCGGTGCGATTGGGATGAATCGTCATCGCGCTTTAGGTTGTTGCTTAAGCATGATCTCCGCGCAAACGCGTTCCGCGTTTGTCGCGAGGGAAAACCGCTGCGCACCTTTCCGGATCATGCTTTAGGCCGGAGCGCCCGCGTCGGGCTCCGCTTATTCGGCCGCGGCCGTTGCGGGTCGCGGTTGTCCGTCGTTCGGTCCTGTTCGCGCCTTCTGCTCGTCGAGCCAGAGGCTATGGTGCTCGCGAGCCCAGTTGACGTCGACTTCGCCCGAGCCCATGGCCTCGAACGCACCTTCCATCCCGATGGTGCCGATATAGATGTGCGCGATCATCGCCGCGACGAACAGGACCGCCACGATCGAGTGGACGATCTGGGCCATTTGCATGCCCTCGATCCCGGTGCCGTAGAACGGGAACATCAGCGCATAGCCGGACGCTGCGACGAGTCCGCCGCCAATCACGACGATCCAGTAGATCATCTTCTGGCCACCATTGAAGCGGTAGGCCGGCGGATGGTCATGTCCGATCAGGCCGCCGCCGCGCTTCGCCCATTCGATATCCACCTTGCTCGGGATATTGCCGCCGATCCACATCAGGAAGATCAGGACGACGCCGATGGTGAACGGGAAGCTCAGATAGTTGTGAGCGTACTTGGCCCATTGCGACCATTCCGAGAAAGCCTCGAAGCCGATCAGCGGCAACAGCAACGGCCGGCCAAACGTGATGTTCAGCCCGGAAATGGCCAGGACGATGAAGCAGCTTGCCGTCATCCAGTGCACGAACCGCTCGAACCCGTTGAAGCGCACGATGGTGCGGCCCGACCGTCCGGCTTCGAGGCGCACCATCCCGACGGTAAGATAGAAGATCACGATGGCCGCGGTCATGCCGAGGATCGCAATGCCGCCGATCCAGGGCAGCGTCACATTGCGGAATTCCCGCCATTCCCGTCCCTGCGGCTGCTCGAGAACGCCGGAGCGCTGATCGGGAATGCTGACGCGGCCCTGAATCCGGTTGAGCTCCTGCAGAAGCTGCTGCTCCTTGACCGCGCTCGCGGTCGGGTTGACCTGCTGAGCACTCGCGGGCACCACCGTCATCAAGAGAAGCAGCGCCCAGGCGCCCAACGCCAGACGAATGAACCTTCCAAACGACGCCATCACGTCCTCCCCGGTCTTGCGCGCCCTTCGGCTGCCCACGTCAGGACTCAATTGTCTCGCGATATGCAGTCTTCCAGCCCCATGCGCCCGAGCCATAGCCGCGCTTCATGACGCGCTCCTTGTAGATCTGCGCAATGATCTCGCCGTCGCCTGCAAGCAACGACTTGGTCGAGCACATTTCGGCACATAGCGGCAGCTTGCCTTCGGCCAGCCGGTTCGCACCGTATTTCTCGTACTCCTCCTTGCTGCCGTCGGCCTCCGGACCGCCGGCGCAATAGGTGCATTTGTCCATCTTGCCGCGTGAGCCGAAGTTCCCGACCTTCGGGTATTGCGGCGCGCCGAACGGGCAGGCGTAGAAGCAATAGCCGCAACCGATGCAGAGGTCCTTGGAATGCAGCACCACGGCATCGGCGGTGGTGTAGAAGCAGTTTACCGGGCACACGGCCGCACAGGGCGCGTCCGTGCAATGCATGCAGGCCATCGAGATCGATCGCTCGCCCGGCTTGCCGTCGTTGATGGTGACGACGCGGCGCCGGTTGATGCCCCAGGGCACCTCATGCTCGTTCTTGCAGGCGGTGACGCAAGCGTTGCACTCGATGCAGCGATCAGCGTCGCAGAGAAATTTCATCCGAGCCATGTGCGTGCTCCTCTCAGGCTGCGACGATCTGACAAAGCGTAACCTTCGGCTCCTGCATGCCGGTTGCAGGATCGTAGCCGTAGCTCGTGATCGTGTTGGCGCTCTCGCCCAGCACGATCGGGTCGGTGCCGGCGGGATAGTTCTTGCGCAGGTCGGCACCGCCCAACCAGCCGCCGAAATGGAATGGCATCCAGGCGACCCCCTTGCCGACGCGTTCGGTCACCAGCGCCTTCATCCTGGCACGTGAATTGTTCTCGGCACCGCTCACCCAGACCCAGCCGCCGTCCTTGATGCCGCGATCGGCGGCATCAGCCGGGCTGATCTCGATGAACATGTCCTGCTGCAATTCGGCGAGCCATGGATTGGTGCGGGTTTCCTCGCCGCCGCCTTCGTATTCGACGAGACGTCCCGAGGAAAGGATCAGCGGAAACTGCTTGGCGATCCCCTTTTCCACCGCCGCCTTCTGCACCGAGAAGCCGATATTGGGCAGGCGGAACTGCTTGGCGTCGGGCAAGGTCGGGTATTTCTCGACGAGATCGACGCGCGGCGTGTAGATCGGTTCGCGGTGCACCGGGATCGGGTCCGGCAGGCCGAACGCATTCATGCGCGCCTTGCCGTTGCCGAAGGGCACGCAACCGTGCTTCAGCGCAACGCGCTGGATGCCGCCGGAAAGGTCCACCGCCCAGGACACCGCATCCGGATTGGCCGGGTTGACCCTCTGGATCGTCGCCATCTCAGCCTCGGTGAGATCCTTGTCCCAGCCGAGCTTCTTCAGGCTTGCCAGCGTGAATTCGGGATAGCCGTCCTCGATCTCCGATCCCTTGGAGAAGGATTTGTCGGCGAGCAAGCTCACCTTCCGCGTCGTGCCGTCCGGCAGCTTCTCCTCGCGTTCGATGCCGAAGCGTGGGCGGAACGCGCCGCCGCCGTCCATCACGTGCAGATTGTTGTTGTAGAGCAGCGGCGAGCCGGGATGCCTCACCTCGGGCGAGCCCCAGCACGGCCAGGGCAGGCCGTAATAGTCGCCGCCGACCTCCGGATCGTCCTTGGGCGCGCGCAACGTCACCAGGTCGAACTTGTGCTGGTTCTTCATGTGCGCCTTGATGCGCTCCGGCGACTGCCCGCAGTAGCCGGTCGACCAGCTTCCGCGGTTGATCTCGCGCAGCACGTCCTCGGCGACCGGAAGATTGTTCTCGACCTTGATGTTCTTGAACATCTTGTCGGCGAAGCCGAACTTCTTCGCCAGCAAATAGATGATCTCGAGGTCGTCCTTGGACTCGAAGATCGGCTTGACGATCTGCTCGCCCCACTGCAGCGAGCGATTGGAGGCGACGCGCGATCCCGTGCATTCGAACTGCGTGGCCACGGGCAGGATGTAGACGCCATCCTTGCGTCCCGCCTCGACCGCCAGGGATGCCCAGGTGGTCGGGTGCGGGTCGGCGATCACCAACAGCTCCAGCGCCTTCAGCCCCTTCAGCGACTCCGGAATGCGGGTGATGCTGTTGCTGGCGTGGCCCTGCACGAATACGGCCTTGACGTTGTCCTTCTGTGCGACATCGGCCTTCGGCAGCAGCGCGGCATCGAACCACCGCGTCAGCGGGATGCCTGGCGTCTCCATCTGCTTCTTCTCGTCGAAGCGGGAGACGAGATAGTCGTACTCGACCTCCCAGACCCGAGACCAGTGCTTCCAGGCGCCTTCCGCAAGGCCGTAGTAGAACGGCAGCGTCACGATATCGAGGCCGACGTCGGTCGCGCCCTGCACGTTGTCATGGCCGCGCAGGATGTTGGCGCCGGCTCCGGCCTTGCCGACGTTGCCGGTCATCAGCAGCGCGATGCAGCTCGCCCGCACGTTGGCGGTGCCGACCGTGTGCTGGGTCTGGCCCATGCACCAGATGATGGTCGCGGGCTTGACCGTCGCGAACATCTTGGCGACGCGCTCGAGCTGCGCGGCGGGCACACCGGTGACGCGCTCGACCTCTTGCGGGTTCCACTTCTCGACCTCCTTGCGCAGGTCGTCGAAACCGTAGACGCGCTGGGCGATGAATTCCTTGTCCTCCCAACCGTTCTTCAGGATGTGCCACATCATGCCGTAGAGCACGGGAATGTCGGTGCCGGGACGGATCCGGACATATTCGGTGGCATGCGCCGCGGTGCGGGTCAGGCGCGGATCGAAAACGACGAAGTTCGCCTTGTTGAGCTCCTTGGATTCCAGCAGGTGCTGCATGCTGACGGGATGCGCTTCCGCGGCGTTGCTGCCGATGAACAGCATCGTCTTGGAGTTGCGCATGTCGTTGATGCTGTTCGTCATCGCGCCATAGCCCCAGGTGTTGGCGACGCCGGTGACGGTGGTGGAGTGGCAGATCCGCGCCTGGTGATCGGTGTTGTTGGTGCCCCAGAATGCACCGAGCTTACGGAACAGGTAGGCTCCCTCGTTGGTCATCTTGGCCGAGCCGAGCCAGTAGACGGAATCGCTGCCCGACTTCTCGCGAACCTGGAGCAGCTTGTCGCCGATCTCGTTCACTGCCGTGTCCCACGACACACGCGTCCACTGCCCGTTCACCAGCTTCATCGGATAGCGCAGGCGACGATCGCTGTGCACGAGCTCGCGCACCGAAGCGCCCTTGGCGCAATGCGAGCCGCGGTTGATCGGCGAATCCCAGCTCGGCTCCTGCCCGATCCAGACTCCATTGAGCACTTCCGCCGTCACGGTGCAGCCCACGGCGCAATGCGTGCAGACGCTCTTCTTCACGGTGGCGCCGGCCGCGAGCGGGCCGGCAGCGGCCGCTTCCGCCCTGCGCACGTTGACGACGGGCATGGCCCCCAACGCTGCGAGAGCGCCACCGGCCAGGCCGGACTTGCGCAGGAATGTGCGGCGATCAAGTCCCCCGCCCTGGCCCGCAAGGGATTCGGCGACGGAACCTCGGCGATCGGAACGCTGGTGTGTTCGCTTGATAAGCACGGGCAGCCTCCCTCTCAGGCCGGATAACGATTGACGCGGTAGAACGTCTTTACGTGATCGGATTCCTTGTAGCGCGCCTTGCGCTTCTCATCGTTGCTTTCGCTGTCCGCCTGCGCGGACCCGACCAACGGTGTCGCAAGCGTCGCGCCGACACCGGCCGTGCCCAAGCCGACCCTGCGAAGGAAATCGCGGCGTCCGACCTTTGCTTTCGTCTCGTCACTCATCGCATCTCTCCCGGACCAAGGCGCCTCGGTCAGTTGGCGAATGTGAATGCTTCCGTCTCGATCTCGATGAAGGTGCGGCCGAGCGCGCCGACCGCCCGATAGAAACGGGCGTCCCCGGCGCTCTCGATGTCGGCGAACAGCCGCCCCATCCAGGGCGACACATGTTTTTCGAAGAAGGCGCGCTGCGCCTCGGGCGAGGCATCGAAACGGCCGTCGGCAAGGCCGGACATGATCTCGCACAGGATGGCGGCGTGATCTTCGGGTTCCGAATTGTTGGCGACCCGCACGATGCCGAGCGCCGTCAGGTCGCCGCGCAGGCGCGACAACGGCCGTTCGTTGAGAAAGCCGGTGAGATAATAGGAGGCATAGGGCAGCAGTTCGCCGCGGCCGAGCCCAACGAACAGATCGAAATACTCCCGCTCGACTTTCGCTGCGACGGCGCTCGAGGCGGCATCGGCCAGCGCCGCATGCGCGCGCCCGAGGGGCGTCGCGTCACCGCTCAACGCGGCGAGCTGATCGAGCAGGTGTTTCGACGGAGGCGCCGACAGCAGCGTTGCCAGCAGCGCGTATTCCTGTGCGCGCGCCGCATCGATGGGATCGACGAACTCGGCGGAGCCGGCTTGTTCGCCGTAGAGATCGGGCCGCAGATCGTTCCGGGAAACGCCGGTGGCGGTTTCGACTGCAATCACCCGTTGTACGGGCACGCGAGTCCAATTCGACACGGAGGGCTGGCTGATGCCTATTTTGCGCGCAAGCTGAGCGATGCCGCCCGCGGCATCGATCGCGCGATCAAGCCCGTCATCACGCACGTGGACCTCCCATCCAAGTCCCGTCTGCTGATTATTGCCTTTTCTTACAAGGCACTAAGGGGAGCGTAATCCCGGCTCCAAGGACCGTCAATCATTGCCATAGCCTCGGACTATAGCCTTTGGTCGTGCCTCTCAGCGCGGCAGTGCACCGCCGTGCGTACGACGCCCGATGGGCTCGGCATCATCCGCAGATATGTCGGACGCCATCGGTTGCACTGCAACAGGAATTGCCAGGTGCTCCGTCTCATCCGGCGGCTCAACGACATTGGAAATGACTGTCACATCTGCTTGATGCAATTCGACCGAAGGATCCGCTGTCTCGATCGCCGCCTCGGCGAGAGATTGGGCTGCCTCGCGCACTCCGCCGACGATGCGATCGACCAGTGCGGCCAGTTCCTCCGACGAGTAATCCAATGGTCCAAAACCCGGCATCGCGGTCGGGTCGTTGAAGTCCCATGCATTCTCCGCAAGTCCGACGAAGTCGCGAATGGCGGGATCGGTCGCCCAGGCGCGGCGAAGAGCCGCACGGCTCAACTCCCGAGGAATACCCTTGCTGAGGAAGGCCGTGATGTCGGTCGCAGCACTGATCTCGTCGATCGACGGCAGACTAGAGAGGTCGAACTCGCCCTCGTCGTCCTTGACCTCGGACGGCGGCGCGGGCTGCGCCGCAGCAGGCTTCGCCGGCTCCGCTTGCGATTCGCGCTTGCGGCGCGACCAACGCGCAAGGAACTCCTCCTCACTCATTCCTGTCCGCCTTCATGCTCGCGCCGTGCCAGCGCCTCCGGGTCGGCGCGGCGCCGCTTGCGCTTGACGAATTCCCGCTCGACATGGTGCTCGGCCACGAAGCTTTCAATCGCTTCGCGCAGCACCTCCGGCATCGGCACGGCCTCGACGAGATTGTCGGCGGCTTCGGTAAAGCCTTCGCCCTCGGCGGGGTCGGCGGTCACCGCGGTGACGGCATAGGGCCAGGCGCCGTCCGAGGGCGACAGCACAGTCCAGATGCTCGGATTGCCGGAGGCGAGATTGTCGCGATAGCGCGCCGTCTCGGACGGATAGAGATCGACGGTCGCGCTTCCGGCATAGAACAGGGTCGTGCCGTCCTGTTCGCGAAGCACGGTCCACGGCTGGGTCACCGGCTCGTCTGGCAGGACGGCAATTCCGCGCCAGATGAAATCGGCCCACGGCGAGTCAGCCTTGCGCCGCTCGACCACGACGCCGACGGCAATCGAGAGGGTGGGCAACGCCGCAGGGCTCATGTCGCCATCTCCAGGTGCTTCACCGGCAGCCCGGTCAGCAGATTCTGTGGCTTCATCCGGAGCTTCTGATCCGCCGTCATCGACAGGATCAGGTAGACCGGTTCACCCCCGACATCGTCAAGAGCGCGGTCTGAATCCGCAAACGTCAGGCGGAACAGCGCGAGCACACGGTCGCCGTCGCGCTCGCCGAGTTCTTCGCCGTGCCACAGCCGGTCGCCTAGCCTCGTGGCGTCGGCATCGAGCCCGACATACCAGGTGAGCCGTGCCTCATGCAGCGCGCGCAGCGGCTCGATCATGACGTCGATGCCGAGCAGATGGGAGAGCCAGCGCGTCATCGCCTGCGCCAGGGCAACCGGCCCGCGGCCGCCGGCCGTAAGGTCGAGGGCCATGTCGAACTGGTCGCTGCGCTGCCAATAGGCCTCGACATTCTCCTCGCTTAGCACCTCAACCACGGCATCGGTGGTGGCGCCCAGCATCGACATCAGAGAGAGCACCGGGGTCGGGCTCCGGCCGCCGACGATCTCCTCGTCGCCGAGCAACAGGGCGTGCTCATGCGGCAGGATGCGCTGGGTCCGGAAGAACAATTCGGCCGCCCGCAGCACGAACGGGTCGTCGCAGCCATCGAGCGCATTCCGCAGGATGACGTGCACGAGCTGGTTGACGAACAGCGGCGGCAAATCGTTCGCGCCCGATCTCACCGATGCAAGATAGGCGGCTTCGAGCGTCGGATGCCGCAACAGAAGATCGCGGAACGCCAGCACCAACTGCCAATTCTCCCGGGCATCGGCATCGACGATCCCGGCGATTTCGCCGGCGCTGACCGCCTGGCGCGGGTCGGCGAGCAATTCGCGGTGCAGCCGGCGTTCGACCGGGCATGCGTCATCCGGCGGCATCAGCTCGGGGCGGGCAAGATAGGCCTTGAGGAATTCGTCCGTGACACGGAGCCCACCGCCTTCGTCGCGATCGAGCAGGTGATGACCACAGGCGATCCAGAAATCGTTCATCGGACGGGCGGCTCCCGGCCCAGATCCGCAAGCCTGAGATCGCCGTCAGGCTGGACCTCGTCCTCGATTTCCATGAACGAGAACGCCTTGCTGTGCCCCTGCCCTTGCCGGAGTTGCAGCCGGCGGAACGACTCGCGGACTTCGCCGTCGCTCGAGGTGCGGTGCACTGCAATGAGAGAGCTGATCGGATGGCTGCAGAGCGACTGCGCGAAAGCGACCTCCTCTTCCGCGGCCGTTTTCGCTGTCGTCATGTCCGGCGCGCCGAAACGATCGACGAGTTGCCTCGCCAGGAGATCGACCACGCTGCGACAATCGTCTTCGGTTGCCGGAACGATCTGCGCCAGCGTCGACCAGCCCCAGGACTGCACCCCGAGGAAACCGCCGCGAAACGCCGCGCGCGCCTTGCCCTCAAGCCTGGCAGCGTCGTGATCCCAGAAGCGGAAAGCGCCTGAGACGGCCCATTCGCCCGGTTCCGCCGCCACGTCGAACACGAAGGTGTCGGAGGGATCGAGCGCGATGGTGCGCAGGAGCTTCACAGGCGCGGTCCTCCGAGGGCCGGATCGAGCCAGGACGGCGTCGCGAGCGCCTGCACGAGGTCGCTTCGTTGGACCCGATCCGTCCCGATGCGGCGCGTCAGGACATCGCCGCGATCGTCAATGCGCTGAACTGTCTGCCTTTCACGCGGCATCCGAGCGAGATAGTCGCGCGCGACGCTGTCAAAGCCGTCGACCCGCCAGCCATCCAGCGCCAACATCAGGTGCCGGGCAAAGCTTTCCGTGATCTGCGCCGCGCCAGCCTCGCCAAAACCTTCCTGGTCGAGTGCCGAGGCCAGCGGGTGGACGCCCGGATCGTCATCGTTCATGGCAACCGTCCGGATCATGGCCCCGAAGACCAGCCAGGGCGGCGGCGCATCCTCGTCAGCTGCGAATGGCCAGCCCATTCGTCCGCCGCCGACCAGCCCCCCGTCGATCCTGACAGCGTCCGGCCAATTGATCGTGATCGGCTTGCTCGGCGGCGCATAGGCGCTGAGGGCATCGGCAAGCGCGACCATGCCGGCGTAAAAGGCGCGGCGCGCGCTCCGCAACGGCTCGGCCGGCTCCAGCACCACGGCGAACTCTGCGAGGTCGAAGCGGCCGACATAGACCAGCGTGCCGGCACCGGCCTCCGGTGCGATGCGGCATGCATGGGCAAAGGCATCTCCGCTCTCGCGCAATCGCACCAATGTGAACGGCGGCGGCAAGTGAATAGGTTCCGCCAGGGAAACATGGTTGACTGGGGTCGACGACAGGCCGTCCTCCGCTTTCCTTTTCTTCCCGATGGATAATGTCTATACGAGGCGAAGGGCCGGCGCGAGTCCGTCGTCGGCGTCCGAATGGCGGAGGGGTTAACCTGGAGCAGCCGTCGAAGACCGTCCTGATCTGCTCGTGCGAAGACACGATGCCCCTCGACGTGGCTGCGATCCGGCGCGGATGCCCGAACAGCGAGGTCAAGAGCTTTCGCCACCTCTGCGGTGCGGAGCTCGATCACTTCCGCAAGATCTCCGCGGCAGACGGCGTGTTGACGGTGGCCTGCACACAGCAGGCTGCGCAGTTCTCGGACGAGGCCGGCGAACGGGCCGATGCGATCAGCTTCGTCAACATCCGCGAAACGGCCGGCTGGTCCCGCGACGGCGCGCGCGCCGGCGCGAAAATGGCCGCCCTGCTCGCATCCGCCTCCATCCCTGCCCCGGACTATCCGCTCGTCACCTTGTCGAGCGAGGGCGTGATCCTGATCTACGGGCGCGATGAGGCCGCGATCGAAGCCGGCCGCCTGCTTGCCGATCACCTCGACGTCACGGTGATGCTGAAGCAGCTCGATGACACGGTGCCGCCAGCTGCAACGGTCTTTCCGATCGTGAAGGGCACGATCCGCTCCGCAAAGGGACATTTCGGCGCGTTCGAGCTTGCGATCGACGACTATGCGCGTCCCCGCCCCTCCTCGCGCGATCGTTTCGTGCTGGACCCGCCGCGAAGCGGAGTCACCTCGCGCTGCGATATCATCCTCGATCTTTCCGGCGATGTGCCGCTGTTTCCGGCTCACGACCTGCGCGACGGCTATCTGCGCGCCGACACGAAGGATCCCGCTGCAGTGCTCCGTGCCGTGCTGACCGCGCGCGATCTCGTCGGCAGCTTCGACAAGCCGAAATATGTCGACGTTGCCCCCGCGCTCTGCGCCCATTCGCGCTCGAAGCGCACCGGCTGCCATCGCTGCCTCGATCTCTGCCCGACCGGGGCGATCACGCCCGTCGGCGATCATGTCGCAATCGATCCGAACATCTGCGCGGGCTGCGGCCAATGCGCAGCTGCCTGCCCCACCAGTGCGGTATCCTACACGCTGCCGCCCGCCGATGCGCAGCTCCAGAGAATCCGCGCCATGCTGCTCGCCTACCGCGAGGCCGGCGGCGCGAATGCGGTGCTGCTCTTTCACGACAGCCCGCACGGCACGCCTCTGATCGATGCCCTCGCGCGGCATGGCGACGGCCTGCCGGCGAACGTGCTTCCCTTTGCCGTCAACGAGCTCACACAGCTGGGGCTGGAAGCGATTGTCGGCGCCTTCGCCCACGGCGTATCCGCTGTGCGCTTCCTGCTGCGTGCCAAGCCGCGCCACGATGTGACCGGACTGTCGCAGACGATCGCGATGGCCGAAGCGATCCTCGGCGGCCTTGGATTTGCGGGCCGTCGCCTCGCCACCATCGAAACCGACGACCCCGATGCGTTGGGCGAGCATTTGACCGACATCGGCACGCTCTCTGCGGTCGCGACGCCCGCGACCTTCAGGACCGTCGGCAAGCGGCGCGACCTCTTGCGGTTCACCCTGAGCGAGCTGCATCGACTGGCGCCGCAGCCGGTCGACGTAATCGCCTTGCCGCAGGGTGCGCCGATCGGCGCAATCACCGTCGACACCAATGGCTGCACGCTGTGCCTCTCCTGCGTCTCGGCCTGCCCGACCGGCGCGCTGCGGGACGATCCCGAGCGGCCCGTGCTGAAATTCATCGAGGATGCCTGCGTGCAATGCGGCCTGTGCGAGAGCACCTGTCCGGAAAAAGTCATCAGCCTCAAGCCGCAGATCGATTTCCGCGCGGCGCGCGCTCCCGCGACGATCATCAAGGAAGAGGAGCCCGCACTCTGCGTCCGCTGCGGCACGGCCTTCGGCGTCAAGAGCACGATCGACCGCATCGCAGCCAAGCTCGAGGGCCGGCACTGGATGTATCCGGCCGGCGACCGGCGGATCGAGGCACTGAGGATGTGCGCGGACTGCCGCGTCATCGTCATGAGCGAGCAGCAATTCGATCCGTTCAAAGGCGTCCCGGAACGAACGCCGCCGCGGACGACGGATGACTATCTGCGCCAGCGCGAGGGCAAGGACTAAAGCGGAATGGCTTTAGGTAGAATCGATTGCCGCGGCTCCCTTCACCTCGCCCGCTTGCGGGAGAGGTCGACGCGAAGCGCCGGGTGAGGGCTTTCTCCTCTTGGGGATTGTCCCATTGCGGAATTACCCTCTCCCCGACCCTCTCCCGCGAGCGGGAGAGGGAGAGCACCTCCGTCGTTGCAGCGATCAAGCCTCATCTCATCACGCTGTAGACGAAGCAAACATCCTTCGCAGGAGCAGAAGAGGTCGCTATCGCGACGTGGCGCGGCCCAGAAACTCGGTGAGCGCGCGCCGGTCCTCGGGCGAGCCGATGCGCTGCTCCGGCATCTTGGTGCCGGGCGTGTAGGCATTCGGCCCGATTTCGAACAATCTTGCGACCGTTTCCGGTGTCCAGACGATGTCCATCGTCTTCAGCGCATCGGAGAAGCGATATCCCGGGAGCGAAGCGATCCTGCGGCCGTATAGTCCCGCAAGTGTCGGACCCGCACGCTGCACCTCCTTGTCCGACAGCGTGTGACAGGCAACACACGCCCGAAAGACATCGGCGCCATGATCGCCGGCATAGGCGGCGAGCGGATCGGCGGGTGTGCCGATCAGACCCGAGCCGATGGGATCGCCGGTGCGCGCATTCCAGCGCCTGATCCTGCCGTCCGCACCACCCGTCATCAATGTCTCGCGATCTGGAAGGAAGACGGCCGACCACACCGGCAGCCCGGGCCCGACCAGCGTGCGCAGCAGGTTGCGCGACTTGCGATCGATGATCGCGACTGTTCCGCCGGTGCCGGCGGCAGCGATCAACGCGCCGTCCGCCGACATCGTCAAGGCCACCACCGGTGTCGGGCTGGCCGCGACCTCGCCGCTGACCTTGCCGTCCGTCGTCAGCATGCGCAGCCTGCCATCGACCGCGCCCGTGACGATTTCACCATCCGGCGCCACGGCCACCGCGTTCAGCGGCGCCGGCAACGTCACGATCTCAGGCTGGCCATCCGGCAAACGCCAGATGCGCAGCGCGAGATCGTAGCCGACACTGACGAGCCTGCCGTCCGGCAGGAAAGCGACGCCGTTGACGTTCTGCGTATGCCCTTCGAGCACGCGGGACGTGCCGTCCGACAGCGACCAGAGCCGCACCGTCCGGTCCCATGACGCCGATGCGAGCAGCGCCCCATCGGGCGACACAGCAAGCGCCGAAATCGGAGCGATATGTCCCTCCAGCACCCGGTCTGGCTCCAGCCGGCCCGCCGTCCACACCGCAATTCGTGCGTCGGCGCCGGCCGTGATCATGCGGCGGTCCTGCAGAAAGGCAACGGCATTGACGCCACCGGCATGATACCGCAGCACTTGCTCTGCGGTATCCGTCTTGAGCGACCAGCGAATGACCGCCGTGTCGAAGCTGCCGGACAGAAGGTCCTCCCCGTCCGGAGAAACGGCAAGAGCCCGAATCGGGCCACCGTGTCCGACCATGTCGGCGTGCACGGAAGATCCGGCAAGGATGGCCCACAGCGCTACGGCCACCTTCGTGCACAAAGGCGATCTGTTCATTTCCGGACGGCCCCGCTTGACGTTCGCATTGTCAAGATTGCCAGAACGGGCGGCCGAAATGAACATTCGGGACCGGTCTACTTGGCCGGTGCCGTGGTGGTCTTGGAGGATCCCTCCGGCGCGGCCTGCATTCCAGGCGGACTCTGGCCTTGGGGACTTTCGGCCGGCGCACCACCCGAACCTGTATTGATTGGGCCCGTCCAACCCTGCGGCTGAGCCTGCCCCTTCTCTTCGGGAGGGGTTTGCGTCGCCGACGGGTTGGTTTGCGCGGGCTGGGCCAAGGCACTCTCAACAAAGCAGAATGCTGCGAAGCACAAGATGGTTCTCGGTAATTTCACGCAAGGCCTCCGATGCGCTCACTGGGCTTGCAAGAAACCTGCGAGGCCTGCTTCCGTTCCGAATCGTGCAGCGCAACAGCCTGCCTCGCGCATCCGCCGCTTGAATGCCGATAGCCCGGACACTAGATTCTGCCTGCTCACGTCGAGGAAACCGCATGCAGGGTCGAACGGGGCCGATTATGCGGATGATTGCGCGGCTACGGGTTCTTGGCGCCATTGATGGCCTGCAAGATCCCGCCGCGCGAGAAGCCTCGCCTTTCCTCTTCCTCGTTGCCGTCGTGCTCGCGCTGCTGCTCGCAATCCTGGAAGTCGATTTGAACAGCGCCGGGCTTCAGTCCCTTGGCTTGATGGGCAATGCGTTTTCCGCCGATCCCGTGTTCAAGAGCCCATAGGACCGCGGATGCCGTGACGGGATCGACGAGCTTGCTCGCGATACGTCGTGTCGTATAGATGGCTTGATGTTCCAATCGGGGGAGGCTGAGGATGAAGGCTTTTTTACTTGGCTGCGTCGCGGCCCTGGTCATCGCGATTGCGGGAATGGTGATCCTGAATCGAGTCCAGGAGCCGGTCGCTCAAGCGTTTGCTACGTCCGCGGTACGACTCTGAGAAGCGCTCAGTCGCGCTTGAGCCCGATCGACTTGACGATGGGAGCCAGGCGGACGAGCTCGTCCTCGACGAGGCGCTGGAATTTATCGGGGCCTGAATCGATGTCCGGCTCCAGACCCTGCGAACGATAGCTTTCCTGCAACTGAGGATCAGCCATCGCCGTGCGGGTCGCCGCAGCGATCCGCACCACGATCGCATCCGGGGTTGCTTTTGGAGCAAACAGGCCAAACCAGCCGGCGTATCTGAGGCCGGGCATGCCGGATTCGATGACCGTCGGAATCTCCGGCGCGCCGCTCAGCCGCCGGTCGCTCGTCACGGCGATCAGCCGCAGCTTGCCGGCAAAGTGCAATTGCAGGAGCTGGCTCGAGACCACCGCAATAACCGCGTTGATCTCGCCATTGACGAGGTCGTTGGTAGCGGCCGCCATGCCCCGGTAAGGGACGTGGATCAAATCTGCCGCAAGACCCGATTGCTGCCTGAACATCTCTCCGACGAGATGATTGCCGGTGCCGACCCCCGGAGTGCCATAGGAAAGCCCGCCCGGATTCGCCTTCGCAAAGGCTGCCAGCTCCCGCAGGTCCTTCACCGGCAGGGACGGATGAACAGCGAATGCAAGCGTGCTTGTTATCAGCCGATAAATGGCGCGGAAATCGCGAATCGTGTCGTAGGCGGGCTGCGCCGAGGACAACGGAATCGTCACCTTCGTGCTGCCATTGCCGAGCAGAAGCGAGTAGCCGTCGGGAGCACTCTGCGCCACCGCTGCGGAGCCGATCGCACCGCCGGCGCCCCCGATATTCTCGACATGGACCGGGCCGAGCAGCGGCGCGACCTTGTCGGCCCAGGGACGGCCGATCAGATCACCCGCGGCGCCAGCCGTATAGGGAATGACCAGCTTGATGGAGCGGGAGGGGTAATCGTCGGCGGTCGCACCGCCGGGCCAGGCAGCCAGCGCCGTGAGACGCGCCGCCGCATCGAGCAGTTCTCGCCGTGAGAGAAGGGACATCTTCTGCGTATTCGGGACCGGGCTCGCCATTTTGCACGAATGAGGGCGCCCGAAAATCCGCGCGGGGAGATCGCTGCCCTGCACAATGCGGGCAGCAGTGGCCGCGCCGGCCCTGCGATCACACGGTCAATCATGACGCGGGTGACAGATTTGCGTTTCAGCGTTCGCGCCTCAGAATTGCACACCGCGCGTCAGGGCACCGTCGACGACGAGGTTCGTTCCTGTGATGAAGCTGGCGGCGCCACTTGCGAGAAATACGACTGCGTTCGCCATCTCCTGCGGCGTCCCCATCCGGCCGGTGGGATTGAGCGCAAGCGCCGCCTTGTAGAGCTCGGGATTGTTGTCCTTGATGGTGTTCCAGACACCGCCTTCGAAATAGGTGTTGCCCGGCGAAACCGTGTTGGCGCGGATGCCCTTGTGTGCGAGCTGATTGGCGAGACCCTGCGTGTAGTGGATGATGGCGGCCTTGAAGGTGCCGTAGGGGCCGGCCGCGAAATCGACCTCGCGCCCGGAGACGCTGGAGATGGCGACGATCGCACCGGCGCGGCTCTTCTCCAGATAAGGCATGGCCGCATTCACCAGCCGGACCGTGCCCATCATGTCGGTCGAGAATTCCTTGGCCCAGCTTTCATCGTCCTGCCCGATGGCGAGCGCGCTCACATTGGCCACGACGACGTCGATTCCGTCCAGCTTGGTCGCCATGTCGACCACCCAGGCCTTGAGTGCCGCACCATCGGACACGTCGACCGCAGCGCCGAAGGCCGCGACGCCTTTGCTCTTGAGCGCTGCAACGGTGCTGTCGACGTCCGCCTGGCTGCGCGCGCAGATGCCGAGATTTGCGCCCTCGGCGGCAAAGGTCTCCGCGATCGCACGGCCTATCCCCTTGGTGCTGCCGGTGACGAGAACCTTGGCGCCCGCAAGTCCTAGATCCATGATCGGCTCCTTTTCTTCCCTGTAGATTTACACGTTCAGTGGTTATTTGCCATTGCCCTGACCAACCCTCGATAGCTGTGTGGCATTCGCATCGAAACGAGGTCCTTTCGTCGCACGACGTTGGTCGGGTACACGCTGTCCAGATTGGTGGTGTCGACGACAGCTGTAGCAAGGCTCGTGCCGTCCGCTGCAATCGCTTCGCGGCGGGGGAATTCGAACGTATCGGGGCCGAACACACCGCTCAGGCCGGGATAGCCGTGTTCAGGATCGAAGACGTTGGCAAACGCCAGGAATACGTTGTTCTCGCCGGCGCGGACGCGGAAGTGATGCCAATGATGCGGATCGGCGCCGGTCGGGATCGGGGCCGGCTGCACAACGGATGTCCCCGGATGCGGCGAACCGAAGGGGCCCTTGACCGCCGCGCAGCACGCGATGATGTCGCAGCCGCGAAGTGCGAGCACCCTCCCCGCCTCCGGAAACGCCGCATCGTGGCCGATCAACAGGCCTACTCGCCCGATCGGCGTGTCGACGACGGCCCAGTCGTCGCCCGCCGTGGCCCAGCTCCGCTCCTCTTCGATCAAATGCGTCTTGCGATAGGGCGTGATCTTTCCATCCGGAGCGATCAGGCAGGCGCTGTTATAGACGGCATCGCCCGCGCGCTCGGCCATCCCACAGACGACGTGGATCTGGAGCTGCGCAGCGAGCGCGTGCAGGCTCTCCGTGGCGGGGCCCGGTATCGGCTGCGCCGATCTCGCCGGATCGGCGAAGCCGGTGACCGCGAGTTCCGGGAATACGACGAGCATCGCACCATCGGCCTTGGCCTGCCGCGCAAGATTCGCGATCGCCTCGAGATTTCGCGCAACATCGGCACTGGGTGCGAATTGGGCCGCGGCAATGCGCGAGCGGACTCCTTCCGGCCAGGGCTCGTGGCCGTAAAGGCCGAAGAAATCGCGCGGATTCCAGCTGAAGGTGTCGGTGAGCAGCTCCGGATAAAGCTCGGGCCGGCGTTGACGGAAGACAGGCTCGCCCAGCACGCGGCGCGCACGCGCAATATCGAGATCGATCTCGGCCAGCGCGACCCCGTCGCCCTTGTCGAGGACCGTGATCACCTGGCCATCCGGCGCGATCACACAGCTCCCGCCGCTGAACTGGACGGTGCGCTCGAGACCCCAGCGGTTGCTCTCGATCACGTAGCAGCCGTTCTCGAAGGCACGGCTGATCCAGTAAGGCGCCGGCGTTCGCTCCGCGAGCCAGTTGGAGATATGGCAGATGACGTCCGCGCCCCCCAGCGCCATCAGCCGCGCAGTCTCCACAAAATGGATGTCCATGCATATGAGGAGCGCGATCCGTCCGATCGGCGTGTCGAAAACCTGGTTGTGCAGGTCGCCCGCCGCCGCCCATTTCGGTTCGGAGATATAGGGATGCGTCTTGCGATGGCGGCCGACGATGCCATCGGGCCCGACGAGCACGGCCGAGTTGAAATAGATGTCGTCCTCGTCGACTTCAGGCATGCCGACCACGATGTAGCAGTCATGCTTGCGTGCCAGCGCCGCAAACCGGTCGGTGGTCGGCCCCGGAATCCGCTCGACATAGGGCCGAACCTCGGCGCGGTCGAACCAGCAATAGCCCGTGGTTCCCATTTCCGGCGTGACGATGAGCTTCGCGCCGGCCGCCGCCGCCTGCTCACAGAGTTCGAGCAGGCGCGCGATGTTGCGCTCCTTCTCGAACATGATCGGCTCGAACTGGACGGTGGCGACCTTGTGCACGGTGGACATGAGCTGGCTGGCCTCAACCGAGATAGGACTTCTTGATGGAAGCGCCGAGCGTGTACTTCGGATCGACCATGTTGCCGAGACGCACCCGACCGGCCTGGGTCAGCAGCATGTAGGCATCGATCTCGTCGAAGCCGTAGTCCGCCGCCATCCAGCGGCAGAGCTCGCGATAGGCGATGCGGGCTGCATCCTCCATCGGACGGGCCGAGCCGATCGTCATGATGAAGTCCTTGGTCTCCAGCCGCGGCCAGGCGATGGTCCAGCCCTTGATGAGATCGACCTGCACCGTGGTCACGGTCGGATGCTCGATGGCGACGCCGCAGAGCTCGCCGTCGCCCTGCGCCGCATGGCAGTCGCCGAGATACAGCAGCGCGCCCTTGGTGTTGACGGGCAGGTAGATGATGGCGCCGACGCCGACGTCGGGCAGATCCATGTTGCCGCCATAGTAATCCGGGACCAGCGACGAGATCGCCTCGATCTCCGGTGAGGTGCCGATGGTGCCGATGAAGGGCTCATAGGGCAACGTGATCTTGTCGTTCCATTTGGTGCCGGTCTTGGCGTCGATCTCCAGCTTCTTGACGCGCTCGGGCAGCGCCGGATTGAGCAGTGCCGTGTTGCCCGTACTGACCAGGCCACCGAATTCCGGCATGATCACCGTGGTGCCACGCGGCTGCGGCCCGCGCGGCACGATGCTCTCGATATAGACCGCCAGCGTATCGCCCTTCTCGGCACCGTTGACATGGATCGGCCCGTTCTGCGGATTGAGAAACGGGAAGTTGAGAATCTTCGACGGGCTGTCGGTCTCGTTCTTGATGGCGCCCTCGAACGCGTCATGTGTTTCGGCGGCCACCACCGCGCCCGGATCGACCGTCAGCACCGGCTTCACATAGGGGCCGTAGACATAGTGGTACTTGCCCTGCTCGCTTTCCGTGATCGTGTAGCTGGTGCCGCGCTCGCCCTTGGCGACGCCCTTGCGGGCCATGATGGAGTCTTGCTGCCAGGACATTTGCTTTTCTCCTTCTGTCGTTGGCGTAGGTCTTCAAACCGCGAGATGACGGCGCATCTCGGCCGCGTCGTCGAGCGCCGCGCGATCGAGGTTTGCGACGATGCGTCCCTTGTCCATGACGTAGCAGCGCTGCGCCATGGCGCGGATCATGTCGAGATTCTGCTCGACCAGGATGATGGTCACCCCGGTCCTGTGGTTGAGCTCGACCATGTTGCGCGCGATGTCCTGGACGATGTTGGGCTGGATGCCCTCGGAGGGCTCGTCGAGCAGGATGAGGCTCGGGTCCGCGATCAGGACCCGTCCGATCGCGAGTTGTTGCTGTTGGCCGCCGGACATGGTGCCGGCGCGTTGATGCCAACGCTCTTCGAGGATCGGAAAGGCTTCGACGATCTTGCGCCGGCCCGCTTCGGGAATGCCGCCGCCCTTGATCGCTGCGCCGACCGCGACGTTCTCGCCGACGGTCAGCCGCGGAAACACGTCGCGCCCCTGCGGCACATAGCCCATGCCGAGGCGCGCCCGCTTGTGCGCGGGAAGAAGCTCCACCGCCTCGCCGCGATAGACGATCGAGCCGCTCATCGCCGGCACCAGTCCGATCAGGCTCTTCATC
The DNA here is from genome assembly GCF_028128965.1 of Bradyrhizobium sp. CCBAU 25338. NCBI lineage: Bacteria > Pseudomonadati > Pseudomonadota > Alphaproteobacteria > Hyphomicrobiales > Nitrobacteraceae > Bradyrhizobium > Bradyrhizobium sp. CCBAU 25338. Next base: position 175,462 of record NZ_LFKY01000001.1, read on the forward strand.
AGCGTGGATTTGCCGACGCCGTTGCGACCGATGACGGCGACGATCTCCCCTTCCCGCACCTCGATCTCGAGGCCCTGGAGCACCGGCTTGCCGCCATAGCCGGCGCGCAAGCCCAGGGTCGACAGGATCACTTCCTTGCGCGGCTGATCAAGCATGGGCCTGCCCCAGATAGATCGCCGCCACGCGTTCGTCGGCCACGATCTCGTCGATCGAGCCTTGCGCGAAGACCTGCCCGAGATGCAGCACGGTGACGCGGTGCGCGACCTGCCGCACGAAGGCCATGTCGTGCTCGATCGCCAGCACCGTCATGCCGTCGGCATTGAGCCGCTGCACCATCTCGCCGGTCATGTGGGTTTCCTCGGGCGACATGCCGGCGGTGGGCTCGTCCAGCAGCAGAAGGCGCGGCTTCAGGCTGACCGCCATGCCGATCTCGAGCCATTGCTTCTGGCCATGGCTGAGATTGCCGGCGATCTGCGCCTGCTCCGATTCCAGCCCGAGGAAGGCCAGCAGCCGGCCGATCTCCGCTTCGAGCTCCGCTCCGCGATGCCGGCTCTGCAGGGCGATCTCGAGATTCTGGCGGACCGACAGGCCCTTGAAGACGCCGGGCACCTGGAACTTGACCGAAAGGCCGCGGTGAATCCGCGCAAAGGATTTCAGCGCCGTGATGTTCTCGCCGGCGAAGAGAATGTCACCGCTGCCGGGATGATGCTCGCCGAGGATCAGGCGGAACAGCGTACTCTTGCCGGCGCCGTTCGGGCCGATCAGGCAATGGATCTCGCCGGCTTGCAGCGTGAGATCCACGGAATTGGTGACGTGCAGACCACCGAAATGCTTGTTCAGCTGACGCAGTTCGAGCAGCGACATCAGCCGGCCCTCCGCGTGAGACGGGCGGCGATACGGCCGAGCCAGTTCATCACCCCCAGCACGAGACCGTTCGGGGCGATCAGGACCGTGAGCACCAGCAGCACACCCATGAAGACCAGCGCGTACTGGCTGCCATAGATCGTGAGCGCCTGGAACGCGGCGAGCACCACCAGCGTGCCGATCACGGTCGACGTCAGGTCGCTGCGACCGCCGACTGCGACCCAGATCAGCGGCAGCGCCGCGGCCGTCATGCCCATGCTCGACGGCGTGATGTACTGGCCCCACACCGTGTAGAGCACGCCGGAGAGCCCTGCGAGCGCGGCGCCGATGACGAAGGTGATGAGCTGGTACTTGCGGATGTCGTAACCAAGCATCTCCGCCCTCTCCGGGTTCTCACGGATCGCGACGATGACGTTGCCGAAAGACGAGTTCATCAGGATCCGCAAGGCCAGATAGACGAAGACGAGAAGGCCGAGCACGAGGTAGTAGAGTCCGACATCGGCAAACAGCACGATCGGCTCGCCCGGCCAGGGGATGGTCAGCGGCGGCATCGCGCTCATGCCGTTGAAGCCGTTGAGCCGCGCGCTGCCGATGTGCCATTCCGGCCCCGCAGTCTGTGCCATGAAGCGTTCCAGCATCAGGGTCACTGCGAGCGTGACGATGCCGAGGAACACGCCGGCGATGCGGCCGAAGAACATGAAGTAGCCGAGCAGAACCGCGAACAGTGCCGCGATCCCAACCGCCATCACCAGCGCCAGCAGCGTGAAGCCGTAGGCCGAGCCGAAATTGATGGTGAGGATGCCGTAGCCATAGCCTGCGATCCCGAAGAAGGCGGTCTGGCCGAAGGAGAGCGAGCCGCCATAGCCCCAGATCACGCACAGGCTGAGCGCGATGAAGACCCAGACGAAGAAGTAGACGGTATTGCCGACCGTGTAGCCGTCGCTGAACAGCGGATAGGCGAGCGCGGCAGCGAGCACGAGTGCGAACAGGCCCCAGAAGGCCGGACCGCGACCGACGGTCTGCGGGCCTTCGAGGCGGCGAAACATTGCAAGGAGACCGGTCACGACGCCATCACTCCGTCAGGTGCGCTCGCGCAGCACGAAGCCGGAAATGCCTTTCGGCAACACCCGGACGACGATGATGACAGCGACCAGCAGACCGATCTGGCCGAACAGCTGTCCCTGCCAGGACGTCATCACCGACTTCACCACCGCAAGCACGCCGCCGGCCGGTGCCGTGCCGAGGAAGACGTCGGCGCCGCCGATCACCACGGTGACGAAGGCCTCCATGATGAAGGTCGCGCCCATGGTCGGCACCAGCGTCATGGTCGGCGCATAGAGACCACCGGCAAGACCGGCGAGCCCTGCCCCGCAGGCGAAAGTGAGGCTGTAGATCAGGCGCGTGTCGACGCCGAGCGCAGCCGCCATGTGCGGCACCTGGATTGTGGCGCGTGCCAGCACGCCGAACCGCGTCCAGTTGAACAGCGCGTAGAGCGCGGCGAGCACGCCGAGTGCGGCGCAGAACAGCACGATGCGATAGATCGAATAGGAATAGTCGCCGACCTGGAAACTGCCGAACGGCGTGCCGACGCCTGCCATGGTCGAGCCGACCATGATCAGCGTGCCCTGCGTGGCGATCAGGCTGAGCCCCCAGGTGGCGACGATGGTGTCGAGCGGCCGGTCGTAGAGATGACGGATGACCGCGAGCTCCACCACGACGCCGACCAGCGCCGACACGAGCGTGCCGGCCAGTATTCCCAGCGGCAGCGGGAGGCCGGCATGCACGGTCGCGGCGGTGACGTAGGCGCCGCACATGATGAACTCGCCATGGGCGAGATTGATCACGCCCATCATGCCGAAGATCACCGCGAGCCCGCAGGCCGAGAGCACCAGGAATGCGAAGGCGTCGCCGAATTGATAGAGCGCCGAGAATACGTGGGTCGCGATGTCCATGAATCAACCAGGATGTGGGAGGATGCGGCGTCGCCGCCGCAGATGTCCGTGACCGCCCCGGCGCGCCGCAAGCGCCGGGGCGATCAGCCGCCGGTCAGGGCTTCGGCGGCGGATTCGACGGCGTGTACTGGGCCATCGGATCCTTCTTGGTGAGATCGCAGCCGGCTTCACCCAGCCAGTACGGCTTGATGTCCTCCCAGACCTTCGGGAAGGAGATCGAGTGATCGGCGCCGACCTTGGCGAGATAGATCGTGTGCGACATGTGCTGGCTCTTGGGGTCGATGCAGACCTTGCCCTCCGGCGCGTCCATGCAGACGTCGCCCAGCGCGATCACCTTGCGGATCTCCTCGCGCTTGGTCGACTTCGCGCGCTCCACCATCTGCTTGTAGAGATAGACCGCGAGATAGGAGTTCTCCGCCTCCTGGTTCACATAAGGCTCGCTCGGGAACTTGGCCTTGAACTTGGCGTAGAACGCCTTGCTCTTGGGCGAGTCGATCTCCTCGATGTAATTGGTGGTGACGTACATGTCCTTGAGGCTCGGCGGCTTGAAGCGCTTGTGCTCGTAGCCCTGGCCGACATTGACCGAGGAGGCCATCGGCAGGTTGACGTTGGCGGAGGCCGCCTGTTCATAGTAGGAGGCCTGCGCGGTGCCGACCAGCAGCGTGACCACGAAGTCCGGCTTGGCCTTCTGGATGTTCTGGATGCTCTGCGAGAATTGCGATACGCCGAGCGGGATGAATTCCTCGCCGGCCATCTTGCCGCCGTTCTCCTTGACGATCTTGCGGACCCACTCCGCCGAGATCTGGCCGAAATTGTAGTCGGCTGCGAGCGTGTAGACGTTCTTGCCGTACTTCTCCATCATGTAGGGGATGAGCGTCGAGAATTGCTGCTCGGGCACGGCGCCAGTGACGATCATGTGGCCGTCGCAGACGCCGCCTTCATACTGGTTGTTGTAGAAGGCAAAACCGTTGAACTGGTCGACGATCGGACGGTACGCCTCGCGCGAGGCCGAGGAGAAGCCTGCGAACACGACATCGACCTTGTCGCGCTGGAGCACGCGCCGCATGAACTCCTGGTAGCGGGTGTTGTCGGACTGCGTGTCGTAAGTGACGAGCTCCAGCGGCCTGCCCATGATGCCGCCGGCCTTGTTGATCTCGTCGGCGGCGAGCTGGATGGCGTGAACCTTGCCGATCGTGGCCGCCGCGAAATCCCCGGACTGATCCTCCAGCACGCCGAGCTTGATCGGGTTTTCCGCCGCGAGCGCCAAGTGTGATCCAAGGGGTGATCCGAGGACAAGCGTCCCCGTGAGGGCTGCGGCGCGCAGCCCCCGCAATACAGACTTGCTCATTTTGCTTCTCCTAGATGGCCTGCTTGTTGCCGCCTTGCAGCGTGATGCCGATCGTGCGGCTGGACGTGTCGGGCGGCTTAGCCCGCTTGCTCAGAAACTCCTCGCAATAGAGTTCCATGTTCTGCCGCGCGCGCATGCTCTCGCGGCGGAGCTGGGAATAGGCACCTTCCTCGTCGAGGCCCTCCTGCCGCATCAGCAGGATGACGGCCCGGATCACCGCGCGGCGGCCGCGGCGGCGCTCCTCGAGACCCTGCAGGCGCTCATACATCTCGGCGCGCAGCAGGAACTGGTTGATGCCCATGAACAGGGACGTGTAGACCGCGCCGCCATGCACCGGCTTGCGCAGGAATGAGGTCGCGCCCAGATTGACCAGCGCCTTGAGCCGGCTCGGCGCTTCGACGCCAACGAGACCGATCACCGGCGCCGGCGGCAATCGCGAGGCAGGATTGACCTCGATGGCGACTGCGCCTTCGAGATCGCCGTCGATGAACAGGATGTCACGCTCGGCCTGCAGACTCGCAACATCGATCTGGGCGCGACCGTCGATGATCTCCGGGTACTCCGTGGAAACGCCGAGCTTGGCCAGCGTCGTTTCGAGCGCGCTCTCCCACCCTCCTCGCCTGGTGACGACGATCGCACGGCCGCCCTTGAAGTTCTGCAGCAGTCGGGAGCTCATGATTGCACCACCTTCAGATGTGGAGAGCGCATTGCGCTGGCAAAGCGCGGCGACGACTGAACGAGATAGGGATCCGGCGCGATCGGCTCGCGCGATTCCAGCAGCACTTCGAACTGCCCGTTGGCGGTCGACCGGCCGATCCGAGGCGTAAGCCAGGCGTGGAAGGTCTGGCGGTCGATGCGGACCTCGCCTTGCGGCGCGTGCAGCCGCTGGTCTGCCACGGCGGCGCGGACCGTCCGGGCGTCGTCGGTGCCGGCCTGCGACAAGGCCGCTCCGAGCAGCTTGACGGCGATGTAGGACGCTTCGGCATCCGCCGACGAGACCGGTCCGTCCGGAAAGGACGCCGTATAGGAGCGAATGAAGGTGCCGTTTTCCGCCGAGTTCAGCGAAGAAAAATAGACACTCGAGGATAGATGTCCATCGATCGCATCCGGGCCGATCTCCGGCAATTCCGGCTCCGACAGCGTGCAGCTCGCAACCGGGATTTCCGCGGCCTGATCGATGCCGCGCGCGCGGCAGGCGGCCCGGAACGCCCGGAAGAACGCGTAGGCGCTGGTGCCGATCAGATTGTTGAAGACGAAGTCGGGGCGTTGGTCGATGATTGCCGCGATCACCTGATCGACCTCGGTGTCGCCGACGGAGAGATACCGCTCGGCGAGCACGGTGCCACCGCGCGCAGTCAGTGCCTCCCGGAAGATGCGGTTGTTTTCCCAAGCCCAGATGTAATTAGAGCCGACGCAAAAGGCCCGCGAACCGAGGCGGGATGCCAGGTAGTCGACGAGTGGCAGCACGTGCTGGTTCGGCGCGGCGCCGGTGTAGATGACGTTATCGGAGCTCTCGAATCCCTCGTAGTGAGAGGGATACCACAGCAGTCCGTCGAGCTTCTCGAAGCACGGGATCACCTCCTTGCGGCTCGACGAGGTGTAGCAGCCGACCACATGCCGGACGCCGGAACCGAGCAGCTCGAGGCTGAGCGAGCGATAGCTCGCGAGGTCGCCGGACGGATTCACGACCACCGGCTCGAGCGCAATATCACCACCGCTCGCATTGATCTCGCGAAAGGCGAGCAGCGCCCCATTCAGCATTGATCGCGCGACGACGCTATAGGACCCCGTCGTCGAGAGCATTACGCCGATCCGGTATGTCGTCCGCGCCATCACTCGTCCCGAAATGAAAAAGGCGCCCATCGGCTCGTTAAGCCGAGGGCGCCCTCGCCGCCAACCGAGCACGCGAAATCCGCGCGATGTTGGAAATGGTTGAAACTCGCTGCGTTGACGGGCTGAACTGCCCAACGCTTGCCCAGCACGGTCGTTGAGATCAGTTACGAAGTCAAGCGCGTTATTGCAGCGAAAGCTGCCACGATTCGTATCGTGGTGCAGCAAAACTGTGCAGCCGATCCGAGCCACTGCGTCGATGCGCCGTAGACATGACGGCACGCCCGAAGTCCTGCTTTCGGGCCTGTCGTGCGCTATCGAAGGTTGCGCGGTCGAACCTGCCGATGGATCCGTGCCAAGCCAAGTCGTCGGCACTTCCCGCCACGAGCGACAGGCATCTCTGCCGGCGCCCGAATTCGCCGGGTGTGAATTCCGGCCGGCTGAGCATCATCTGGCATCGAGCCGGCCGCGCACGATCTCATCCTCAGCCCTGGGTCCATGCACCTCCGGCATTTTAAGAATTTGGTAACGATACGAACGTCGCTGAACGCATTAATGCAAATCGCACGCTGCCGGTGTCTGCCCCGTAACGACCTTGCTATAAGCCCGGCCAGGCGCGATCGACGCTCGCGAAATCGACCTGGTTTCATTGATTGCTCATGAACAAGCTTAGCAATACGTTCGACATCGTCATCGAGCAGTCGTTCGACTTTCTGTCTCCGGAATATGCAGAGCTGTTTGATCGCTCGGCCGCCACTGCGTTCCAGCATCCGGTCTGGCTGCATAGCCTCTACACCAGGCTCGCGCCGGAAACGGGCGCAACTCCTCTGGTCGTCGTGGTCCGCCACCGCGCGACGGGGGCCCTCGCGATGGTGCTGCCCCTGCTCCGGATCCGGCGCGGTCCGATACGAACCGTCGAGTTCGCCGACCTCCGCGTTTCCGACTACCTGGCGCCGGTTTGCAGCCCGAATGTGTTCTCGCAATTGCTCGACGACGCGGCTGCGTGCGCGCAGATTCGGCGCCTTGTCCGTCCTTTCGATCTGCTCCGAATGGTCAAGCTGCCCGACGGACGGCTTCCGATCGAAGACCTCCTGGCTGCGTCCCGCCGCGTAGCGATGGACACCAATGCCTACGCGACGGTTCTCGTCGCGCCGTTCGAGCAATGGCGGGCCAGCACGCTCGATCGCTCCTATCAGAAGGAGCTCGCAAAGAAACGTCGTCAGCTCGAGAAGAAGGGCGCGCTGAGCTTCTCGTGCTGCGGCGACAGCGCGTCCGTGCTCGAGGCGCTGGACGTCATGAGGAAGTTCCGGGGGCCGCGCTTTCACGCACAGGGCGACGGAGACCTGCTGCAGCGCCCCGAATATTACGGCTTCTATTCCGCCGTCGCGCTTCGCGGCCTGGACTCCTTTGTCCGCCTCTATGCCATGAAGATGGACGGCGAGGTGATCGCCGCCGTGCTCGGACTGTGCCACCAGGGCAGCTTCCTCATCATCATGAGCGCCTTCGACATCGCCGGTTACAAGAGCCAGTCCCTTGGCGCGCTGATGTTCGAGCAGGTGGCGCGGGACTGTATCGAGCGCGGAGATCGGACGCTCGATTTCACCATTGGCGACGAGCCATACAAGAAATTGTTCGGCGGGCAGCCTTCGCCGATGTGGGCGGTCACGCAGGCCGGCAGCACCGCAGGCGCCATCGCCCTCTTCGCGCTGAAGCAGGCTCCCTGGCTCAAGCTGGCGGCCAAGCGGCTATCGGATTTGAGACTCCAGCCCGCGCGCACCCCAACTCCCACGCGCTGACCGACGGCACGCGAAGGAGGAGCAAAACTCAGGCGCGCAACGCGCCGCGGACACGCCCGAGCCAACCCGGGTGCATCTGATCGACGCGATGTGTCAGACTGCGCCGCAGGAAGTGCAACCGTCGTCGTACATCCCAGCCGATGTCGTTGCGGGACGTCAGGGCCTCGCGGAAGCGCGCCATCTTCAGCGACTGCTGGTCCGCCGCGATCTTGTCGCGATCGGAATAGAACTGCGAGATCTTCTCTCGGCCCATGCCTGGGGTCATGAGCCACCGCGGCGCGTATTCGGTGCAAAGACGGTCGACGTCCACCAGCAGGCGGGCGACGCCCGTGCCGGCAGCGGGGCAGTTGGTCTGGAACGCATCGCCGATGAGCACCACGCCGGGCTGGAGATGCCCCTCGACGACAGTCAGATCCATCACCCAGTTCCGGACCCGGTCAATCACGCGGAAATCGCCGAGGTAGTCCCGCAATCCCGGCAGCAGGCGCAAGACCGTCGCCTCCGGCTCGCGACGCAACTCGCGCATGATCGGGTCGGTCGGATCGCGGAACATGAAGAGATTGGCCCGCATGCCGGCACGGACGGGAAACAGGCTGAGATAGTCGATGCCATCCGCCGTGCGTTCGCCATAGCAGGTCAGCGCCTCGAAATCGAACGGGGTACCGTCCTGGCGGGCGATCGTGAATCCGAATGAAACCGAATGGCGCTCGGCCAGCACGCGCCGTCTGATGCCGAGCTTGTAACCCAGGACTCCCGCCATGCCCGTAGCCAGAACAACGAGGCGCGCGGTGACGCGCCGTCCGGAGGCCAGTTCGAGATGCTGGACATCGTCGTTGTTGCTGATCGCCGTGACCTCGTCGACGATCAGGTGGGATCGATCGGGGATCTGGCGACGCGCCATGGCGACAAGATCGGCATAGGGGAATCCGTAAGCCTGGCCGACGCTGACATCGACCACTTTGCCCTCCCGGATGTTGAGCACCTGGTCATATCGGCAAGCGACGTCCTCGAGCGCGTTGAGAAAGCCCAGCTTGCGAAACAACTCCAGCTGATGGCCGCCGATCTTTTCGACCCGGAATTCGTCCGGATAGATCGCGCGCTTGTCGACGAGAGCAACGCGATGCCCCGCCCGCGCCAGCACGGCCGCCGCCAGCGATCCCGCAAGGCCGCCGCCGACAACGGCGATGTCGGAGACGATCGTTGCCGTCTCGCCCTCATCAATCGGCTCGGTCACGGCTCCATCCGTCGTCATGGCTTCGGCTCCAGGTTCACGGAGGTTCCAGTGCAACTCTCCCGCCTGATGTCGCATCGCAGAGCCAAGTGCGATCATTTCCGAAGATTGAGGTTAATGACCGGAAGCGGCGGGCGCGCTGCCGCCGTTCCGGCACGCGTCTTGCTCGAGATGCTCCGTAGATTCCGGGTTCCGACATCCCGGCGACCGATCCCGCGCCATTCCGCACTCGAACCGCCGATCTCGCCTTCTTCGGTCGTCGATGCGGCGCTAGGCCGTCAGTCGGTCGAGCTGAACTTTGCACCAACCGGGACAATGAGGACGCCGATGTTCCAGAGTGAAGCAGCCGACGTAGCCGCGATATCGTCGCGGCCGGCGAGATCCTGCATCTCGTCCATTAACACTCGCGCCGTTGCAGCATGCTAGGTTGTCGCCGGTATCGGAACACGTCTCTTCAGGGGAACGCAGCCCCTTAACCCTCCATGATCGAAGTCATCCTCCAGTTCATGCGGCGCGATGTCACGCGCGGTGTTGCCGGGACCATCCTCCTCAAGGTTGGCAGCGGCGTGCTCGCGTTTGCATTGTTCTCGCTGGCGGCACGAACGATGTCGCCCGATGGCTTCGGCATCTTTGCGACCTGGCTCTCCGTCGCCCAGATCGCAGCCGTCCTGGGACTGGTCGGCCAGGAATCCCTGCTGGTGCGATTCCTCAACGAGTATCAGGTCAGTGAGAGGCCGGACCTCACCAAAGGCGTCCTCCTGTCGAGCTTCAAGATCGCTTCGGTCGCAATGCTGATCGTGATCGCCGGGATCGCCATCGTGGCAAGCATGAGAGGCGACTGGTGGCTGCTGATCCTCGTGGTGTCGGCCTACACGGCCGTCAACGCCGCAGTGATGCTGGGGAGCCAGATCGCTCGCTCGCTGGTCAGCATTCTCATGGGCGAAGGAAATCGCGAGTTCTTCTGGCGAGTCATCGTCGTCCTGTTCCTGCTCGCCATGCTGCTCAGCCATCGGCAACTCGATCCCACCGAGTTGATCGCGGTGATGACGATGGCCATGTCGGTGGGCCTGATTGCGCAGATCATTTCGATCGCGCGAGTGCTGCCGGATTTGCGCGGTACGCCGGCACGCACCGAGACGTCCCGCTGGCGATCGAGCGCCCTTCACTTCTGGCTCGCATCCATCCTTGAAGCCGCCAACCAGTATTTCGACGTCATTCTGGTCTACTGGATGCTGGACCCGACGACCGCCGGAATCTACTTTGCCGCCTCGCGCCTTGCCAACATCTTCGCCATGCTGTCCGCAGCGCTGTACACTTTCGGCGCGCGCCGGCTTCCGTCGCTGTATTTCAGCAAAAACCACCGGGAGTTCGAGCGGACGTTGCGGTTGATGGCGGAAGTGACCGCACTTTGCGTGATCGCCGGACTCGTCACCATCTGGATCGGCGGTCCCTATCTCCTCAACCTGTTCGGACCTCATTTCACCGCACAGCACTCGGTCTTGATCGTGCTCGCGATCGGAACCGCCATCCAGGCGGCAGGCGGCCCGTCTGCCGCGATCCTGCAGCTGACCGGCCATGAACGAATCTATGTGCCGGTCGTTGCGGCCAACGTCGCGCTGCGGCTCGTGGGGTTTATCGTCCTCATTCCCTGGCTCGGCGTGCTTGGCGCGGCGATTTCGGCGACGGTGTCGCTCGCGCTCGCGACCATTGCCCTGAATATCCTCTGCCGCCGGCGATCCGGGGTGGATCCTTCGGTCCTCGTGCTCTTGCGCTTCTCTGCTTCGAGGCGCGGCAACTTTGCAGTTCGCGGCGCGGACTCGAGCGACTAGATGTCATCAGGCCGCTGCTCGAGGAATCCGCAGTCACGCGCCGGCAGCGTGCAAGACGGATTGGTTAACGCACTCGCCGCGCACCGTCGGGGAAACAGCGGAAATACCGCGCGAATGATGTCGTTGCAAAGGCCTCGCATTAACTCCGTTTGTTGCTAGCCGATGTCCGGGCGATACCCGCATGATAGGTACGGAGTTAAGAAGGTGAAGATTTCGTTTCTTTAGCGGGTCGGGGTCCGTGCTCCACTATCAGCCGAACAAGGAATTGGGCGAGACGAGCGCGATGGCTTTGGCGCGGCCGGACAACGGCGGGCCGAAACTGCACGTGCTTCTCGCGCAAACCCAGGCCGAGAACGCCGGTGCGCAGGAAATCTCGCGGCTTCTCGGCGCCGGGCTCACCGCTCGCGGCTACCGGGTCACCAATCTATTCTTCTTCCGCAAATCGGACTCTTTCGATGAGCCGCCGGATACGCTCTACTGCGCGCCGAGCCGGCCGGGCAATCCGGTAGCGCTGCTGCGGATGCTGCGGACGCTCGGCCGCCATATAAGGGCCACGAGGCCCGACGCCGTCCTGACTTTCCAACATTTCGGCAATGTCATCGGCGGTGGCGTGACGCGCCTCGTCAGCCGTGCACCGGTTGTCGCAAATCAGGTTTCATCCGCAATGTCGATGAGTTGGCCGGTCCGAACCGCCGACATCGTCATGGGCAGCCTCGGCTTCTTCGACTGCATCACGCTCAATTCGAAGGACATGCAGCGCGAATATTCGCGCTACCCCGCGGCCTACCGCTCGCGCATGGTGCATGTGCCTCACGGCTTCGACGACAAGGCCCTAACGCTGTCGAAGGAGGCTGCACGACATAGGTTCAACCTGCCGCCGGACTGCGTCCTGCTTGGCTGCGCAGCAAGGCTGCATCCGCACAAGCGGCTCGATTTGGCGATACGTCTGTTGCCGGATCAGCCATCCTGGCGCCTCGCCCTCGCCGGCCAGGGCGCCGACGAGGCCCGACTGAGACAGCTCGCGAACGACTTGAACGTCTCGGACCGACTGCATTGGCTCGGGGAGATTCCTCCCAGCCGGATGGCGGACTTCCTGGCCTGCCTGGACGTGTTCGTCTTTCCGACACAGGCCGAAACCTTCGGTCTGGCCGCTGTCGAGGCTGCGAACGCCGGTGTTCCCTCGGTCGTGACGGATCTTCCCGTCCTGCGCGAAGTGTTGTCCTACGAAGGAAGACCGACTGCGCTTTTCGTCGATGCCTCCGATCATGCGAAGCTCTCCGCAGCCGTCTCCACGCTGTTGACGGACAAGCACCTGAGCGACGAACTGCGACAAAACGCCAAAGGCCTGAGATTGCGCTATTCGGTAGATGCGATGGTTGACGAATACGTTCGTATTCTCGAGCAGGTCATTTGACATGATCCGTTGAAACAGATTGGCTCGACATGATCATCGAGTTTCGCTGTGAACGCGACTACGCGCGGCAGTGGATGGCGCGCGAGACGCTGTCGATCGACGGCCGGGACGTGCCAGTGCGAATCGTATGGGCGCCAACGGCGGAGCCGCGGCCCGCAGGTCTCGACGCCCTGTTCGAGCTCGAACGCGTGGTGCTGCGCAAAGGCAAACATGGCGGCGCAGACAGGCTGAAGATCGTTCCGGAAGGGGCGCAGGCCTGCGGCGGCACCGCCGATATGATCGTCGATTTTACGGGCGCCGCGCGGGATCCGGACTGCTCTGCCCGGCTGTATCTGCGTCCGCTGTTCAACGGAGCTGCGGGCGAAAATGCCGCCCTCGCCGCCATTCTCGCCGGCGACCTGCCCGTGATCGACATCGTCAACGAGGTCGACGGTTCGGTCCTCGACCGCGGCCATCCATCCGGAGAAATTGCCGCGGGCCTCAGCGGCGCGCTCGAAACCGTCATGGCGCGAACCCTGACCATGGTGGCGGCGGTCCTGTCGGGAAGGCCGCGAATTGTGCCGCAACTGGCGCGCCCCGCCGGGAATGGCTTGCGCCGCGAACCCGTCGGCTATGTCGCTCGCGGCCTTGCCGTTTCGATCGCCAAGGAGATCTATCGCCTCTGCTGCTATGCCCCGCATTGGCATATCGGATGGCGCTTCAATGACGGCGGGGGCGTCTGGCAGACCGGAGATCTATCCGGCCCCAGCTGGAACGTTCTGGGAGATCCTGGAAACCACTTCTACGCCGATCCCTTTCCGATCACGTGGCAGGGACGCACATTCGTCTTCTTTGAGGATCTCGATCACCGCGTCGGAAAAGGCATCATTTCGGCGATCGAGTTCAGTGACGCGGGGCCGGTCGGCGAGGTGATGCCGGTGCTGGAGGAGCCCTGGCACCTCTCCTATCCGTTTCTGATCGAAGACGATGGCGAGCTGTGGATGATCCCGGAGAGCTCGACGCGCGGGGACGTCGCCCTCTACAAATGCGTTCGGTTTCCGGACAAATGGGCGCGATATGCGACGCTCCTTTCCGGCTTCGAGCTGGCCGACGCCACGATCACGCGGCACAACGGCCTGCACTATCTATTTGGCGCCTGGCGCGACGGCACGGGTGGCTATTCGGATTCGCTGGCGATCTACTACGCCGACCGCCTCTTGGGACCCTGGTTGCCCCACGCCAGCAATCCGGTCTTGATCGACCGCGCAAGCACGCGGCCGGCGGGGAATTTCGTCACCCTCAATGACAAATTGTGGCGACCGGTCCAGGATTGTGCCGACGGATACGGCGCGGCGCTCGCCCTGGCGGAGGTGGTCGAACTGTCGCCGACGGCGTTCAAGCAGATCGTCCGCCACTCTCTGAAGCCCGGACCGCTATGGCCCGGCAGGAAATTGCATACCTTGAACCGCTGCGGCCGGCTCGAGCTGATCGACGGATCGCGCGTCCAACCCAAGACGCCTGCATTCGCGAGTCAATTTCCGTCGACCGTCTCGTCTGCACGAACCAACCCGAGTTCCGCTGCTTGATCTGCGTTTCGCGCGCCGACCCGCTCACGGCGATCGGAATTCTCAGGCGGGCGTTCATTTCGCCGCTTCGATCCAGATGCCGGGCTGGGAATGCTCGCGGATGTGGCTGACCAGGAAGTCCGAGAACACCCTGATCTTCGCGGGCAGCCTGACGCGGTTCTGATAGGCGATGTTCATGGTGAGCAGAGGCAGCTCCCAGCCCATCAGGACCGGCACCAGCCGGCCGGCCGCGATATCACCCTGCACGATATAGAGCGGCTGGATCAGGATGCCCAGCCCTGCACGCGCTGCGCCACAGATGATCTGGCCGTCATTGCTGTCGAGCGTCGGCGCGATGCGGATGGTCTGCGTCGTGCTGCCCTGGCTCAGCCGCAGCGAATAGGGATCGTTGGCGAGGTTGTAGATCAGCATATTGTGGCGGGCGAGATCGGCGGGATGCTCCGGCCAGCCGTGCTTCTCCAGGTAGGAGGGCGCCGCAGCCAGCACGCGGTGCATCTGGCCGATCCGGCGGACGATGATGTTGGAGTCCGGTTCGTGCTCCCGCGTGCGGATCGCGACGTCAATGCCAGCTTCGATGAAGTCGGGATACCGGTTTGCGCTGATGATCTGCACGCTGAGATTGGGATAGAGCGCGCGGAAGGCGGGCAGCATCGGCGCGAGATAGATCATCGCGAACGACAACGAGCTCGTCACGCGCAGCATGCCCTTGGGCGACAGCGCGCGGTCGGAGACGGCATCCTCAGCCTCAGCCAATTCGTTCAAGAGCGTGCCGCAGCGCTGCAGCAGCTCCTGTCCTGCCTCGGTCAGCCATTGCCGGCGCGTGTTGCGCTCGATCAGCCGGACCGCAAGCCGCTCCTCCAGCGCGCTGAGATGACGGCTGACAGCCGCGTTCGACATCCGCAGCGCTTCGGCAGCTTTGGACAGGCTGCCGAGTTCAGCGGTTTTGGAGAAGACCTCGAGTTGGAGAAGCCGGTCCATTTTTTCACAAACAGGAAAAGAGACTTACAAATTTTGACCTTTATTTCCGATTTCTGCAAGGCAAAATGGCGCCAACAAAGCACTATCGCAGGCGAGGAAACTGGGAAATGTCGGGCCCGATCAGGCACATCGTGATGTGGCGGCTGCGCGGGGACACCCCCGAGGAGCGCTCCGCCGCGCGGGTCAAGGTCAAGACGCTGTTCGAGGGCCTCAAGGGCCGGATCGACGGCCTCACCCATATCGAGGTCGGCCTCGACGTCAGCGCTGTCGACTACGCCTGCGACGTCGTCCTGTTCTCCGAATTCACCGATCAGGCGGCGCTTGCCGCCTACGCCAACCATCCGGAACATCTGCGCGTCCGCGAGGCGCTGGGCGACTTGCGGATCGGACGCTTCCAGGTCGATTATCCCATCAAAGAGACCGGCGCATGATCGGCTCGTTCACCTACGAAAACCTGCCCTGCCGCGTCGTGTTCGGCAGCGGAACGCTGGCTTCCGCCAAGGCCGAGGTCGAGCGGTTCGGCGGCAAACGCGCGCTGGTGCTGACGACGCCGCAGCAGGAGGCGCAAGGCAAGAGCTTGGGCGCCGCGCTCGGCCCGCTCTACGCCGGCCTGTTTTCCGGCGCCACCATGCACACGCCGGTCGAAGTCACGGAACGCGCGCTCGCGGCGCTGAAAGCGTGCGAGGCCGACTGCGTCGTTTCGCTCGGCGGCGGCTCGACCACCGGTCTCGGCAAGGCGCTGGCCTTGCGCACCGGCGTCAACCAGCTCTGCATCCCCACTACCTATGCCGGCTCCGAGATGACACCGATCGTCGGGCAGACCGAAAATGGCCTGAAAACCACGGTCCGCGATGCGGCCGTGCTGCCGGAGACGGTGATCTACGATGTCGATCTGACCCTGACGCTGCCGGCGAGCCTCGCCGCAACCTCCGGCATCAATGCGATCGCCCATGCGGTCGAGGCGCTCTATGCCCGCGACGCCAACCCCGTGACATCGCTGATGGCGGAAGAAGGCATCCGCGCGCTGGCACGCGCCCTGCCCGCGATCGCCACCAAGGCCAACGACCGCGAGGCACGCACCGAAGCTCTTTACGGCGCGTGGCTGTGCGGCGTCTGCCTTGGCACGGTCGGCATGGCGCTGCATCACAAGCTCTGCCACACGCTCGGCGGCACCTTCGACCTGCCGCACGCCGAGACCCACACCATCGTGCTGCCGCATGCGCTGGCTTACAACGCACCGGCGGTGCCCGACGCGATGGCGCGCATCTCGCGCGCGATCGGCGCTGCCGACGCGTCGCAGGGGCTTTTCGAGCTTGCGAAGCGGCTGGATGCGAAGGTCGGGCTGCGTGATATCGGCATGCCTGAAAGCGGCATCGACAAGGCGGCCGACCTCGCCGTCACCAATGCCTACTGGAATCCGCGTCCGCTCGAGCGAAACGCCATCCGCGACCTGATTGCACGCGCCTGGGCCGGCGAGCGGCCGGGCACCGTCAAAGCGGCGGCGTGAACGCGATGCGGCGTACGTTGATCAAATCGGCCACCGTCATCAGCATGGATGACGCGATCGGCGACCTTTCGAGCGGCGATGTGCTGGTCGAAGGCAGCCGGATCGTCGACGTGCGCCCATCGATCGACCTCGGCAGCGGTGCCGGCGAGACCGAAATTGTCGACGGTGCCGGGCGCATCGTCATCCCCGGCCTGATCAACGCGCACATGCACACCTGGCAGACGGGCTTGCGCGGCTATGCCGCGAACTGGACGCTGCTCGAATATTTCCGCCGCATGCATGCCGGGCTCGCGACCGTGTTCCGGCCCGAGGACATCCATATCGCGACGCTGGTCGGTGCGCTGAACCAGATCAACCACGGCGTCACCACGCTGGTCGACTGGTGCCACAACAATCCGACGCCTGATCACACCGATGCCGCCGTGCGCGGCCTGATCGAGAGCGGCATCCGCGCCGCCTTCTTCCACGGCTCCCCAAAGCCCGAGCCGAAGCCGGGCGAGCCGCATTTCTCGGAGATCCCGCATCCGCGCCGTGAGGTCGAGCGGCTGCTCGCAGGTCCCCTCGCCGGCCGCGACGGCCTCGTCACGCTCGGTCTTGCGATCCTTGGTCCGCATTATTCGACGCTCGAAGTCGCCATGCACGATTTCCGCCTGGCGCGAGAATTCGAGCTGATTGCATCGATGCATCAGGGCGGCGGTCCGGCCAAGACGCCCGGCGGCTGGGACAAGCTGATCGAGGCCGGCCTCGTCGGCGCGGGCGTCAACATCGTCCATGGCAACGATCTGCCGGATGAACTCCTGGACCGGATGGTCGATCTCGGCGTGTCCTTCTCGGTGACGCCTGAGAACGAGATGATCCAGGGCCACGGCTTCCCGATCACCGGGCGCCTCCTGAAGCGCGGCGGGCGGCCGACGATCGGCATCGATCTCGAATCGGTGCTGGCAGGCGATCTCTTCTCCGCCGCCCGCGTTGCACTCTCGATGCAGCGGGCGCTCGACAATGCGGAGTCTCGCAAAGTGAGCGGCACCATTCCGCCAACCACGACGATCCCCGCGCGCGAGGCGCTCCGCTGGATCACGACGGAGGGCGCGCGCATGCTCGGCCGCGAGAGGCAGATCGGCTCGCTGACGCCGGGCAAGCTCGCCGACCTCGTCATCATCAACGCCTCCGATCTCAATCTAGTCCCGGTGCACGATCCCGTCGCCACCGTCGTGATGCAGACGAGTCTCGCCAACATCGAGGCCGTGATGATCGGCGGCGCCTGGAAGAAACGTAACGGCCGGTTGCTGGCCGAGGGACTGGAGACGAAGAAGGAGCTGCTGGCGCAATCCGGCCGGCGGCTGGTGCAGGACATCGAACGACAGGGACGCGCTGCCTAGCAGCGCCATTGGACAGGAACAATGACTGACGCTTCCAGGAATGTTGCTTTCATCGGAATCGGCAAGATGGGTCTGCCGATGTCGGCGCTCGTCATCAAGGCCGGGTATGCCGTGACTGCTTTCGATCGGAGTGCTGCACGGCTCGACGAGGCGCGCACACTCGGCGTTTCGGTTGCCGCTTCGCCGGCCGCCGCCGTGAGCGGCAAGCCGGCCGTTGTCACGTCCCTGCCCGATGACGCAGCGTTACGCGGCGCGTTGCTGGGCCCCTCCGGCCTCATCGCCGCGATGGCGCCCGAAGCCAGCTTGATCGAGACCAGCACCGTCAGCGTCGAGGCCTCGACCGAAGTTGCGGCCGCAGCGCAGGCGCGCGGCATTTCCTATCTCCGTTCGCCGGTCTCCGGCAATGCCAGCATCGTCCACACCGGCGCGCTGACCTGCTTCGTCTCGGGGCCGAAGCAAGCCTTCGAGAACGCAAAGCCGCTGTTCGCAGCCTTTACCCGCGCGCAGACCTATCTGGGGCCGGCCGAGGAAGCCCGCTACGCAAAACTGTCCGTCAACCTGATGATCGCGGTGTCGGCCGCGATGATGGCGGAGAGCCTGGCGCTGGCGCGCAAGGGCGGCATCGCCTGGCAGGACATCCTGAAGGTGCTCGACGACAGCGCGATTGCCTCGCCGATGGTGAAGTACAAGACAGCGCCGCTGCGGACTCGCGACTTCGAGTCCACCTTCTCCTGCAGGCAGATGGCCAAGGATCTCGATCTCATCCTCGGCGCCGGGCACGCCGTCGGCGTGCCGCTTCAGCTCGCGGCGCAAGTGCGCGAGACCTATGGCTCGCTGGTGGCGCAGGGCGACGGCGACACCGACTTCATCGCAACCGTCAAGCATCTCGAACGGCTGTCCGGCCTCGGCGAACCGAAGCTGTGATCAACGGAGGCACGCATGCGTAACTTCAACGAGAACACGATCACCGACGCGGCGCTGGAGCGGATCGCGGGGGCGACCGATCCGCGCATCAAGCAAATCAGCGAGGCCCTGGTGCGTCACCTTCATGCCTTTGTCCGCGAGGTGCGGCCGACCCAGAAGGAATGGGAGTACGGCATCGACTTCCTGACCCGCACCGGGCACATGTGCGACGACAAGCGCCAGGAGTTCATCCTGCTGTCGGACACGCTCGGCGTTTCCATGCTGGTCGACGCCATCAACCATCCGGTGCCGGAGGGCGCGACCGAGACCACGGTACTCGGCCCGTTCTTCGTTCAGGCCGCACCGGAGAAGGACAGCGGCGCTGACATCTCCGGCCCGATGGAAGGCGATCCGATGCTGGTGACCGGCTCGGTCTCGACCGTCGACGGAAAACCGCTTGCGGGCGCCGTGGTCGACGTCTGGCACTCCGATGACGACGGCTATTACGACGTGCAGCAGCTCGAGGCCATCGGCGATCTCGCGATGCGCGCCCGCTTCCACACGGACGCGAGCGGCCGCTTCCATTTCTGGTCGATCAAGCCCGCGGCCTACCCGATCCCGCATGACGGTCCGGTCGGCGAGATGCTGGAGGCTCAGGGCCGCCATCCCTGGCGCCCGGCGCATGTGCACTTCATGATCTCGGCACCGGGGTTCGAAAAGCTCGTGACTCATGTGTTCGTCGCGGGCGACCAGTATCTCGACAGCGACGTGGTGTTCGGCGTCAAGGACAGCCTGATCCGGGAATTCGTCCGCCGCCCCGCCGGCCGTGCGCCGGATGGTCGCATGGTGGACACCGAGTATTTTCATCTCAACTACGATTTCGGCCTAAAGCAGGTCGCGAGCAACGCGAGAGCCGCTTAAGCTGGGCTACGGACCAACAAGAGTCCGGCAGCAGGGAGCAGACGGGAGCTGAGGATGGGACCGCGGGTCAGCACGGACATATTGGCCGAGCGCCTCACCGGCATGATCGGCCCGCGCGCGAGCGTTGCGCGCGGCGTGCTCGATCAGCATGGGCAGAGCGAATCGCATTATCGGAGCCTGCCGCCCGATATCGTCGTCTTCCCCGAGACCACGCAGGAGGTCGCGGACATCGTCAAGCTCTGCGCCGGCGCGGGCATGCCGATCGTTCCGTTCGGCGCCGGCACCTCGCTCGAAGGCAACGCGGCCGCGGTCGCCGGTGGCGTCTGCTTCGACTTCGCGCGCATGAACAAGGTGCTGGCCGTGCACGACAGCGACATGGATGTCGTGGTGCAGCCCGGCATCACGCGCAAGCAGCTCAATGCCGAGCTGCGCAATACCGGCCTGTTCTTCCCGATCGACCCCGGCGCCGACGCCTCGATCGGCGGCATGACCTCGACGCGCGCCTCCGGAACCATGGCGGTGCGCTACGGCACCATGAAGGACAATGTCATGGCGCTGGAGGTGGTGCTGGCCGATGGCCGCGTGATCCGGACCGCCCGGCGCGCGCGCAAGTCGGCCGCCGGTTATGACCTGACGCGCATGTTCGTCGGCGCCGAAGGCACGCTCGGGATCATCACCGAGATCACGCTGAAGGTGCATCCGGTGCCGCAGGCTATCTCGGCCGCAGTATGCAGCTTCGACACCCTGCACGACGCCGTCGATACCGCCATCTCCGTGATCCAGTCCGCGATCCCCGTGGCGCGCATCGAGCTACTCGACGACGTCATGATGCGGGGCATCAATGCCTACGCCAAGCTTGGCTATCGCGAGGCCCCCACCCTGTTCTTCGAATTCCACGGCTCGGAGACCTCCGTCGCCGAGCAGGCCGAAGCCGCCCAGGCCATCGCCGCCGACCATGGCGGCCACGGCTTTGCCTGGGCGAAGGCGCCGGAAGACCGCAGCCGGCTCTGGCACGCCCGCGACAACACCCTCTATGCCGGCCTCGGCCTGCGCCCCGGCGCACGCGCGGTGATCACGGATGTCTGCGTGCCGATCTCGCGGCTGGCGGAATGCCTGACCGAGACGCGGCGCGACGCGGACGTGCACGGCTTTGTCGCACCGATCGTCGGTCACGTCGGCGACGGCAATTTCCACATGCTGATCCTGATCGATCCGGCAAAGCCGGAGGAGGCCGAAGGCGCCAAGGCGCTGCAGGCCCGCATGGTCGCCCGCGCCATTGCCATGGACGGCACCTGCACCGGCGAGCACGGCATCGGGCTCGGCAAGATCGACTACCTCACTGACGAGCTCGGCGAAGCCGTCGACGTGATGCGGTCGATCAAGACCGCGCTTGACCCTGATGGACTGATGAACCCCGGAAAGATCTTTGCGAGCGGAGCCAAGGCATGAGCGACGCGCTCCCGATCGAGGTCACCTCGCCCACGCCGCTGCTGGAGCTGCGCGGCATCAGCAAGGAATTTCCCGGCGTCAAGGCGCTGGATGACGTGTCCTTTGCCGTCCATCCCGGCGAAGTCCACATGCTGCTGGGCGAGAACGGCGCCGGCAAATCGAGCTTGATGAAGGTGCTGTGCGGCGCCTACCGCGCCGACGCCGGCGAGTTCTATTACAAGGGCGAGACGGTCGCGATCAATTCCACCGCGGATGCGCAGAAGCTCGGCATTGCCGTGATCTTCCAGGAATTCTCGCTGGTCCCCCATCTCGATATCGCCCAGAACATCTTCCTTGGTCGCGAGCCGAGGGGCCGGATTCCCGGGACCATCGACCGCCGGAAGATTTTGGCTGATGCGAGGCGCGTGCTCGACACGATCGGCTTCGACATCGATCCCTCCACCACCGTCGACAAGCTCGGCGTGGCGCAGCAGCAGATGGTCGAGATCGCGAAAGCGATCAGCCAGAACGCCCGCATCCTGGTCATGGACGAGCCGACCGCGGCGCTGTCGGACCGAGAGACCGAGCTGCTGTTTGCGCTGATCGCGCGGCTGAAGGCCGACGGCGTGTCCATCGTCTACATCTCGCACCGCATGGCCGAGGTGTTCGCGCTCGGCGATCGCATCACTGTGCTGCGCGACGGCCGCCGCATCGACGGCGTCCGTCCCGCTGACGTCACGCCGGACCAGCTCGTCCGCATGATGGTCGGCCGCAACGTCGACATGACCTATCCGCGCCATTTTGCCGACAAGCCCGGCGAGCTGCTGCTCGAGGTCAAGGGCCTGACCGCGCCAACCGGCATCTCGGACATCAATATCGAGGTGCGCCGAGGCGAGATCGTCGGCCTGTGCGGCCTCGTCGGCTCCGGTCGCAGCGAGGTCGCGCGCGCTATTTTCGGCGCCGACCCCGTCACATCAGGGGAGATCATCTTCGATGGCAAGACCATCTCCGGCGAGCCGGATCTCGCCGCCCGCCGCGGCATCGCGCTGATCCCGGAGAGCCGCAAAAGTGAAGGCCTCGCGCTGCTGCGTTCGGTGAGCGACAATCTGGTGGTGTCGGCGCTGCGAAAACTGTTTCCGAGCGGCCTGTTCGACCAGCGCAGTGCGCAGCGCACAGCCGACGGCCTGATCCGCCAATTGAGGATCGCGACACCGAGTGCGCGGCAAACCGTCGGCCTGCTCTCGGGCGGCAACCAGCAGAAGGTCGTGATCGGCAAGTGGCTGGCTGCCGGCTCAAAGCTGTTCATTTTCGACGAGCCGACGCGGGGCATCGACATCGGCGCCAAGTCCGAGATCTTTGCGTTGATCGACCGCCTCGTCGCGGAAGGCGCGGCGGCCCTAATGATCTCGTCCGAGCAGGTCGAGATCTGCCATGTCTGCGACCGCGCCTATGTGATGCGCGAGGGGCGCATTGCCGGGCACCTGATGCGCAGCGAACTGACGGAGGAGAACATCGTGCGACTGGGGATGCATCATGCGTGAAGCCGCGATCGTCTCGGAGCCCAATCCGCTGCAACGCATTCCCGGCGTTGCCATGGTGCTGGTGCTGCTGATCGCGCTGTTCAGCGTGATCGCGCCCGGCTTCCTGTCGGTCGCCAATCTCTCCAACGTGCTGGTGCAGTCAACCATCCTGACCATGCTCGCGCTGCCGATGACTTTGATCATCATGACCGAGGGGCTGGATCTGTCGATGGGTGCGGTGCTGACGCTGACCTCGCTCTGCGTCGCCATCGTGTCGCTCGCGACCAAGTCGATGCTGCTCGGCTTGGGTGCCGGCCTGCTGGTCGGCACGGCCTTCGGCCTCGCCAATGGCTGGCTGGTCGCGATCCTGGGCATTCCGCCCTTCGTCGCGACGCTGGGCACGCTCGGCATGGCGCAGGGACTGTCGCTGATCGTCAGCGACGGCCAGAGCGTGGTCGGCATTCCCCACAGCGTGCGCGACATCTACTCGGCGACGCTTCTCGGAGTCCCCGTTCCGATCGTGATGGCGCTCGTGACCTACGCGGTCTTCCACGTGCTGCTCTATCATACAAGGTTCGGCACCTACATCTTCGCTCTCGGCGGCAACCGCGAGGCGCTGCGCTATGCCGGTCTCTCGCCGAACCGGCTCCTGATCGCGGTGTACGCGATCGGCGGCGCCATGGCCGGCATCGCCGGCCTGCTGATGACCGCGCGGATGAATTCCGGTCACCCCACCGCCGGCCTCGGTCTCGAATTCGATGCCATCGCCGCGGTCGCCGTCGGCGGCACCTCGTTCGAGCGCGGCAATGGCTGGCTGCTCGGCACGCTGCTCGGCGTCCTCTCGGTCGGCGTGTTGCGCAACGGGCTGAACCTGATCTCCCTGCCGTCCTCTGTGCAGGTCGCAAGCGTCGGCATCCTCGTCATCGTTGCCCTGTTCCTCGACGGCCTCAGGAGCCGCGCATGACCGACATCACCAAGGACGCCATCGCGCCGCCCCGCTCGTTTCTCTCGCAGGACGCGATCCAGGTGTTTTACCGCCTGCTCGCGGCGCTCTTGATCTGCGCGGTGCTCGCCGTGCTCAGCGACTCCTTCCTGAGCCTCGGCAACATCCTCAACGTGCTCAGGCAGGCGAGCCTGACCTTCTTCATCGCCTCCGGCCTGACGCTGGTGGTGCTGACCGCCGGCCTCGATCTGTCCGTCGGCGCCAATGTCGCGCTGTCCGCCTGTATCGCCGGGACCGTGATCCACACGACCGGCTCGCCGGCGCTCGGCATCCTCACCGGGCTTGCCTGCGGCGGCATCGTCGGCCTGCTCAACGGCATCATGGTCACTGCGCTCCGCATCCCCTCCTTCATCGCCACCTACGGCATGCTCTGGGTGCTGAACGGCCTCACCTACTGGTACATGGCGGGCGAGACCCTGCACGGCTTCCCGGCCGGCTTCCGCCAGATCGGCAGCGGCTACCTGTTCGGCCTGCCCATCCCGGTCTATCTGCTGCTGGTTTTCCTCGGGATCGGGACGTTCTTCGCGCAGCGCACGATCTGGGGCCAGGAGATCTATGCGATCGGCGCCAATCCGGTCGCGGCGCGGCTCTCAGGCATCCCGGTCGCGCGGCGCCTGCTGCTGGTCTATGCCGTCTCCGGCACCATGGCCGGGCTCGCCTCGATCATCTTCCTGTCGCGGCTCAATTCGGCCGAGGCCGACATCGGCGAGAGCCTGACGCTGCCCGCGATCGCGGCCGTGCTGATCGGCGGCACCTCGCTGTTCGGCGGCGTCGGCACCGTGTTCGGCACCTTCATCGGCGCGCTGATCCTCACCCTGGTGCTGAATGGCATGAACCTGCTCTCGGTCAGCGCCAACTGGCAGCCGCTCGTCACCGGCGTCATCGTCATTCTCGCGGTCTGGCTCGACATGAAGACCCGCCGCCGCGCGCAATGAGTTCTTGAAGTTCCAACAAGCAAAACGAGGGATGGAGGCAACATGAAACAGAAACTTGGCTATCTGACGCTGCCGCTGCTGATGGCGGCCGCGTTCACCACGCACGCACGCGCCGACGGCGAGACCATCGCTGTCTTCACCAAGAACCAGACCAATCCGTTCTTCCAGACGGTGCGGGTCGGCGCCGACAACATGGCGAAGACGCTGAACGCGAAGACGCTTCAGTACATCCCGACCAAGCCGGACTCGATCCCCGAGCAGCTCAGCCAGATCGAGGACGTCGTGGTCAAAAAGCCGAGCGCGATCGTCTTCACGCCGGTCGACTACAAGGCGATGGTGCCCGGCGTCGAGAAGATCAACGAGGCCAAGATCCCGGTCGTCAACATCACCGACCGCTCAGCCGGCGGCAAGTTCCTGTCCTTCGTCGGCGCCGACGATTACAGTCTCGGGCTGGAGACCGCGCGCTTCCTCCTGAAGACGCTGGGAGGCAAGGGCAATATCGTCATCATCGAGGGCGTCAAGGGCTCGCTGACCAATGTCGACCGCGTCCGCGGCTTCAACGACGCGCTGAAGGAGAATCCGGGCGCCAAGCTCCTGGCCTCCCAGCCCGGCAACTACCAGCGGCTCCAGGCGCTCCAGGTGATGGAGAACCTGATGCAGTCGAACTCGCAGATCGACGGCGTGCTCGCCGCCAACGACGCGATGGCGGTCGGCGCGATCGAGGCGCTCGACGGCGCCAACCGCAAGGCCCAGGTGATCGGCATCAACGGCACCAAGGAGGCGATCGACGCGATCAAGTCCGGCAAGCTGCTGGCGAGCGGCGACTACAACGGCTTTGCGCAAGGTTGCCTCGGCACCATGATGGCGATCCGCTCCTTGCGCAATCAGCCTGTCATCAGCGAGATCGTGCTGAAGCCGACCGTCATCACCAAGGACAATTACCAGCCGTTCGACGTCCCGCTGGAGCAGCGGACCTGTCCGACCTTCGAGGACGCCGGCAAGCTCGGCGCGAAGTAGACCACCCGATCACGTCGCGTCCGGACGGCCGCCCCCGCGGCCGTCCCAAGAACTGAAGCAAGAAACGGAGACCACCATGCTGTTCGCCATTCACGCTCTCGACCGCACCGGTGCGCTGCCCACGCGGCTTGCCAATTACGACGCGCACAAGGCTTTCCTGAGCGATACCTCACGCTTCGGCGTCAAGATCGTGATGTCGGGACCGCTGGTCTCCGACGACGGCCAGGCGATGATCGGCAGCCTGTTCCTAATCGAGGCGCCGGGCCGGGCCGAGGTCGAAGCCTTCAACCGCGCAGATCCCTTTGCCGCGGCCGGCATCTGGGAAAAGGTCACGATCACGGGCTTCCTGCGCCGGCAGGGTTAAACCCTACGGCAGCTCTTCGAGGTGGCACGCCACCCACTGCTCGCCTCCCGCCGCGCGCAGCACCGGCTCCTCTGTCCGGCAGCGGTCGAAGACGTACGGGCAACGGGTGTGAAAGCGGCATCCGTTCGGCGGGTTGATCGGGCTCGGCACGTCGCCCTTGAGAATGATCGGATTGCGCTGTGCTCCGGGCTCCGGCAACGGCACCGCCGAGAGCAGCGCCTTGGTGTAGGGATGCCTTGGCGCGGCAAAGATCTCCCGGCGCGGCGCCACTTCCACGATCTTGCCGAGATACATGACCGCCACGCGATGGGTCATGTGCTCGACGATCGCGAGATCGTGGCTGATGAACAGCAGCGCGAGGCCGAACTCGCTTTGGAGATCCTGCAGCAGATTGACGATCTGCGCCTTGACCGAAACGTCGAGCGCGGAAACCGCCTCGTCGCACACGATCAGCTCGGGTTCTGCCGCGAGCGCGCGCGCAATGCCGATGCGCTGACGCTGGCCGCCGGAAAATTCGTGCGGCCTGCGGTTCAGCGCCTCGCGCGGCAGGCGCACGGTATCCATCAGCGATGTGACGCGAACCTCGAGATCTTCCGCAGACTTGGCGAGGCCGAAATTGCGGATCGGCTCGGCGAGAATGTCGCGCACGCGCATGCGCGGATTGAGGCTCGAGAACGGATCCTGGAACACAACCTGCACGCGCCGGCGCATCTGGCGCATCGTGCTCGGCGCAGCATCGTCGATCCTCTGGCCGTCGAGGATGACCTGCCCCGAGGTGATCTCGAACAGCCGCAGGATGGCGCGGCCGACCGTCGATTTGCCGCAGCCGGACTCCCCGACCAGCGACAGGGTCTCGCCCCGCGCGATCTCGAACGACACGCCGTCGACCGCATAGACGAATTCGGACTTGCGCCCGAACAGGCCGGTCTTGACCGGAAAGTGCTTCTTGAGGTCGTTGACCTGGAGCAGCGGAGGACTCATGCCGCGATGGCTCCCTTGGCGGCGTAATGACAGGCGGCGACGTGGTGGGGGCCCTTCTCCTCCAGCCCTGGCGCATATTGGCGGCAGAGATCGGTCGCGAGCGCACAGCGTCCGGCAAAGACGCAGCCGGTGATCGGCTTGCGGAGATCCGGCACCTGCCCGGGAATCTCGGCGAGCCGCCTCGCAGTGCCGGACAGCGACGAGCCGAGCCGCGGCACCGCGCCAAGCAAACCTTGCGTATAGGGATGACGCGGCGAACGGAACAGCTCGGCCACCGGCGCCTCCTCGACCTTGCGGCCCGCATACATCACCATGACACGCTCGGCGATCTCGGCGACGACGCCGAGATCGTGGGTGATGAGGATGATCGCAGCGCCGACCCGGCTCTTCAGGTCCAGCATCAGCTTCAGGATCTGCGCCTGGATCGTGACGTCGAGCGCGGTTGTCGGCTCGTCCGCAATGAGAAGCTTCGGATTACAGGCGAGCGCGATGGCGATCATGACGCGCTGACGCATGCCGCCGGACAGCTGATGCGGGTATTCGCGCACGCGGCGTTTCGGCTCGGGAATGCCCACCAGCGTCAGCATCTCGATCGCGTGCGCCTCTGCCGCCTGCTTGTCGAGGCCCTGATGGATCATCAAGGTCTCGCGGATCTGGCGGCCGACGGTCAGGACCGGATTGAGGCTGGTCATCGGCTCCTGGAAGATCATCGAGATGTCGTTGCCGCGGATCGCACGCATCTCGCGATCGGACAGCTTCAGCAGGTCCCTGCCCGCAAAGCGGATGCTACCTGCGATCCTGCCCGGCGGCTCCGGGATCAGTCGCATCAGCGACATCGACGTCACCGACTTGCCGCAGCCGGACTCGCCGACGATGGCGAGCGTCTCGCCCTCGTTGACATGGAAGGACACCCCGTCAACGGCGCGATTTATGCCGCTGGGGGTGCGGAAATGGGTCTGGAGGTTCTCGACTTCGAGCAAAGCCATCGCGATCAGCCTAGATCCATCAGAGGCTCTTGGCCATGCGCGGGTCGAGCGCATCGCGAAGGCCGTCGCCGAGCAAATTCACGGCCAGAACGGTAACGGACAGGAACGCCGCCGGGAAGAACACGATGTAGGGCTTCACCTGCCACAGTGCGCGGCCCTCGGCCATGATGTTGCCCCAGGACGGGATGGTCGGCGGCGTTCCGGCGCCGATGAAGGACAGGATCGCCTCGGTGATCATGGCGCTGGCGCAGATATAGGTCGCCTGCACCAGCATCGGCGCGACCGTGTTGGGCAGGATATGGCGGAGGATGATCATTGGAGAGCGCGTGCCGCAGGCCACGGCCGCATCCACATAGGGTTGCTCGCGGAGCGACAGCACCACACTGCGGACGAGGCGCGAGACACGCGGGATTTCGGCAACGGTGATCGCCAGGATGACGTTGCCGACGCTGCCGCGCGTCAGCGCCATCAGCGCGATCGCGAGCAGGATCGGCGGGATCGACATCAAGCCGTCCATGAACCGCATCAGGATGCCGTCGGCCCAGCGGATGAATCCGGAGATCATGCCGATGGCGAGACCCGCCGCAGATGCGAAGATCGCGACCGACAAGCCGACCGTGAGCGAGACGCGCGCGCCAAACAACACGCGGGAATAGATGTCGCGGCCGAGCACGTCGGTGCCGAACCAGAAATCGGCCGACGGCGCCCGGGTCCGCTTGGCGGGTGCGAGCGCGGTCGGGTCGACCGTGCCGAGATAAGGCGCGAAGACCGCGATCAGCACGAGCGCCAGCAACAGCGCGCCGCCGATCGCGACCGTCGGATGGCCGCGCAGGAGGCCGACAAAGCCGCGCCGGATCGTGACCGGGCGCAGGATTTCAGGCAGCTGCGGCGCGACGACAAGACCGGCCGGCAGCGATTGCGGATTGACGGTCGTATCGGTCAATAGCGGATCCTCGGGTCAACGAGCGTGTAGACGACGTCGATCATCAGATTGACGAGGACGTAGACGAAGCTGAACAGCAGCACGATGCCCTGGATCACCGGATAGTCACGGCGCAGGATCGCATCGATCGTGAGGCGGCCGAGGCCGGGGATCGCGAACACGCTCTCGGTCACAACCGCGCCGCCGATCAGGAGCGCGATGCCGATCCCGATCACGGTCACGATCGGCACCGCCGCGTTCTTCAGCGCGTGAATGAACAGGATGCCGCCCTGCCCGAGGCCCTTGGCCTTGGCGGTGCGGATGTAGTCCTGCTGCAGCACTTCGAGCATGGCCGCCCGGGTGATACGTGCGACCAGCGCGATGTAGACGCAGCCGAGCGCGACCGCCGGCAGGATGAGGTTCTCGAGCCACGGCCAGAAGCCCTGCGTGAGCGGCGTATAGCCCTGCACCGGCAGCCATTCCAGCTCGAGCGCGAAGATGTAGGCGAGTATGTAACCAACCACGAACACGGGCAGCGAGAATCCGAACACGGCAAAGCCCATGATGACGCGGTCGATCAGGCTGCCGGCCTTCCACGCCGCCACCACGCCGAGCGGCACCGCCACCACGATCGTGAGCAGCAGCGTGACCATCATCAGCGACAGCGTCGGACCGAGACGTTGCCCAATCATCGCCGAGACCGGGAGATTGGTGAAGATCGAGGTGCCGAGATCGCCGTGCAGGATGCGCCAGACCCAGCTTCCGAACTGGACCAGGAACGGACGGTTGAGGCCGAGGCTTTGCCGGATGCGCTCCACATCCTCCGGACTCGCCTGGTCGCCCGCGATCACCACGGCCGGATCGCCCGGCGCGATGTAGAGCAGGCTGAACACGAACAGCGCGACGATCGCCATGACTGGCAGGGTCGCGACGATGCGACGGAGGATGTAGGAGAGCATCTGGCCTCAGCGCACGATCATGCAGACTTGGACACGCCCCAGAAGAACGGCAGCGGCCCCTTGGTGATGCCGGAGACGTTCTTGCGCCACGCGGTGTAGCTCAGGAAGAAGCCCGTCGGCGCGTAGACGACGTCATCGAGCGCCGCCTTGTTGAGGCGACCGATGGCGGCCTTCTCCTCGTCGAGGTTCTTGGCCTCAAACCAGGACGCGACCTCCTTCTCCGTGCCGGGGCTGTTCGGCCAGCCGAACCAGGCCTTGTCGCCGTTGGCGCGAATGGCGGTGTAGGGAGCGGGATTGATGCAGTCCGCGCCCGCGTGCCAGGTGTGGAACATGTTCCAGCCGCCCTGTCCGGGCGGCGTCTTCTGCGCGCGGCGCGAGCCGACCGTGCCCCAATCGGTGGCGACGAAGTCGACATTCATGCCGAGCTTCTTCAGCAGATCCGCGGTGACGTCGCCCTGTGCCTTGGTGATCGGCTGATCCTGCGCCACCAGGCACGTCACCGGCTGGCCGGAATAGCCGCTCTCGGCCAGCAACTTCTTGGCGGCATCGAGATCGCGCTTGCCCTTCAGGATCTCGCCGCCGGCTTCGCTGTAAAGCGGCGTATCCGGGGTGAAGAAGCCGGGCAGCGGCTTCCAGAGTGCCGTGTCGTCTCCGACGATCGCGCGCATGTAGTCTTCCTGGCTGAGCGCCATCAGCACCGCACGCCGCGCCCGCACGTCGTTGAACGGCGCAAAGAGATGGTTCATGCGGAACGAGCCGATGTTGCCGAGGGGATCGCCGATATCGACGCTGATGTTCTTGTTCTTCTTCAGGACTGGAACGAGGTCTGCAATCGGGCTCTCCCACCAGTCGACCTCGCCGTTCTGCAAGGCGGCGGCTGCCGTGGCGGGATCCGGCATCACGATCCATTCGACGCGATCGACCAGGATCTGCTTGCCGCCCGCGAGCCAGGATGCCTTCTCCTGCCGCGGCACGTAATCGGTGAACTTCTCGAACACCGCCTTCGCGCCGGGCACCCACTCGCCCTTGGCGAACTTCATCGGCCCGGAGCCGACATAGTCGGTGATCTGCTTGAACGGATCGGTCTGCGCGATGCGCTCCGGCATGATGAAGCCGCACGGCGAGTTGTTCTTGGCCAGCGCGTAGAGCATCTTCGGGAAGGGTTGCTTGAGCACCCATTTGAAGGTGCGGTCGTCGACGGCCGTCAGTTCCTGCTGCAGCGCCTTGATCATCAGTCCCATCGGATCGCGCGCCGACCAGCGCGTCAGGCTTGCAACGACGTCCTTGCTCAGCACCGGCTCGCCGTCATGGAACTTGAGGCCCGGCCGCAATTTGAACGTCCAGGTCGTGCCGTCGTCGGTCACTTCCTCGGACTCGACCATCTGACGCTGCGGCTGCAACGAGGAATCGATGCCGTAAAGCGTGTCCCAGACCATCGCGGCCGCATTGCGCACGACATATTGGGTACCCCAGATCGGGTCGAAATTGGCGAGATTGGCCTGGGGCACGAAGCGCAGGGTCCGGGCGGATGCGCCTTGCGCGATCGCCGGCGCCGAGAGGCCGGTCAATGCCAGACCGCCCGCGCCGGCCAGTCCCTTCAATACGGTCCTGCGATCCATGAAGTCCTCCCAGTAATGCCGTGATGCTGGCCATCGTCGGCCAAGGGCAAGTGAAACCGAACCCATTTGCAAGCAAATGGTATGCCACTAAATGGGCCTTCGCCAGCGGGATCTCATCTCTCTTTATTGGCCGCGCCAGGCTTCAAAGAGCGGCCGCCAGCGCCGGTCCTGTCTCGATATGCGGGATCGCCTCGACCAGTTTGCGCGTGTAGTCGGTCTTCGGATTGTCGAACAGCGCCCGGCTTTCGCCCTGCTCGACGATGCCGCCATTGCGCAGCACGATGGTGCGGTCGCAGAGCATGCGCACCACGTTGAGATCGTGGCTGACGAACAGCAGCGCGATGTCGTTCTCGCGCCGCAGCCGGTCGAGCAGTTGCAACACCACCGCCTGAACGGAGACGTCGAGCGCGGCGGTCGGCTCGTCCAGCACCAGGAGCCGCGGCCGGCAGGCGATGGCGCGGGCGATGCCGACACGGGCCTTCTGCCCGCCGGAGAGCTGATGCGGAAACCGCGGCAACAGATCCAGCGGCAGCCCCACCCGTTCCGCGCATTCTTCCACCCGCTTGCGCAGCGCCTCACCCGCACGCATGCCGTCGAGCCGCATCAACGGATGGGCAATACAATCGAACGCGGTAAAGCGCGGGTTGAGGCTCTCGTTCGGATCCTGAAAGACCATCTGGATGTCTTTGCGCAATGGCGAGCGGTGGAAGTCCCGCGCCGCCACGTGCCCGATCGACTGCCCGTCGAACACGATGTCGCCCTCGCTGGGGTCGATGAGACGGCAGATCATGCGCGACGTCGTGCTCTTGCCGGAGCCGGACTCGCCGACCAGACCGACGCTCTCGCCGCCGGCCATGGTCATCGAAAAGTCGGCAACCGCCGCGGAGCCCTGGTCGAAACGCTTTGCGAGCTTCCGCACTTCCAGGAGCGGCGGCGTGCCATGTGGCAGCACCGACCGTGGCTTGTCGAGAACGGCGTTGTAACGCTCTCTCTCCTCGTCAGTCACGAGGTCTTCGATCCGCGACGTCGCCGTCGGCGATGCCGCGACCAGACGCCTCGTATAGGCGTGCTGCGGCGCGCTGAAGAGCTTGCCGGGGCTCGCCTCCTCGACGATGCGGCCACGCTCCATCACGGCGATGCGGCGGCAATAGCGCGCCGCGAGACCGAGGTCATGCGTGATCAAAATCGTCGCCATGCCTCGCGCGGCGGCAATGTCTGCCAGGAGATCCATCACCACCTTTTGCGTGGTGACGTCGAGCCCGGTCGTCGGCTCGTCGGCGATCAGCAGCGCGGGATTGCAGGAGATCGCAATCGCGATCATGACGCGTTGGCACATGCCGCCGGAGAGCTCGTGCGGATAAGCATTCATCCGCTGCTCGGGATCCCGGATCTGAACGGCGCGCAGCAGCTCCAGCGCCTCGGCGCGCGCGGCCTCCTTCGAGATGCGCTTGTGCGTGAGGATCGCGTCCGCAATCTGCAGTCCGATGGCCCGGATCGGATTGAGCGCCGCCCGCGGGTTCTGGAAGATCATCGACATCGCGGCCCCCTGGAGCTGACGGAGGTCATCGCCCCTGAGCTTCGTCACGTCCTGCCCGCGAAATAGGATCTTGCCGCCGGTGACGCGCCCTGCGGCATCGAGCAGCCGCGTCGTCGCAAAGCCCGTGACCGACTTGCCCGAGCCGCTCTCGCCGACGAGGCCGAGCATCTCACCGGCCTTGACGGTCAGCGTCACGCCGCGCACGGCCTCGACCATCCCGCGCCGCGTCGAGAACGCGACGTGGAGGTCGTCGATCCTGAGCAGGTCCTCGCTCATGTGCGCATCCGGGGATCGAGAATGTCCCGCATCCCGTCGCCGAGGAGATTGAAGCATAGCACCGCCATCATCAGCGCAAGGCCTGGAAAGGCCACCAGCCACCACCGTCCGGTCGAGATGAAGCGCGCGCCCTCGGCGACCATGATGCCCCATTCCGGCGTCGGCGGCTTGACGCCGAGGCCGATGAAGGACAGGCCGGCGGCATTCAGGATGGCCCAGCCGAGATTGAGCGAGATCTGCACCGCCATCGCCGGCAGGATGTTCGGCAGCAGGAAGCGCAGCACCACGGAAAAATGGCTCTCGCCGCAGGCGCGTGCGGCCTCGACCCAGCCGACATTGCGCCTGACGTTGACCTCGGCCCGCGCGAAGCGGATGTAGAAGGGAAGATTGATGATTGCGGTCGCGATCACGATGTTCTCGATCCGGTTGCCCAGCGCGGCGACCATCGCCATCGCCAGCACGAACAGCGGGAACGCCATCATCACGTCGACGAAACGGCCGACGGCGCGATCGAGCCGGCCGCCGGCATAGCCGCAGAACGCGCCGACAACGGCCCCGATCAGGAAGGAGATCCCGACCGCGGAGACCGCGATGGCGAGGTCGAGCCGCGCGGCGATGATGAGACGGCTGAACACATCGCGTCCGAGCTGATCCGTACCGGCAATGTGCGTCGCACTCGGCGGCTGCAACGCCTCCGAGACGTTCGAGGCCACGGGATCGTAAGGCACGATCCAGGGCCCGAAGATCGCGACCAGGAGGAAGACGAGCACACCGGTCGCCGCAACCGCGGTGAGCGGATTGCCGCGCAGGATCCAGACCGAATGGCGGAGGGTTGCACTGGTCATTCGATCGACACCCTGGGATCGGCGATGCCGTAGCAGATATCGACCACGAGATTGACCAGCACGAACAGGCTGGCCATCAGCAGCACGAAGCCCTGCACCGGCGCATAGTCGGAGGACAGAAGCGCATCGAGCGCATAGGAGGCAACGCCCGGCCAGGAGAACACCTTCTCCACCAGCACATTGGCGCCCAGCATGGTCGAGAACACGATGCCGGCAATGGTGATGACCGGAAGGATCGCATTACGCAGCGCGTAGGTCACGACCACCTTGCGCCAGGACAAGCCGACCGAGCGCGCGGTGCGCACGAAATCGCTGCCGAGCGAAACCAGCATCGAGGCGCGCGTGATCCGCGCCAGCGGCGCGATCACGAACAGCGCCATGCTGACGGCCGGCAGGATCAGCTGCTTGCAGGCCGCCCACCAGCCCTCGAGATCGCCGGCGAGCAGGAAATCGATGGAGAGAAAGCCGGTGCGTTGCGGCGGCAGCGAGGTGAAGACGTCGATCCGCCCGGTCGGATCAGGCGAGAGCCCGAGCAGATAGTAGAAGACGTAGATCAGCAGCAGGCCCGAGACGAAGGTCGGCACGCAGACGCCGAGCGCGCAGAACAGCCGCACGCCGTGATCGACGATCGATCCCGGCCGCAGCGCCGCGACGACGCCGAGGGGCACCGCCGCAACCATCGCGATCAGGAGCGCCGTGAAGGTGAGCTCCAGCGAGGCCGGCAGCCGTTCGCGCAGATCCTTGAGCACCGGCTGTCCCGTCATCATGGAGCGGCCGAGATTGCCGTGGCCGATGTCGGAGAGATAGAACACGAGCTGCTCCGGCACCGACTTGTTGAGCCCCATCTGCTTGCGGATCTGCTCGATCTCCTCCTTGCCGGCGTTCGGCCCCGAGGCGAAGAACACCGCGGGGTCGCCCGGCAGGACGCGCATCAGCAGGAAGGTGAAGACCAGCACCCCGAACAGCGCCGGCAGCGACGACAGAAGCCGCCTGCCCGCCCGTATTATCGTTGCACCAAGACCGGTCTTCACTTTTCGGCACCTCTCCTGCTTTCGGAAGCTACTTGCGGCTCAGGTTGCGATAGTCGACCTGGCGGTGGAACTCGTAGGTGTAGCCTTCGACGGTGGCCGCCATCACCGCATCCTGGTTTGGCTGCCACAGCATGATCTGCGGCATCAGGTCGAAATGCATCGCATTGAGCTTGCGGCCGGCCTCCTCATACTTGGCCTTGTCCGGCTCGAAGCGGGCTCCCTGCGCAATCGCGGCCAGGTCGGGATTGTTGATCGACGAGTAGTTCCAGCGCTGACTGCCGGTATAGAAGTTGCGGTAGAAGTAGTCCGTCGACGGCAGCCAGGCGACGATGCCTTCGGTGAAGAAGGGCAGTTTCTTCTCGTTGATCAGCGTTGACATCTGCGCGTCCGGCAGCTTCTGGATGTCGACCTTGATCCCGATCTTGCCGAGCGACTCCTTGATCAGCGCCGCCATCGGCTCCGCCTGGGAGGCCCACCCGACATTGAAGCTGAAAGTGGTCGAGAAGCCCTCCGGGAATCCGGCGGCCTTGAGATATTCCTTTGCCTTGTCGAGGTCGAGCTTGACCGGCTGCTGGAACGGATAGATTCCGTTCAGCGGTTTGCCGTCCGGCCAGCTGGCGCCGTACAGCGGCGCGCCGCGGCCGAACAAGGCTGCCTTGAACATGTCCTCGTAAGGCAGCGCGAACGCGATGGCGCGGCGGACGTTGACGTTGTCGAAGGGCGGGATCTGGTTGTTCATCGAGACGAACGTGATCGCGTTGTATTGCGGCGTCGAGACCACCTTCAACTTGCCCTTGGCTTCGAGCGACTGGACGTCGCTCGCCTGGAGATCGAGTACGATATCGGCATCGCCGCGTTCGACCAGATTGGCGCGGGTCGCCGGCTCCGGCACCGATTGCACGATGATGCGCTTGAAGAAGGCGGGCCGGTCGGGAGAACCGCGGTTCCAGGCCTCGTTGCGCTTGAGGGTCACCTGCTCGCCGGGCTTGAAACTCTCGACCACATAGGCGCCGCTGCCGGCGGTGTGCTCCTTCAACCAGGCCATCGCCCACGGATCGTCCGCGGTCGCATGCTCCTTGGCCAGCTTCGAGTTGATGATCATCGGATAGACGGTGGCGAGATTCGGCAGCGCCAGCTTGTCGGGCTTCGGCAGCGTCACCTCGATCGTCAGGGGATCAATCACCTTGAACTGGTCGGCCGAGGTGAGCGATCCCGTCAGCAGCTGCGCCTTGCCGAGGATCGGCGCGGTGACGCAGCGATCGAGCGACCATTTCACGTCCTCGGCGGTGACGGGCGAGCCGTCCTGGAACTTGGCGTCCTTTCGCAGACGGAAGGTGATCTTCAGGCCATCGGGGCTGACGTCGTAGGATTCGGCGAGCTCGCCGTTGATGGTGTCGAGATCGAACACCCATTTGCCGTTGAGCTGCTTGCGACCGAACGATACCAGCCGATCGTAGGTGCTCATGCTGAGCCCGAAGGATTCGCGGGTCGCGCCGGGGATGTTTGGATCGAGCGTGTTGACCGATGCGCCGGTCACATAGCGCAGCGTTTCCGCCCTGGATTGCGCATGCGACGGCGCGGTCGCGATCAGCAACAGCGCGGTGGTGGCGAGGATCGTGGTCGCGGATCTGAAAGACACAAAACGCATTCGTTTTCCCTTGAATTGTCGAACAGGAAGGTCGCCAAGGCTGGTCAAGAAAGAAGCAAGTTGCGCGCCAATCTTCGCTGCGGCGGGGGTGGATGATCATCGCTGCTCCTCCGTCTTTCGCGCCGGCCGCGCAACCACCGCCTGCGGCACGTCGTAGGCGCTGAGCGAAGCCCAGTGCCGCTCGACATCGGCGCGGAACAGGCCGCGCGTCAGCCCATTCACGAGCTTGGGCACTGCGGTGGTCATCGCGTTGATCGACGATCCCGATGGACCAAAACTCATGGTCGAGGCGATGGCGAAGAGATGGATGTCCGAGATCCACGGTGTCTTGCCCGGCACGCGCTCGGTGAAGGCGTAGTCATCGGCGAGATAGGGAAAGCGGCCGAGCCGCTCGTTGCGTTCGTCTTCCGGCGGCTCGTACCGATCGGCCCAGCTGGCGACGTTGCCGGCGAATCCGGCGAGCTCGCGGCGACCGGCAAAGTCCATGTCGATGCCGGTGCCGCAGATGACGAAATCGGCCGTGACGACACCACGCGGCGTTTGGAGTTCAACGCCTTTGCCGGTCACGCACGCGGCCTTCACCGGCGCCCCCTCGTGCAATGAGAAATTGGCGTGCCGCGCGCAGCGGTCGTAGGTGGGTTGCGGAAATCCTTCCCGCATCTCGAGGACCTTGCGCATGAAGCGCCAGCGCCAGGCATCATCGAGATCGCTGAGATGGCGCAGGAAGCCGCGAAAGGTCAGCCAGCGATAGGGCTGGATCACCTGGATCTGCGCGCGGCGGCAGAGCAGGTGCACTTCGGAGGCACCCGCCTCCAACGCGGTGGCCGCATTGTCGAAGGCGGACGCGCCGGCGCCGATCACGACGACGCGCTTGCCGCGAAGGCCTCCGAAATCGATGTCGTCGGCGACGGTCGCGACCGAAGTCGCCGGCAGATCGCGCAGCGGCTCCGGGATCATCCAGCCGCCCATGCCCTCCTGACCGGTGGCCAGCACGATCTTGCGCGCATAAAGCGTCTCCGCCCCTTCGGCATGCTTCACGTGCGCGGCGAGCAGGCCGTCGGCCGCTGGCGCAATCTCCAGGAGCTCACGGCCGTTGCATACCGGCAAGTCGAGCGTGCGCCGCAGCCAGAGCAGGTACTCGGCCCAGTGCGCGCGCGGAATCAGACCGAGCGTCTGCCAGCTCTCCTTGCCGAACCGGGCTTCGTGCCAGGACTGGTAGGTAAGGCTCGGGATGTCGAGATCGGGACCGGTGTAATCCTTCGGGCTGCGCAGCGTCGGCATCCGGGCATAGGTGAGCCACGGGCCCTCCATCCCCTCCTCGGCCTTGTCGATCAGGAGGATGTTGCTGACGCGGGAGCGCATCAGGCCGAAGCCGATGGCGACGCCGGATTGGCCGGCGCCGATGATGAGCACATCCAGCGCTGGATTGCCGTCCGGCCCGGTCTTCGGTTCGAGCCACGCGGCACCGGGATGCGCGATCTTGTCGAGATCGGCGCGAACGCCCGCTTCGAGTTTTGCCAACGCGTCACTCATGCCGCGAGCCAGCCTCCGTCGACCACCATCACGGTACCAGTGGTGAACGAGGACGCATCGCTGGCAAGATGCAGCGCGGTCTGGGCGATCTCCTCCGCCTGACCGAACCGCTTCATGGCATGGCGGTTGCGCGAGGCCTCGCGCACCTCGTCCGAATTGGCGTGACGGGCGAAGCTGCGGCGAAGCATCGGCGTGTCGATCGCGCCCGGCGCGATGGCGTTGACCCGAATGCCGTCCGTTGCGAAATCCACAGCCATCGTCCGCGTCAGGCTGACGATCGCCCCCTTGGCGGCGATATAGGCGCTGTTGCCCTTGCCGCCGGCCAACGCGAGCTGCGATGCGAGCGTGATGATCGAGCCGCTCTTTTGCCGCTGCATCTGCGGCACCGCGGCCCGCGCCCACAGCCATGTGCCGCCGACATTGGCGCGGAACACCGCGTCCCAGTCTTCCGGGCTCGTGGTCAACACGGTGCCACCGCAGGAAAAGCCTGCTGCCGTCATCAGGATGTCGAGCCTACCGTGCCGCGCGATGGCCTCGCCGACAACAGTTTCGGCGAATGCGGCATCGCCGACGTCGCCGACATGCGTCGTTGCTTCACCTACGAGACCTAGCGTTTCTTGGAGCCCCGCGCCATCGCGATCGACCAGAGCGAGACGCGCTCCTTCTTCTGCAAACAACCTTGCGCTGGCGCGGCCAATGCCCGAGCCGGCCCCCGTAATGATGGCGGTGCGCCCTTCCAGCCGCATGTCAGATCCCCTCCTTGTGCTGCACCCACCAGGCGCTCATCGCAGCGGCGGACTCGGCGCAGCCGAACCGCGCACGCCAGCTGAACTCATCGGTCATCCGTGCAACCGAGAGCGGTGCACGATCGCCGCCATGCAGCTTGATGACGGTTGTCTCGCCCGGATTCGCAAGCCGGCAGTGCAGGCCGGGATGAAGTGCCGCAAAGGCCTCGCCCCATTGCAGCGCCGACCAGGCCGCGCCGCTGGAGATGTTGTAGAGACGACGGCGCGGCCGCTCGGCCTCGATCAGCACAGCCACGGCCTCGGCGGCGTCGACGGCGTAGATCCAATCTTTGAAGCCTGGTCCCGGCATGATCGCCGGCTCGCCGCGGGCGAACGCGGCCAGGATCTGGAATTGGAGGCTGGGCGTATCGCGCACCGCGCCGGCCCGCTCCCATGGGCCAAACACGGCGCTCAGCCGCACGCTCAGGAAATCGCCGCCGAAGAGCTCGGCATGGCGCGCTACGGAGCGTTCCGAGGTGAACTTGCTGATGGCGTAGAACGAGACGGGATCGCAGGCCGTTTCCTCGTCCAGGACTTCATGACGCTGGCCGGCGGTGCCATAGGCCGACGCCGAGGACAGATTGACGAAGCGGCGAACGCCGTGACGGATCGCCGCTTGCAGGATCGGGATCTGCGCCATCACGTTGATCTCGAGAACACGCGCGGGCGATGCGCGTTCGAGGTCATCGCCTGCGGTGACCGCGGCGCCCAGCACGATTGCGTCCCAGCCTTCAGCGATGAGGGCATCGATACCGGCCCCGTCGGTGATATCGCCTTGAACGATTCGGAGCCGCTCCCGAAAATCCAGCAGGGATCGCTGCGCAGCCGGCGGCAGCGGCGAACGATCATACAGCGTCACGTCGTGGCCGCGCGCGAGCAGCACCTCGGCAAGATTGAGGCCGACAAAGCCGGTGCCGCCGAAGATGACGATCTTCATCGCGCGCGATCCGCCGTCACAGCAGCTTCGCTCCGAAATTCCGTTCCGGATCCATGTCGGCGACGAGCCGGCCGGTCGGCTTCGCCGCCTCGCCGCCGCTGCGCGCCAGGAACTTTCCGCTGCCGGCGCTCGCGAGGCACTTGTTGCCCTCGACGACCACGCGGCCGCGCGAGAGCACGGATACCGGCCAGCCCTTCAGCTTGCGGCCCGCAAACGGCGTGTAGCCGGTGAGATCGTGCATCATCTCATCCGTGATCGTCACCTCACGGTTCGGATCCCAGATCGCGATATCGGCATCCGCGCCGACGGCGATCGAGCCCTTGCGCGGATGCAGATTGTAGATCTTTGCCGGCGCCGTCGCGGTCAGCTCGACGAATTTCTCCAGGCCTAGCCGTCCCTTCGACACCATCGCGTCGAACAGCAGCGGCAGCCGCAGCTCAAGTCCCGGCAGGCCGTTCGCGACCTGCTTGAAGTTCGGATTGGGGCCGGCGCGCAGCTTGCCGGTCTCGTCATAACGATACGGCGCGTGGTCGGACGAGATGGTCTGGAGATCGCCGAGCGAGAGTGCCTGCCATAGCGCCTCCTGGTCCGAATGCGTGCGCGGCGGCGGGCTGCACATCCATTTGGCGCCTTCCGCGCCGGGCTTGTCGAGATCGCCCGCCGTGAGGAAGAGATATTGCGGACAGGTCTCGGCGAAGACCTTGAGCCCCTGCCCGCGCGCATCGCGGATCACCTTGGCGCCTTCGGCGGTCGAGACGTGGAAGATCATGACCGGCTGGTCGATCAGCGCCGCCATGCCGATCAGCCGCGTGAACGCTTCCGCCTCCGACACGCGCGCGTGGCTGACGGCGTGGTATTTCGGCATGGTGTAGCCGCGTGAAAGCAGGCGCTTCACCATCCAGGCGATGATGCCGTGATTCTCGGCATGCGCGCACAGCATCGCGCCGGACTGGCGCGCAGCGAGCAGAATGTCGAGCAGCGGCTCGTCGTCCACCTTGAGCCGGTCATAGGTCATGAAGATCTTGATCGAGGCATGGCCCTGCTTCACCAGCGCCGGGATGTGCTCCTCGACCGTCTCCCTGGTCGCGTCCGCAATGATCATGTGAAAGGCGTAGTCGATCACTGCGCCCTTCCTGGCGAGCGCGTGATAGTCGTCCACCACCTGCGGCAGCTTCATCCCGACATGCTGGGCGGCGAACGGGATCACCGTGGTGGTGCCACCGAAGGCGGCAGAGACCGTCGCGCTTTCGAACGTATCTGCATTCATGATGCCGGCAGCGGAGAGCTGCTCGATATGAGCATGGCTGTCGACGCCGCCGGGCAGCACCAGCTTGCCGCGCGCGTCGATCTCGCGATTGGCCGCCGGAAGGCCGTTCCCGATGGCCGCGATCGTCTCGCCGGAAATCGCGACATCGGCCTCGAAGACGTCGGTGGTGGTGGCGACGCGGCCACCGCGGATGATCAGGTCGTAAACTGGTTCAGTCATGAGGCACTCCATGATATGCCTGAAACAAGTGATCTCCATTTTGCAGAAAGACCATCATGTCCCGGCCGCGCATTCTCGTCATCAATCCGAACTCCAACCACAAGGTCACGCAAGGGCTGGAGGATGCGTTGAAGCCGCTCGACTTCGAGAGCGGGCCGGAAGTGGTCTGCCAGACGCTGGCCGAGGGTCCCTTTGGCATCGAGAGCCAGGCGGACGTCGATAGCGTTGCCATGCCGCTGCGCCGGCTGGTCGAGAGCGACAACAGCTCGGCCGCCTTCGTCATCGCCTGCTACAGCGATCCCGGACTGCAAGTCTGCCGTGAAGGCACCGACCGCCCCGTGTTCGGCATTGCCGAGTGCGGCGTGCTCACGGCGCTTGCTCGCGCGGAGACCTTCGGCGTCATCGCGATTGCCCAGCGATCGATCCCGCGTCATATGCGCTATCTCAGGCAGATGGGATTGACCGACCGCCTCGCCGGCGAGCGGCCGCTGAACATGAGCGTTGCGGAAACCGCTTCGGGCGAGGGCACGCTGGCGAAAATGATCGAGGTCGGCCGCGCGCTGCGCGACGAGGACGGCGCCCGCGCCATCGTGATGGGCTGCGCCGGCATGGCGCGCCATCGCCGTCCGCTCGAAGACGCGCTGCAAATCCCCGTGATCGACCCGACACAGGCGGCCGTCACCATGGCGCTGGGTACGGTGCAGTTCTCGGCTCACTAGGCGTCCTTCAGCTCTCTGGCGTCCTGCCGCGCGAGCCATTGCGCATGGCTCTCGCGGACAAGCGCAAACGTATCCCGCTGCGTCGTGTAGAGATTTCCGAACATGCGGCCGATCGGCCGGTAGGCATCGAGATCGACATACATGTTGGCGGTATCGACGAGGCCCTCGCGGGCGTGCACCCTGAGCACCTCGCCAACCAGCAACTCGCGATCCGCCGAGAAGGTCAGCACCACATGGCGCCGGCATTCCAGCGCGAACGGCGCTGCGGCTAGGCGCGGCACCTTCACGTCCACCGACGGAAGCGTCGCCAGGCCCGTCGCGGCGACCTCGCTGTCGCCGGAGGGGAAATCGACCGCGCAGTCGTTCATCGCCACCGACAGCGCTTCATCCACCATGTGCACGACGAACTCGCCGTCGCGATGGATGTTGCGGGTCGTGTCCTTCGGGCTGTGATCCGGCTTGTGCTGGAGCCCAAGCACGATCAGCGCAGGACTTTCCGAGAAGACGTTGAAGAAGCTGAACGGTGCGGCATTGACAGCTCCGTTCTCGTCCAGCGTCGTCACCAGCGCGATCGGCCGCGGCACCACAACGCCGCAGAGCAGCTTGTAGCGGTCACGCGCGTCAAGCTCGCGCAGGGAGATGCCCTTGTCAGCCATCGGCGTCACGTCTCCGGCGGCGGCACCGCGCCGGTCTGGCTGGTGATCAGGCCATAATGCTCGATGCGGCGATGCCGGGCGAAATCGAAGATCGTGGTCTTGCCGAAGACCGTCGCATCGAGGTCGCAAGCATGGACCAGGACCTCGTCGTCATCCGTCTTGGCTTCTGCAACGATCTCGCCATTGGGATCGACGATCAGGCTACCGCCGAACAGCGGGTGGCCGTCCTCGACGCCAGCCTTGGCCACCGCGACCACCCAGGTTGCGTTCTGGTAGGCGCCGGCCTGCACCGAGAGCCGATTGTGGAACAGGCGCTTCTCGACGCCCTCCTCGCTCTTCTCGGCATTCACGGATGGCGTGTTGTAGCCGATCAGCACCATCTCGACGCCCTGCAAGCCCATGACGCGATAGGTCTCGGGCCAGCGGCGGTCGTTGCAGATCGCCATGCCGATGATGCCGCCCAGCGCACGCCAGACCTTGAAGCCGAGATCGCCCGGCTCGAAATAGCGCTTCTCCAGATGCTGGTGCGAGCGCTTGGTGTCGTATTCCACATGGCCCGGCAGATGGACCTTGCGGTATTTGCCGACGATCTTGCCGGACTTGTCGGTGAGAATAGCTGTGTTGAAATGATGGCCGTCGGGCGTCAACTCCGCGTAACCGAAGTTCATCGCCATTCCGTGCTGAGCCGCACGTTCGAACAGCGGCTTCGTCGCCGCGTTCGGCATCTCCCGCTCGAACCAGACGTCGAACTCGGCCCGGTCCTCGACATACCAGCGCGGGAAGAACGTCGTCAGCGCCAACTCGGGATAGACGATCAAGTCGGCGCCCTTGCTCTTGGCCTCGTCCATCAGCGCGATCATGCGCTTGACCACGGCCTCGCGGCTGTCGGCTTTCTGGATCGGGCCCATCTGGGCGGCGGCGACATTGACGATTCGCATCAGCGACTTCCTGATCTCTTCACGAATTTCCTGGCGAGGCTGGGGATCGCAGCTTCAAGGGCGTAGCGACAGCATAACGCCGCCTTGCGTCCGTTTTCCAGCCAAGCAGATTTCATGCCGTTCGCCCCCATTCGGCGTCCTGCAACAGCCGCCAGTTGATCTTGTTGCTCGCGGTGCGCGGCAGCTGGTCGACGAAGACGACCGCGCGAGGCGCCTTGTAGCTCGCCATCACGCCGCGCGCCCAGCCAACGATGTCATCGGGCGATGTTGTTGCCCGCGCCGCCTCGGCCAGCACGACAAGCGCCTTGACGGTCTCGCCGCGGTAATCGTCCGGCGCTGAAATGATGCAGCACTCCCGGATAGCGCGGTTCTGGTACATCGCGGCCTCGACCTCGGCCGGCCACACCTTGAAGCCGCTGACATTGATCATCCGCTTCAGGCGATCGACGGCGAAGAAGTAGCCCTCGGCATCGCGATAGCCGAGATCGCCCGTACGCAGGAACCGCTTGCCGTCGAGTTCGATGAAGGCCTCGGCATTCGCCTGCGGCCTGTTCCAGTACCCCTGCAGCACCTGCGGTCCGTGCACGACGATTTCGCCGACCACGTTGTCGCCGAGCTCGATCAAGCTCTCGGGATCGACCACCCTTGCGTCGGTCTCCTGCACGGCGATGCCAAGGCATTGCCGTTTCGGCGCCGCCATCGGGTTGAGATGGGTCGGCGACATCGTCTCGGTCATGCCGTAGCCCTCGACGAAGTCAAGCCCGAAGCGTCCTTTGAG
The DNA here is from genome assembly GCF_028128965.1 of Bradyrhizobium sp. CCBAU 25338. Lineage (NCBI taxonomy): Bacteria > Pseudomonadati > Pseudomonadota > Alphaproteobacteria > Hyphomicrobiales > Nitrobacteraceae > Bradyrhizobium > Bradyrhizobium sp. CCBAU 25338. Next base: position 219,882 of record NZ_LFKY01000001.1, read on the forward strand.
CCGTTCAGCGACCGCGGTCGGCATCGCCGCGCCGCCGCCGGTCAGAACCTTGAGCTTCGCAAAGCATTTGTCGCGAAACCGGGCGCTGGCGAGCACGTCGACGATCATGGTCGGCGCGGCGTTCCAGAACGTCACGCCATAGGTTTCGAACAGATCCGGCAACAGATCCTTGTCCCAGCGCGCCATCAGGAGCAGCGTGGCCCCAGTGACGATGGCGGCATTCATCGAGCCCTGCATGCCCGCGACATGGAACAACGGCATGAAGCCGGTCATCACGTCGTCGCCGCCGAGCCGATACCAACGCGCCTGCAACACGGCGGTGAACAGCGCGCTGCGATGGGTATGCATGCACGCCTTGGGCTTGCCTGTGGTGCCCGACGTGTAGGGCAGGATCATGAGATCGTCCGGCCCCGCAGTCACCACACCCGGCTTCAAGCCTTGTGCGATCGCGGACGACCAGGAATGCCAGCCCGGCGATGACGGCACCTCGGCCGGCGCTTCCGTGACGCATGATGGCAGCGTATAGGGCGTCGCGGCCGGAACCTCGTCGCGATACTGCGCGACAATCGCATGCCTGATGGCCTCGCCCAGCAGCGGGGCAAACACATCGCTCAGTTCGCTACCGATGATCGCGACCTTGGCCCCGCTGTCCACGGCGAGATACGCGATCTCGGCGGTCTTGTTCATGGGATTGACGGGGACGATCACGGCGTCCGCCCGCATCACCGCGTAATAGGCGATGACATATTGCGGCGAGTTCTGAAGCGCGATCATGACGCGGTCGCCGCGCTTGACGCCGCAGGCACCCTGCAGGAAGCCGGCCATGGCATCGACACGGTCGCACAGCTCGGCGTAGCTCAGGCTTGCGCCGTAGAACACCGTCGCCGGATGCGACGGTCGTTCACGTGCTGCACGCGCCAGTGCGTCGTATAGCGTTCCCTCCGGCATCGCGAGATGCCAGGGCTCATTCGCCGGCCAGGCCGGCGACCGGCGTGGCGTTGCGTGATCCGCGCTCACCCGTGCGCCTCGTCGGCAATATCGAGGCCGTGATCGAGCGCGTCCAGAAGCTGGTCAGCCTCGCGCTCGGAGATCACCAGCGGCGGCGCCAGGAACAGCGAGGTCTGCTCGCCGCTGGTACCGATCACCGCACCGGCTTCCAGCGCCCGCTCCGCGACGCGCGAGGCGATCGGCACCTCGGTCGTGTCGGCATGCCAGGTCCGCCAGTCCGGCCCGTGCAGCTCCACCGTCCAGTGCAGCCCCTGCCCCGCGACGCGCTGCACGCTCGGATGCTTCTGCGCGATCGCGAGCAGGCGGCGGATGAATAGCTTCTCGAGCTGCTGCACACGCTCCAGAATCTTGTCGCCCGTGACAACCTTCAGGTAGGCGCTGACGGCCGCCATGCTGATGGGATGGCCGCGCAGCGTGCCATAGTTTTGCCAGCTCGTCCCCTTGAGCCGCTCGACGATGTCCTTGGACACCACGACCGCCGCCACCGCCGCCGCGCCACCGCCGAGCGACTTGCCAAGCGTGACGATGTCCGGGCGGCTTTGCGCCCCCTGGAACGCGAACCAGCGGCCCGCGCGCCCGGCGCCGGTGACGACCTCGTCGGCGATCCAGTAGGAGCCCGCCTGCCGCGCGCAGCGCGCCACTTCGTCCTGATAGGCGCCGTCGTAGTAGATGCCGCCCTGGGTATAGTCGATGATGGTTGCCGCCGTGTCCGAGAGCAGCCGCGTGGCATCCGCGAGATACTCGCTCGGCGGCGTATTGTTGGCCGGTGCACCGTAGATCGCGCCATCCGGCGCCGGCAGGATCCGCACCGGCGCCATCGGCGCCGGCAGCTTCGAACCACCGGCATGCACCGCAAGCCCACCATGCCATTGCGGCTGCACCGTCATGCTGCGCGACAGACCGGTGATGCCATGATAGGCGCGCTCGCGCGTCGCGAGTGCCGAGCGCTGCGTCAGCGCCTGGCAGAGCGACAACGCCATGTCGTTGGCCTCGCTGCCGCTGATGCAGAAGCGCACCGCGCCGACCCAATCCTCTTCACCCTTGAAGGCGGTGGCCATCAGGTCGTCGGCGGCCTGCTCGCGGCCGACCCAGGTCCAGCCCTCGTTGACGACAGGCGTATCCGCCGCGCGGCGGATCGCCTCCACCATTGCGGGATGGCGATGGCCGAGACCGCCGCCGGTGTTGCTGCCGTCGATGAGCTTGCGGCCATCGGACAGGTGGAAGTAGACGCCCTCGCCGCCGACCACGGCCATCGGCGCACTGTCGCCTGCATTCAGCCCGGTTCGCAACAATCTGCTCATCGCAGTCCCCTCACTCTGCGGCCGCGGCGCCATAGCCGCCGCCACCGCACATCTCGATCGTGACGAGATCGCCTTGCTGCAGCACCAGGTTGGACTTGCCGTCGATCGCGACGTTCGCGCCATGCCTGACCAGCGAGATACGGCACGCCTTGCCGGATTCGCCGCCCTGCATGCCCCAGGGCGCAATCACCATCCGTTCGATGCAAGTGGTCAGGTGCATCGAAGGTGCGAGGATGCGGTAGGTGCGGACCGAGCCGTCACCGCCGCGGAGCGCCCCCGCGCCGCCAGATCGTCGGCGGATGGCCTGCTGCTCGAGCCGGATGGCGTAATTCGCTTCGATCACCTCGACCGGCGTGTTCGAGGTGTTGGACAGATGCACCCGGGTGGCCGACATGCCGGCCCGATCGTGCCGTGCGCCTTCGCCGCCGCCATGAACCTCGTAGAGCATCTTCCACGATCCGTTCGGCCGCGGTTCGGCGAAGAACAGCACGCCCGCGGTGGTCGCCCCGCCGGCCGACAGGCGTTCGGGAATGGTGTCCTGCATGGCGCGGAAGATCGCATCGACGATGCGCATGGAGGTCTCGTGGTTGCCGGCCGCGACGGATGCCGACCAACCCGGCTCCAGGATCGAGCCCGGGCGCGTGATGATGGTCAGTGGCCTGAGCGCGCCGGCGTTCTGGTGCATGTCGCGCCCGCTCATGATGCGCGCGGCATAGGCGACAGCCGAGCGCGCCATGAACGGCGTCGTGTTGCAGAAATTGGAGACGCGGTCGCAGCTCCCCGAGAGGTCGAAGGTCGCCTCGTCGCCGCGAATGGTGATCTTCACATGGATGCGCGCCGGCCCGTTGTTGTCGCTGCCGTCGTCGAGGTAGTCCTCGCCCTCATAGACGCCGTCCGGAAGGTCGCGCAGCGCCTCGCGCATCTCGATTTCGGAGAGATCGTGCAGACGCGACTGCGTCGCCATGAACACCGCCTTGCCGTGCTCACGGCAGAGCTCGACGATGCGCTTCTCGCCGGCCTTGGTGGCCGCGATCTGCGCCAGAAGATCGCCCTCGCAGGATTCGGAGTCGCGGACATTGGCCTTGAGCAGCTCCACGATCGCCGCATTGACGCCGGCCGCGGTCGCGATCAGCACCGGCGGAATCCGCATCGCCTCCTGGAAGGTGTCGATCGCCTTGGCAAAATAGCTGCCAGGCCAGGTGCCGCCGATGTCGGGCCAGTGCGCGAGGCTGACCGCGAACGCTACGATGTCGCCGTCGACGAAGACGGGCCGCACGACCTTGACGTCGTTGAGATGATTGCCGCCGAGCGCGCCGACATTGTAGATCAGCACGTCGCCGTCGTTCAGGCTGTCGCGCGGCACCACCTTCAGCAATTCGGGGATGGTGTAGGCCATCGCGCCGAGGTGGATCGGGATGTCGCGCCCCTGCCCGACCAGACCGCCGTGGCCGTCGGTGATCGCCGACGACAGGTCGCCCGCCTCGCGGAGCAGCGGCGAGCGCGCCGAGCGCGTCATCACCAGGCTCATCTCCTCGGCCGCGGCGGAAAGCCCGTGCCTGATCACCTCGACAACGAATGGATCGAGCTTCATGCCCTCCTCCGCGTCAGGAACAGATTGCCAGATACATCGGGCTTTGCCTGCCAGCCCGGCGGCACGACCACGGTGGACCATGCGTCTTCGATGATCGCGGGTCCGCTCACCATCTCTGTTAGCGAAGCGCGGTCGATGATCGCAGTCGGCGTCTGGTGGAGGCCATCAAACGAGCAGGTACGCTTGCCGGTGGACACGGCCCTCGCCGCCGTCGTCGGCCGGCTCACGACGGTCGTCGACGGGCGGCGCGCCTGCACCCGCACGGATTCGATGACGCAGCTTTCGCTCGTGGCATAGCCGAACAACTCGTGATGCCGCGCCAGGAAATCCTGCTTGAGCCTGGCGACGTCCAGCGGCAAGGCGAAAGGTACCGGAATGGCATCGTTCTGCGCCGCGTAGCGCATCAACGCGACCAGCTCGACCTGGATCTCCGCCTTGGCAACGCCATTGGCGAGCAGCGGCGCGGATGCATCGGCAATCAGGGCCTCGATCCGCTCCGATACGCGCGCGAGGTCGATGCCGTCGAGGGCGGCGCGAAGCGTCTGCTGCTGCAGGAAGCTGAAATCGGCGGTGAGACAGCCCAGCGCCGAGAAGGCGCTGGATGCACTGGGCACGACGACCTCTGCGATCCCGTAGAGATCGGCGAGACCCGCGGCATGCATCGGGCCGCCGCCGCCGAAGGCGAGCAGCGTGCAATCGCGCCCGTCGATGCCGCGCTCGACCGTGACGCGGCGAAGCGCGCGGGCCATCGTCGCGTTCGCCACCTTGATGATGCCGAGCGCCGTTTCCGTCAGGCCCAGTCCGAGCGCGCCCGCGATCGGCGCGATGACGCGCCTGGCTGCCTCGATGTCGATGCCAATGCGGTCACCAAGCTTGGTCTCGGGATTGAGATAGCCGAGCACGGCGTTGGCGTCCGTGATGGTCGGCTCCGTGCCGCCGCGGCCGTAGCAGGCCGGCCCCGGCTCGGAGCCGGCGCTCTCCGGCCCGACCGTCAGGCCGCCGGGACCGTTGCGCACGATCGATCCGCCGCCCGCGCCGATCGAATGCACCGCGAGCATCGGCTGGCGCAGCGGCTTGTCGCCGAGCATGCGGCCGTCGGTCATCTCGGCCTGGCCGTCGACGATCAGGCACACGTCGGTCGTGGTGCCGCCCATGTCGAACGTCAGCATCCGCGAGGTGCCGAGCTGGCGCGCGATGCTGACGGACGCCGAGACGCCGGCGGCCGGTCCCGACATCGCCATCACCAGCGGCCGACGTTTCACCGCCGAGATGGGGATCATGGCGCCGGCGGAATGAAACACCTGCAATCCCGGCCCGATCGGCAGCCGCTGCTCCAGCTCGCTCAGATACTCGACCGCGATCGGCATCGCGGCCGCGTTGAACACGGTCGCCGAAGTCCGCTCATACTCGCGCGCCTCGGGGTTGACCTCGTGCGACAGCGAAACATGGGCGACGACGCCCTTGAGGCGCTCGCCGAGCATCTTCTCATGGACCGGATTGGCGTAGGCATGAAGCAAGGCCACCGCGACACTCTGCACGCCGGTCTCCTTCAGCCAGGCCAGCAGACGCTCGATCTCCGCTTGCTCCAGCGCCTTCAGCACCCGGCCCTCGTGATCGAGGCGCTCGGCAAGCCCGAAGCAGCGTTCGGGCGGCACCAGCGGCGGCGATTTCGGGGGAATGTCGAGCCGATAGAGATCGCGGCGGCGATAGCGCGCGATCTCGAGCACGTCGGCAAAGCCTTCGGTCGCGACCAGCGCGACCTTCGGCAGCCGGTTCTCGACGATCGCGTTGGTGACGCGCGTGGTGCCATGGACGAAGCGCTTGACCTCGTTCTTGCTTAGGCCCACCGCCTCGATCGCCTCCAGCATGGCCTGAACCGGCGCCTGCGGTCGCGACGGCACTTTCGCGATCCGGGCCTCAGCGGAATCGCGCCTGATGGCGATGATATCGGTGAAGGTGCCCCCGATATCGGTGCCGACCTCCCAATGACTTTCGAAAAAGCTCATGTGGCGTCAGCTACGCCTGGCGTCCGAACCGGACGCCGGGCCCATCCCGTCCATCGCAAACTCGAATGCCGAACCGAGAGCGCTCATCTTGCATCCCCTGTCATGCCACCGTCCGCGAGCGTGCGACAGAGCGGTGGCCTTCCGACAGGGCCAGAGTTGTCGCAATTCACTGGGCCAGCAGGCCGCGGACGCAGCGCGCCGCAGAACGGGGTGCACGTTTTGGTGCAGCAGTGCCTGCACAGACAGCACGCGAGCGCGCGCTGTTCCACCCCGGAAACATGCAACGCACCACGGATTTCTCTGAGCAAATCGCGACGGCTGTTGCCACCGCAATCCGAGCGACCGAAATCAGCTGTCTAATTTGCAGGCGATCAATCGGCAGAGCGGGAGTTCCGGCTGCCTATGAGCTATGCATGGTCGTCGGCTCAGCCTCTCTTTATTGTACGATCAGTAAGAGAGCGTGTCGGGCGGGTCGGACGGTGCGTTGCGAGAACCACCACCGATGCAAGCTGCGATTCTCGCAAGCAGCGGAGCGGCATCCTCGACGCGCAACCGACCGTAGCCGAACACCAGGCCTTGCCGCGTCGGCCGTTCCAGGAAATTCTGCGACAGTGGTTGCACGTGGATACCGGCCTGCTTGAGGACCGCGGCGGCCTCGCGATCGCTCATCCGCGCCTGCATCGCATCGGTGAACAGCGCCACCAGGTGGAGGCCGGTGACGGCGGAGGAGACGGTCAGATCATCCGGCATTAGCGCTCCGATCGCCTCGATCAGCGCCTTTCGCCGCGCAGCATAGACCCGCCGCATTGCGCGCAGGTGCCGCAGCAGATGCCCTTCCCGCATGAATTCCGCCAAGGCGAGCTGTCCGATGCCGGAGGTGTGCACGTCGATGCGCGCACGGCCCTTGGCGAATCCTTCGATGAAATGCCTGTTCGCGACGAGGTATCCGAGCCGCAGGTTCGGCATCATGATCTTCGAGAAGGTGCCGAAGTAGATCACCCGGCCCTCGCGATCGAGCGAGCGCAGCGAGGCGATCATGCTGTCCTGATGCCTGAACTCCGAATTATAGTCATCCTCGATCACCCAGACGTCGTTCTTGTTCGCCCAGTCGAGAAGCTCGAGCCGCCGCTCCAGGCCCATGCTGATCCCGAGCGGGTATTGATGCGATGGTGTGACCACGATCAGGCGCGCGCGTGGTGCGCGCCGAATTCCTTCCGAGACGACCAGTCCCTTGTCGTCGACCGGGATCGGAACGATGTTTGCGCCGGCCGCCGTGAGCGCCCATCGCGCCTCGACGAAGCCTGGCTCCTCGACCCAGACCTCGTCGCCGGGATCGAGGATCATCCGGCTGCAGAAATCCAGTGCTCCCGACGTGCCGGAGGTGACGACGACCTCGTCCGGCGAGCAAACGAGACCGCGCACGGAGCTGAGGAAGTTCGCGATCTCGCTCCGCAATCGCGGATGGCCTTCGGGCGGAAGATCGAGGCACTCCTGCTCTCTTGGATTCTGCCAGGCCTGGCGCAGCAGGCGCGACCAATCCTTGAAGGGAAAGGTCGAGATGTCAGGCGCGCCCGGACTGAACTCCGACGGCCAGTTGGTCTCGTAGTCGAAGGCGAGCAGCGATCGCCAGCGCTCCGACATGTGGGCTGGCCTGGCCGCAGACGAGGCGGACGATGGTTCGGCATGAGGCGCCGCCACCGACGCCACCATGACGCTGCCGCGCGGCGTCGATTCCAGATAGCCCTCGGCGTAGAGCAGATCCCATGCCGTCAGCACGACGGTCCGCGAGCAACCCAGTTCGCGCGCGATCTCGCGCGAACCGAGAAATTGCGTTCCTGAGGGAAAGGCGCCGCACAGAATGCCGTCCCGGATATGCTTCACGATCTGCAAGTGCAGCGGCACCGCGGAGGTCCGGTCGATATGTATCCCGGCAAGGGATACACGCTTGCTCGGATGACGGCTGTTGTTCATGTCTCGCCTGCCAGGCAACGCAGGTCCTGTCCGCTGTCATTCCGGGGGCGCGCCCCGGAATGACAGCGCGACTTTTCCTTACGCGCTCGCCTGGGTCACGAACTTCGTGTTGAGATAGCCCTCGATCGCCTCGAGGCCGCCTTCGGAGCCGTAGCCGGAATCCTTGATGCCGCCGAACGGCACTTCGGGCAGCGCGAGGCCGTGATGGTTGATCGAGACCATGCCGCTCTCGATGTCGGCACCGATGGCCTGCATCGTCTTGGTCGAGGTGGTGTAGGCATAGGCCGCCAGGCCGTAAGGCAGACGGTTGGCCTCGGCCACCACCTCGTCATAGCTGCGGAACGAGGTAATCGGCGCCAGCGGGCCGAACGGCTCCTCGTTCATGATGCGCGCGTCGCGCGGCACGTCGGTGAGCACCGTCGGTTCGAAGAAGAAGCCTTCATTGCCGATGCGCTTGCCGCCGGCCTTGACCTTGGCGCCGCGCTGGACCGCGTCGGAGACGAGGCCCTCCATGGCGTCGACGCGGCGCGGGTTCGCCAGCGGTCCCATGCGCGTGTCCTTGTCGAGGCCATTGCCGACCTTGAGGCTCTTGGCCGCCGCCACGAATTTGTCGACGAAGGGCTCGTAGACGCTCTCATGCACCAGGAAGCGCGTCGGCGAGACGCAGACCTGGCCGGCGTTGCGGAACTTGTTGGCCGACAGGATCTTTGCGGCGTTGTCGAGGTCCGCGTCCGCGAACACGATCGCCGGCGCATGGCCGCCCAGCTCCATGGTGACGCGCTTCATGTGCAAGCCCGCGAGCGCAGCCAGATGCTTGCCGACGGCGGTCGAGCCGGTGAAGCTGATCTTGCGGATGATCGGGTGCGGAATGAGATACTCCGACACTTCCGCCGGCACGCCGAACACCAGTTGCACGACGCCGGCCGGAATGCCCGCATCCACATAGGCCCGCACCAGCTCCATGCAGCTTGCAGGCGTCTCTTCGGGTCCCTTGACGATGATCGAGCAGCCCGCGGCCAGCGCGGCCGAGATCTTGCGCACCGCCTGGTTGATCGGGAAGTTCCAGGGCGTGAAAGCCGCGACCGGGCCGACCGGCTCCTTGGTCACGAGCTGGGTGACGTTGCCCATCCGCGGCGGCACGATGCGGCCATAGGCGCGGCGCGCCTCTTCCGCGAACCAGTCGATGAGGTCGCCGGCCAGCATGGTCTCGCCCTGCGCTTCCACCACCGGCTTGCCCTGCTCCATGGTCATCACGGGCGCGATCTCGGCGGCGCGCGAGCGGATGATGTCGGCGGCCTTGCGCATCAGCTTGTAGCGGTCGAACGGTGAGGTCTTGCGCCAGATCTCGAAGCCGGCCTTGGCCGCCTCCAGCGCGCGGTCGAGATCCCCACGCGAGGCATGCGGGGTCTTGCCGATCGGCTGGCCGGTGGCGGGATTGAGGATGTCCTCCGACTTGCCGGACGAACCATCGGTCCACTCGCCGGCGATGAACATCTGAACTTTCGGGTACATCCGTGCTGCCTCCTGCATGATTCTCGGTCTCCGACGGGTCTGGCGCCGCCATCTGAAGCCGGCGCAGAGCTACACCGAAAGACAGGCGACGAAAAGGGATCCGTGATGCCGCCGCGGCGCATCACTGACCTTCCCGGGCACCAGTTCGTGGAGGCAAATCCACGGTTAGAACCGATCGAGATCGGGGCGGCGCGCATTGCAAGTCGCACCCGCGGGCCAGATATTGCCGGGAGCCAGTCAATCGCATCCAAATCGGTCATCCGCCCACCATGCCCTTCTTCCGGCTCGACAACGGCGACCTTCGTCCCGATGAATCCATAGATTTCAACCCGGAGGACGTGCCGCGCGCCATCGCAGCCTTCGGCGGCGAGATGGTCACGAAGGGCGCGGAGGTGGCCATGCACGCCCATAGCAAGGACGAGCTCGTCCTGGCCCGGCGCGGCATCGTCAGGCTGGAAGCCGGGCGAAACATGTGGATCGTGCCGCCGCGCTGCGCGGTCTGGATTCCCGGCCATGTTGCGCATGGCGTGAGCGTCGCTGGAAATGTCGAGGTCTATTGCCTGTTCCTGGAGCCGAATGCGGCACCGGCGCTGCCTCGCCAATGCTGCACGCTGACGGTCTCCCCTTTGCTGGAACGTCTGCTGGTCCATGCCACGCACATGCCGGCCCTCTACGACCTCGACGGACCAGACGGGCGGATCGCGGCGGTGCTGCTGGATCAGCTCTCGCTGGCGCCTGTCGACGAGCTGCGTTTTCCCATGCCGGCCGATCCCAGGCTGCGCAGGATTGCGAGCGCGATGATGGCCAACCCTTCCGACCGCGCGACGATCGAGGACTGGGGCCGGCGCATGGCCGTTGCTCCCAGAACCCTCACCCGTATCCTGCAACGCGAGACCGGCATGAGCTTCGGCCGATGGCGCCAGCAGCTCCACATCCTCATCGCGCTTCAGCGCCTCGATCAGGGGGCATCGGTGCAGGCTGTGGCGCTCGATCTCGGCTATGAAAGCGCGAGCGCCTTCGTCACCATGTTCCGCAAAGCCCTGGGCAAGCCGCCCGCGCGATACCTCGCCGAGCGCCGCGTCCTCGCGCACTGACCGGAAATCGCAATCGATTGTCAGGTTCACGGAATGCGGCCGGCAGACCGATTCCGTATTCAGGCTCCAAGGCCCGTCCGCGGGCGCATTTTCCGGAGCCGAGAAACATGGATTCCCTCAGCCAAGGCCTTGTCGCCGACGTTCTCCTTCGTCTTCATAGGGAAGCGGATGCGGCCGATGCGCCGCTGATGCAAGCCATGGGCGAAGCAACCGATCAGCAGGGTGCCATCAGCCACTTCATCGAATCCGAGACCAGGGATCTCGCGGGGGTCTATCGCGGGCTCGCGGACAATTTTCTGAATGTCTCCCCCGAATTCGGACGTTTTCTCTACCTCTGCGCTCGCGCCTGCAGGGCGACGCGCATCGTGGAGTTCGGCTCTTCGATGGGGATTTCCGCCATTTACATGGCCGCTGCCTTGCGCGACATGAGCGGCGGCCGCCTGATCGGGACCGATCTCGAGCCCGCCAAGATCGCGCGTGCACGCGCCAACCTCGCTGCCGCAGGGCTCGACGACCTGGTCGAATTTCGCGTCGGTGATGCTCGCGAGACCCTCAAAGCCGGCGTCGGCGGCGATATCGACATGGTGATGCTCGACGGCGCGTTCACGCTCTATCTTCCCATCCTGAAGCTGCTCGAGCCCCACCTGAAGTGCGGCGCAGTGATCATTGGCGAGAACGCGTTTGCGGAAGGCGCGGGCTATCTCGACTACGTCCGCGATCCCCAGAACGGCTATCTCTCGCTGCCGCTGCCGTTCAATCCGGGGCGCGGCAACGAACTGACCGTCAGGACCAAGTAGTCCCGGCCGCTGAGAAATGATTGGAGCCAGGGTTTGAACGAGCCCGACCAACCCCGGATGTCCGAGCCATCGAAGCCGCCGCAGGGACGGGTCACGCGCATGTTGCTGCAATGGCTGATGCGCCCTGCGCGCATCGCCGGGATCGAGGTGCTCTCGCCCCGCTTTCGCTCGATCGCGCTTGAGGGCGACGCACTCAAGGGCCTCGCGTGGACCGTGGGTCAGAAGATCCAGGTCGCGATGGGACCCGGCTTGAGCGCGCGAACCTACACGCCGATGTCGTGGGACGCGGAGAACGGACGTACGACATTGCTGGCTTTCGCGCACGGCAGCGGTCCTGGCAGCCGGTGGGCAAGCAGCTTGCAGGAAGGCGACATGTGCTGGCTCTTCGGCCCACGCCGCTCACTCGAACCTTCCGCGGGAGAACCGCCCACAGTCTTGTTCGGCGATGAAACCTCATTCGGCCTTGCTTCGGCACTCCAGGAGAGCCGACAGGCGGGCGGTACAATCCACGTGTTCGAAGTTTCGGATGCCGCAGAAGCAGGTCCCGTTCTGCCGACGATCGGTCTCGGCAGTGCGACACTGATCGCGCGCAGCGCCGAGGATGCCCATCTCGCAGCCGTCGAGGCCGAACTGCTGCGCTTTTCCGCAAGCGCACATTTCGTCCTGACCGGCAAGGCGTCGTCGATCCAGCGCATCAGCCGGGCCCTGAAAGCAGCCGGCGTCGCAACATCGCGGATGAGGACCAAGGCCTATTGGGCGCCGGGCAAGACCGGTTTGGATTGACGCAAACGCCGCCAGCCGATGACGATGCCCGTGATCGAGAATGCCAGCCCGAGTGCGCAGAGCCCAACGATCAAGACGTCACGCAGACGCGGGTGTGCCATGAGAGCGGGGAAGTCCAGCGTGTGCAACGCGCTGTAGACCCAGCGATAAGCGCGCCGCGAAGCATCCAACCGTTGCAGCACGCGGCCTTCCGCGCCATCGATGTCGAACCAGAGCTCGCCACAGCGCAATCGATAGACAGGTGAACCCGGAAGAGTTGATCGCACGTTGTAAAAATCGTCATCGGCGACGACGGACGGTGCACCGCAGCGGGGGGCGAGGCGCGCCGTCAATGCCGATAACTCGCGCGCGCTGAGAAACCCCGTCTGCTCATCGTGCGGCAGATCCCCTGCCCTGATCAATCTCTGACCGCCAAGCGCGACCCGGTCGCGCCGATAGACAGTGCCGTTGAAGCCGAACCATTCGACCTCGCGGGCCGAGGAGGATATTGACTGGCGATCGAGCGATGCGGCCTCCCTCCAGTCCGGCACACCGTTGATCGCGCCGGCCTCGGCCGGGGTCAACTGTCCGCGCGAAAACAGCCGCCCGTGATCCATCGAGAGCCAGCCGCTGAAGATCCAGCTCAGCACGAAGAGCATCGCCGCGAGGCCAATGAGGTGGTGCAGGGCATGCCAACTACGATAGGGTGAAGAGATCAGGCGTCCTCGAATCTTCACCCGCGCGATCCCGAGCACCGCACCAAGCAATGCTGCGATCAATGCGAGCAGCGACAAGGTCCAGACCACCCGATCCCACAGCGCCCAGTTGCTTCGCAGAACCGTGGGATAGATCCAGTGCAGAACACTGCCGGCCCAATTCCAGGCGCGCTCGCTGCGCGTCGTGTCAAGCACCACCTCGCCGGTCGATGACGAGACATAGACCTCCGTCCCGGAGGCATCGCCGAGCGCAGCGCGGAACAACGGCCGGTGGCGATCGAATCCATTCGGCACGCTCCATTGATCGTAGTCAGAATGCCCGGTGATCGTGGCGCGTGCTGCGTCGAATCCGCGCTGACGGGCGTGAGCTCGCACGATGGCGAGCGCGGCATCGGCGGAGATCACCGATGCATCCTGCCCGTCGGAGGCGCGCACCGCTCTGGAACGCGTCGGTCCCGACGCGATGTAGACCGGCCCGTCGCTCCGCTGGATCAGCCGCACGCGCGTGGCATCCGCGATCCCGCTCGCGGCCACGGCGTCTCCGAGCGAAATCCTTATCTCGCCGCGATCCACCGGCGCGAACCCGGCAAACCGCTCCGCTTCCGTCAGCGACGGAAACGGAACGAAGTGCATCACGATCCCCGTCGCGAACCACATAGCGAACAGCAGGCAGAACGCGATCCCGAGCCAGCGGTGCGAGAGGACGATCGCGCCCATCATGCGTTCAGCGTCCTACCATTTGAACGCGGCCGAGATCTCGTAGGTGCGCGGCGCGCCCAGCAGGATCTGGTCGGGGTAGAACGGATCGCCCCAGATCGCATAGCGCTTGTCGGCGATGTTGCGGATGCGGAAGGTCAGGCGAGCCTGGTCCACCGCATTGAACACCGTCTTGGGGATATCGACGAAGGCATAGACGTCGGCGACCGTGTAGGCCTTCATCGTCACGACGTTGGCATCGGTGTTGTAGCGGTCGCCCACATGGCGGCCGGTGATGCCGAACTCCACCGGCCAGGGCGTGAAGAATCGATACGACGCGCCGGCATTGGCCACGATACGCGGCACGTTCGGCGGCGTGTTGCCGGAGAACGAGCCGCCGGCGAAATCGTAGTCGGCATAGCGGGCGTCGACATAGGCGATGTTGCCCCACAGTCGCAGCGGCTCGATCGGCCGCACCGCCGCGGCAAGCTCGACGCCCTTCGACTCCTGTCGTCCGGCAATGTTGAGCTGCATGCCGCCGGCCGCCGCGTAGACGTTCTTGCGCAGGATGTCGTAGGCCGAGAACGACCATTCCGCCCTGTTGTCCCAGAACAGATGTTTGACGCCGGTCTCGTAGGTGCGCGCGGTCGTCAGGTCGAGCGGCTGGGTCGGCCCAAGCAGGAAGATGTTGTTGGCGGCGATATCGGCGCCGGTGGCGTACTGACTGAAGAAGGTCAGGCCGGGAACGGCCTCCCAAGTGTAGCCGATGCGGCCCGTCACCGGCGCCCAGTCTTTCGTGAACGGAAAGCCTGCCTTCTCCTGCCCGCTCACGTTGGTCGAATTGCGGTCGAGCCCGATGTGCTCGATGCGGAGGCCGCCGACCAGCGCGAAGCTGCGCGTGAGCTTTAGCCGGTCCTCGAACGAGAGCGCTTCGTTGTCGATGCGCGCGGTCTGCTGCTGGGTCGTGAGCAGGCCGTAGTAGCCTCGATTGGGATCGACCAGCGAAACGGAATCGCCTGGAAAGTTTGCCGCGCCCGGCCTGACGAAATCGAGATAGCTTGTCGACAAGGTCGTGACCAGCCGGTTGTCGAAGCCTGCGATATTCGCGTCCCAGATCAAATCGGTGATGTTGCCGACCAGGCGCTGGCTGTGCGCGACATAGAAGCGCTCGCGATCGACCTGGTTCGTGGTGGAATTGAACGCCTCGATCTCGTTGTTGAACCAGCTCCGTTCTGCGCCATAGCCATAGGCCTGGCTCTTCAGCGTCAGGTCAGGCGCCAATTTCAGCTCGAAGCCGCCGCGCAGCCACACTTCCTGCGCGACGTTACGGTTGTCGAGGACGTTATAGTTGGTGTTGAAGGTGCGGTCGTCGATGGTGACGGCACCGAGATTCGTCCCGTTGTAGTTCGACACGTAGTTGCCGGAGACGATCCCCGTCGTTGCATGCGAGCCGCTGAAAGCGACCGGCACCAGCGGCGCGCCCCAATAGGCCTTGGAGCGATCCTCGCGGTACTCGATCGCGCCCCAGATCTTGAGGCTGTCGGAGATGCGGTAATTGAGCTGGCCGGACGTGCCGAACGTCTTGACGTTGGTGTCGTCGGCAAAACCGTTGAGGGCGGAGCGGAAGATGTCAAAGCGATAGTCGAGGCCCTGCACATTGGTGCTGCCGCCCGAGCCGTAGTGCGCGCGGAATGAGTTGAGCGAGTCCCAGGAAAACTCGGCTTCGTTCCGGATCGGTCCGGTGTGCGGCTGCTTGGTGACGAAGTTGATGGCCCCGCCAGCGGCGCCCTCGCCCGACATCAGCGAGGCCGGGCCTTTGACGAACTCCACGGCCTCCAGATTGGCGGTGTCGGTGATCCGCGAGGTCATGTTCTGCGGACCGATCTTGATGCCGTTGTAGAGCGTATTGATCTGGCTGTTGGTGAAGCCACGCATGGAAAACGCCGCGGGCTCGGCCGGATTGTCCCCGGAGGTGACGCCGACGGCACCCTGCGCCACCTCTGAGACCGTTCGATAACCCTGCTCGCGCATGGTCTCGGCGGAGATCACCTCGACCGTCGCGGGCGTTTCGCGCACCGTCAGGCCGAGCCGCGAGGCGCTTTCGGCCACGACATTGCTGTTGAGCGGCGTCTGCGCTGGCGCGGCCGGCGCGCTGGGCTTGGGCGGAGCCGATGCGGTCGCTGGCCGGCGTGCAGCTGCACGGCGCGCGCGCTGCGCTTCACGGTTGGCCGGCTTGGCCTGCCTGCCGGCTTCAGCAGGCGAGACCTCGACCGGCGGCAGGGGTTCGCGGACCTGCTGCGCCAGGGCGGCAGGCATATCGGCGATGACGAACGACGTGAACGCAGCAGAGGCGAGCAGGAAGCGGCTCGGCCGTAAGATACAGGTGGAAGACACGATACGAAACCTCGGTATGACGTCAGTGGCACGTCACAGCGAACGAGGTCCCATCTGTTGGCCTTTCGGGCCGTCCGATGAAGCCGAATGTCTGTACTCCCCGACCGACATCTTCGCGTGTGACCACGGCTGACGGCAGGTCTCCTGGCTCGCGGGTCGTGACCGCTTCGTCGCCTTCCCGGGACCGAGGACCCAGTGGCTTGTGACGAAGGATTCACCGCTTACAGTTGCGGGGGCAGCCGCGGCATTGGGGACAAGTTTCCCCGCACCGCATTCCCTTTTCATTCCCTCTCGGGGAAACCGTCGCGATCATCTAGGATTACCATCGTGACAGAGTCAATGCGCCAGTTGCGGCGTTGTGGCCACAGCGACCAACTTCCCTGGAGATGAGCATGGAAGGCGAGACCTTCCTCTGGCTGATACGGCATGCGACCATCGCGGGCGTGGCGGGGACGATCCATGCTGCTGATGCGCGGGCGGATCTCGGCGATCACGCAGCACTGGTGGCTCTGCGGCAGCATTTGCCGCCGGATGCCACCACCTATGCCAGTCCGTCGCGGCGTACGGTCGAGACCGCGCGCGCACTGCGGCTCGAACCGGAATTGGTCAGCGAATTCCGCGAGCAGGATTTCGGCGACTGGACCGGCTGCCGGCATGACGAGCTCGCCGCGACCGGTGGCGAGACTTACGCGCAGTTCTGGCACGATCCGGCGCACGGACGGCCGCCGAACGGCGAAAGCTTTGCGGATCAGATCGCCCGCGTCCGGCTGGGTCTGTCGCGGATCGGGGCCGGATCGGCAACGCTCGTCGTGCATTCCGGCACCATCCGCGCCGCGCTCTGCATCGCACTGGACCTGACGCCGCAGGCCGCCTTGCGCTTCGTGATCGATCCGCTGTCGCTGACCCGGATCGACCGCCTCGCGGCGGGCTGGCGTGTCGTCTCCGTCAACCAGCGCGTGGCTTGAGCCGCATCAGGCCGGGCGATCCGGCACGTTGGCCTGCGCGAAGGTCGTCATACTGTTGTGAAGCGCGCAGGCCAATCGGACCAGCGGCAGCGCGATGGCCGCGCCCGATCCCTCGCCGAGCCTGAGATCGAGGCTGATCAGCGGCTGAACGTTCAGCGCGCGCAACACCAGCCGATGCCCCTGCTCCGCCGATTGATGCGAGGCGAGCTGGAACGGCTGGCAGGACGGATTGAGACGCGCCGCCGCCAGGGCCGCGACGGACACGATGAAGCCGTCGATCAACACGGGAATACGGGCTTGCGCGGCCGCAATGATCGCTCCTGAGATCGCCGCGATCTCGAGGCCGCCGACGGCGCACAGGATCTGCTCGACCGACGCTCCAGCGACACCGTGGCGTGCGATCGCCGCATCGA
Source organism: Bradyrhizobium sp. CCBAU 25338 (assembly GCF_028128965.1). Taxonomy (NCBI): domain Bacteria; kingdom Pseudomonadati; phylum Pseudomonadota; class Alphaproteobacteria; order Hyphomicrobiales; family Nitrobacteraceae; genus Bradyrhizobium; species Bradyrhizobium sp. CCBAU 25338. The sequence continues at coordinate 237,108 of NZ_LFKY01000001.1, forward strand.
TCACGCGTGCCTTGTGCGCGCGGCCGGCCGCATCGACGCCGGTGCCGCTGCCCGCGATCTCCCCGGCGCTCACGCCAAGCAGGCTCGCCGCGATCGCCGCTGAGGTCGTGGTGTTGCCGATGCCCATCTCACCGAAGATCAGGAGATCTGGCTGACTGGCCTTTGCGCGCACCACCGCACGCTGGCCGGCCTCGAAGGCAAAGGCCAGGTCCGAGGGCGTGAGCGCAGCCTCGACGCTGAAATCGCGCGTGCCGCTGCGCGGCTTGTCGGTGACGATTCCCGCCATCTGCGCCTGGGCCAGCGTGCCGGCGTCGACCACCTCCAGGCTCGAACCCAGTTCACGCGCCAGCACCGAGATCGCCGCGCCGCCTGAGGCAAAATTCGCCATCATCGCGATCGTCACGGCTTGCGGATAGGCTGACACGCCCTGCGCGACGATGCCGTGATCGCCGGCGAAGATGATGATCGGCACCCGCAATGCGCGCGGCTCTTCGGTCGCCTGCAGGCCCGCAAGCTCGATCGCGAGCTGCTCGAGCCGGCCGAGCGCGCCGGTCGGCTTCGTCAGTTGCGCCTGCCGCGCAATAGCGGCCTCGCGATGGACCGCGGAGACCTCGGGGCAGTTCCGGTAAACCCATTCGGGAAGCATGCTGCCTCGCTTACGCCCTGCGCTTGAGAATGTAGCTGTCCATGATCCAGCCGTGCCGCTCGCGCGCCTCCTGCCGCAGCGCGACGATACGAGGGCCGATCTCGGCGAGTGCGCCGGACATGATGATCTGGTCGGGCATGCCGAGATAGGCACCCCACCAGATATGCAAACGCTCTGGATCGAGCGACTGGAACGCCGTGCCGCCGTCGAGCATCACCACCACGGTATCGACACCTTGCGGCCAGCCACCTTCGCGCAGACGGCGGCCTGTCGTGACCAGGAACGGCTCGCCGATGTCGTTGAGCGGCAGCGCATGCGCCGCACACAGCGCCTGGATCGAGGTGATGCCGGGCACGACTTCGATCTTCGGCAACGGATTCAATCGCCGTGCAATGCGCAGCGAGGAGTCGTAGAGCGACGGATCGCCCCAGATCAGCAGCGCAACCTTGCCGTCACCTTCGAGATGCCTCGCGATCGTCTGCGACCAGGTCGCGGCAACCGCATCGTGCCAATCGTCTACACCCTTGCGGTAATCAGCTTCACCGGCGTCGCGCACGGGAAGGTCGAATTCGGCGATGGCTGTCTTGTCGCTGGTGAGCACGTCCGCGCAGATCGTTCGCCGGAGATCTGCGAGATCGGACTTCGCAGCCCCCTTGCGCGGGATCAGGACGAGATCGGCCGCGTTGATGGCAGCGATCGCGGCGCGTGTGAGCTGCTCGGGATCGCCGCAACCGATGCCTATCAGGGAGAGCGTGAGCATCGCGAGCGCGACGGGCGGCCGCAACGGCCGCCCGTTCGCTTGTCTCTCAGGCCGCGTTGTGCAGGCGCGGAGTGACGAGGCCGGGCGCGGTGACGCCGCGCAGCGACTTCGCCAGCGCCAGCACTGCGAGATCGGCGAGCGGCTCGATCACGATGACCAGCGCGTAGGAGGCCGCGAAGGTCGCGATGTTGGCGAGATTGCTCATGGCAAAACCGGAGCCGTAGAGCGCCCAGAACGCCACCCAGGCGACAACACCCGCTTGATAAGTCGTCGACAGCGCCAGCGCCTGACCGTACTTCAGATCGACATAGGCGGTGTTACGCGAAATGATGCGCGTGGCGATGGCCTGGATCGCGAACAGCGGCACCAGCAGCGTGGTGACGTTCATGCCGTATTGCGGCAGGTCAGCGGGCTCGAACAACAGACCCTGGAGCAGCAGGCCAAATGCGAGGCCGAAGGCGGCGGGCGCAGCACCAAAGAGCAGGAACAAGGTCGAGCCGAGGATGAAGTGCACTTCGGAGACGCCGACCGGGAAGTGCGGCAGGACCTGGAAGAAGGTGAAGACGAGGCCCGTGGTGGCGAGCGTGCGCGCCGCGAACGAGCCGACGCCCTGCGCGCGGACGGTTTCGGCCGCCAGCTTCAGCGCAACGCCGCCTGCGGCGATGCCGGTTGCGTAGCTCAATACGAGCTTGGCGCCCGTGACGATTCCCGGTTCGATATGCATGGCTCAATTCCTTCCTGCCGTCACACCCGACGGCCTTGGTCTCAAAACGTGCAGGGCCGGTCTCCTGGCTCGCGGTTCACTGGGTTCTCCGGCCTTCCCGGACCTTGCGGCCCAGTGGCGATTCGGAGCCCCTCACCGCTTACAGTCGCGGGGGCGGCTGGGGTTTCGGGCGCCGCAACTGGGTCCGCCCACCCCCATTCCCGATTATGCTCCGGCGCTTTGCGCCGCGTCGAGCACCATGCCCCTCCTGTGTGCGCCTTTCGCGAGCCGGGCGTCAAGAGGCGAAGGGCGACCGCCGCCGTCATGACGGATAATCCCCTGCCAGCGCGCCGAACAGGATCACGGCCGCCGTGGACGCGGCGCCGCCCCGCGCAAGCTGCTCGGCGAGCTCGGCAATGGTGGTGCGGACCAGCCGCTCGTCGGGACGGCCGAGGGATTCGGCAAACAGCGCGGGCGTGTTTGCGGCGAGGCCGTGTGCGATCAACTTCGCGGCAAGCGCCGGAAAGGTACGCCGGCCCATATAGACCACGGTCGTGGCCTCGGGATCGGCCAGCGCCGCCCAGTTCAGGTTGGACGGCAGCTCGCCGCTGACATCGGCACCCGTAATGAACTGCACCCGGCGGGAGGTATGCCGACGGGTCAGGGGAATGCCGGCCTGGGCGGCGGCGACACAGGCGGATGTGACGCCGGGAACGATCTCATAGCCGATGCCGGCTTCGCGCAGCGTTTCCAGCTCTTCCTCGAGCCGGCCGAAAATGCCGGCATCGCCAGACTTGAGCCGCACCACGCGCGCGCCTGTCGCGGCATAGTCGACCAGGAGACGGTTGACGTGGTGCTGCTTGGTCGAGGGCCGCCCTGCCCGTTTTCCCACCGCGACGAGATTGGCGCCGGGCCGCGCCAGATCCAGAATCGCGCCGGAGGCGAGGTCGTCATAGAGCACGACGTCGGCCTCGCGCAGCCGCGCGGCGCCCTTCACCGTGAGCAACTCGGGATCGCCGGGGCCGGCGGAAATGAACGACACGAATCCTCTCACCGGTCCTCCGCGATCAGATGAAAGAACGTACCGGTGGCGTGGCCGCGCCGCGAGCCGGTCTCGGCCATGGCGGCGCCCGTCGCATCGTGCACGACCGCCAGCGGCGCATCCGGCTGCGCGACGATCGTCGAATAGTGGAACTCGTGACCGCGCAGGCGTGCGCCGGGCTGATGCCCCGGCATCGGCGCAACCAGTTCGGCGAGACGATAGCCCAGATGCATGCGGCGTTTGGCAAAGCTGGTCTCGAGGCCAAGCAGGCCCGTCATCTCATGACGGAGGCCGTCGGCATCGGTGAGGCCCGTGCCCAGAGCCATGTAGCCTCCGCACTCGCCGTGCACCGGCCGTGTCTCGGCGAAGGCACGCAGGCCGCTTTGAAAGCGCGCATTGGCCGCGAGCTTGCCGGCGTGCAGCTCGGGATAGCCGCCAGGAAGCCAGCAGACGTCGGCGCTCGCGTCAGGCACTTCATCGGCAAGCGGCGAGAATGTCGAGATCTCGGCGCCCGCCGTGCGCCAAGCCTCCAGCATGTGCGGATAGACGAAGGAGAAAGCCGCATCGCGGGCGAGCGCAATGCGCTGCCCCGGTGGCGCGACGTTGAGACCGTTCGCGGCAGGTTGCGGCGACCAGCGAGCCGCCGACCGCAGCACGGCATCGAGATCGACATGCTCGGTGACGAAGCGTGCGGCCTCGTCGATCAGCTGGCCGATCTCGGCCCGCTCCTCGGCCTGCACCAGGCCGAGATGCCGCTTCGGCAGGCTGATCTCGGCATGACGCGGCAGCGCGCCGAACACGGCGATGCCGGCCTCGTTGAGCGCACGCCGCACGAGATCTTCATGACGCGGGCTGGCGACGCGGTTGAGCACGACGCCGGCAAGCCGCACGCCGGCCCGATAATCGCGAAGGCCTGCGGCGATCGCCGCCGCCGTCTGCGCTTGCCCCGAAGGATCGATCACCAGAACCACCGGCCAGCCCAGCATCTCCGCAATGTCTGCGGTGGCGCCGGTGCCGGAGACACCGCGTGCGGCGACGCCGTCGAACAGGCCCATCGAGCCCTCGGCGAGCACGATATCGGCGTCGGCACCGCGGCTGACGAGATGCGCGATTGCTCCGCGATCCATCGCCCAGCTGTCGACGTTGACGGAGGCGCGGCCCGTCGCGGCGGCGTGGAACGCGGGATCGATATAGTCCGGCCCGCTCTTGAAGCACTGCACGTTCATTCCGCGATTGCGCCAGGCGCGGGCGAGCGCCAGCGTCAGCGTCGTCTTGCCGACACCGGAGGCCGGCGCGGAGATGACGAGCCCTGCGGCCATCACGATGCCTCCGGAAAACGCGGCTCGGCACCGACCGGCCGATAGCGGCGGTCGTAGTCCGCGGCATAGAGACGGCTCTCGTCGAAATCCGCAGCGCCAAGCGTCCTGCCGACCAGGATCAGCGCGGTGCGCTCCATCTCGCCGCCCACAGCCGCATCAAGAGTGCCGAGCGTCGCGCGGACGATGCGTTGGTCCGGCCAGCTCGCGCGCCAGACGATCGCGACCGGGCAGTCCGCGCTGTAATGCGGCGTGAGCTCGGCAACGACCTTGTCGAGCAGGTGGATCGACAGATGGATCGCGAGCACCGCGCCGGTCGCTGCGAATGCGGCGAGCTTTTCGCCTTCGGGCATCGCGCTGGCCCGCCCCGGCGTGCGCGTCAGCACCACCGTTTGGGCAAGACCGGGCAGCGTCAGCTCGGCCCCCAGCGCGGCCGCGGCAGCCGAGAAGGACGGCACGCCCGGCGTCACCGAATAGGGAATGCCGAGCGCGCGCAGGCGGCGAAGCTGCTCGCCCATCGCCGACCAGATCGAGAGGTCGCCGGAATGCAGCCGCGCGACATCCTTGCCTGCCGCATGCGCGGCGGCGATCTCCGCGATGATCTCGTCGAGCGACAGCGGCGCAGTGTTGACGATGCGCGCACCGGGTGGGCAATGCGCCAGCACGCCCTCCGGCACCAGCGAACCCGCATAGAGGCAGACCGGAGAGGCGGCGATCAGATCGCGACCGCGCAGCGTCAGCAAATCGGGCGCGCCCGGGCCGGCGCCGATGAAATGCACCGTCATGCGCCGTCTCCTTCGGCGATCGCAGCAGTCGCGGTGCGATCCTGCGAGACAGCCCGCGCCGCAATCAGCCGCGCGCGGGGACCGGCGGCTGCGAGCGCCGCGGCTTCGGCAAGCGAGCCCGTCCCGAACTTCTCCGCGACGAGTTTTGACTGCGTCGGCGTGTCGATGCCGACCAGCCTGTCGGCCGGAACGGCCTTGATCGGTATGCCGCATTCACGCGCGAGCTGCTTCAGCGCCTCCGCGTCGGCCTTGTCGCTGACGGTCGCAAATGCCGCAAGACCTTCGGGGCCGCCGGCCGTCGCGAGCGCCTCGCGCAACGAGGCGACCGTCACGTTGCTCTTGAATCCCAGACCTGCGACCTTCATCGGACCGCACTCCATTGCACCACCGGCCGCGTCGCTTCCCAGGATCGGTAGCGGCCGAGCGAGGCGGCATGCGCCAGTTCGACCCGCATCAGCTCGCCACCATGGCGCTGGTGCAGCTCGCTGAGCAGCGCTTCCGTCTCCAGCGTGACTGAATGTGCAACGAGCCGCGCTCCAGGCGAGAGGCGCGCCCAGACGGCATCGAACATCGCGCCATCGAGGCCGCCGCCGATGAAGACGGCATCCGGCGGCTCCAGCGCAGCAAAGGCTTCGGGCGCCTTCCCCGAAACGATGACGATCCGATGCGCCAATCCGAACGCGGCTGCATTGCTGCGAATGTTCGCGGCGCGATCTTCGCGCAGCTCGATGGCCGTGGCCGTCCCGCCGCACAGCCCCCACTCCACCGAGATCGAACCCGAACCGGCGCCGACGTCCCACAGCCGTTCGCCGGGCCGCGGCGCCAGCGCCGAGAGGGCGAGCGCACGCACCGGCCGCTTGGTGATCTGGCCGTCATGGACGAAGAGATCGTCCGATAATCCCGAACTGCGCGGAATGCCCTGGCCTCCCCGCGCCTGCACCGCCACCGCAACCAGATTGCCGGCAATATCCTCGGCAAAGAGATCGGCGCGATGCTGGTCGATACTTTCGCGCGGGCCGCCAAGCGCAGCGAGAATCCACAGGAGTGAGGCACCCCATCCGCGTTGCGTCAGCCACTTCGCGAGATCGCCCACCGCCGTTGCGTCGCGCACCAGGCAGATGATGCGTGCGCCTTGCGCCAAATGCGGGATGAGACGCTCGAATGGCGCCGCATGAAGGCCGAGGCACGTCACGGATTCGAGGCGCCAGCCGAGCCGCGCGGCCGCAAGCGAAAATGTCGACGGCGCAGGGTGCGCGATCCACTCGTCGCCACCGAGCATCTCGGCGAGGCTCGCGCCGGCGCCATGCCAGAACGGATCGCCGGAGGCGAGCACCGCCGTTGGCCGGCCACGGCAGCTCAGCACGATCTTTGCGTCGAACGGCACCGGCCACGGGCGGCCGCGGCTGCCAACCTCCGCAAGCGCAAGGTGGCGCTCGCCGCCGAAGACGGTTTCAGCCTCGGCAAGCGCCTTTCGGCTTGCCTCGGACAGCCCGGCAAGGCCATCTTCACCGATACCGATGATGGTCAGCCAGGGATCAGACATGACGCGCGCCCTCATTCTGGGCGGAACGGCCGATGCGAGCCTGCTCGCAGCGGAGATCGCGCGCGCCGGCATCGACGCCGTCTATTCCTATGGCGGCCGCACCCGCGCGCCGGCCGACCAGCCGCTGCCGACCCGCATCGGCGGTTTCGGTGGCGTGAGCGGGCTGGCCGACTACATTCGTCGTGAAAATATCACGCATGTGATCGACGCGACGCATCCCTTCGCGGCTGAGATGAGCCGTAACGCGATCGTGGCGTGCGCGGAAGCCGGCACGCCGTTGATCGCGCTCGAACGCTCGCCGTGGACAAAAGCACCCGGTGACAGCTGGATCGAGGTGGCAGACGTCAACGCGGCCGTCGCCGCGCTGCCCGTGGCGCCCGCAAACGTGTTTCTTGCCATCGGCCGCCAACACATCGCGCCGTTCGCGAGCAAGCCGCAGCATGCCTACACGCTGCGCTTCGTCGATCCGCCCGAAGCGCCCCTGCCCTTCGCGGCAGATGTGATCGTGTCGCGCGGACCCTTCACCCTCGACGGCGAGCTGGACACGCTGCGCACGCGCGGCATCGCGTGGATCGTCGCCCGCAATTCCGGCGGCGACGGCGCGCGCGCCAAGATCGACGCGGCTCGCATGCTTAGCTTGCCCGTGATCATGATCTCGCGACCAGGACTGCCCGAGCGGCTGCGGGTTGAGAGCGTGGCCGAGATCATGCAATGGCTCGATCATTCTAGCCGCCTCGGCGCATAGACCCAGGGGCCGACGCGGCGCGTCTGCGAATTGCCGACGATCACCAGCGTGCGCATGTCGGCCATTTCGGGCGTCGCTTCGTTCAGCGTCACGGTCGCGATCTTCTCGTCAGCCGCGCTGATCGCGCGCGCGAAGATCACCAGACGCTCGCCGGCGCCGGCCTCACGAAGCACCGCAAGTGCGCGGCCAAATCCTTCCGGCCGGCTCGCCGAGCGCGGATTGTACATCGCGATGGCAAAATCGGCTTCAGCCGCGAGGCGGAGGCGTTTCTCGATCACGGCCCACGGCTTGAGATTGTCGGAGAGATTGATCGCGCAGAAATCATGACCAAGCGGCGCGCCGGCGCGCGCGGCCGCCGCCAGCATCGCGGTGACGCCGGGCAGCACGCGGATCGGCAGTGCCTGCCATTGCGGCGCCTGTTCCAGCGCCTCGAACACGGCCGAGGCCATCGCGAACACGCCGGGATCGCCGGAGGACACGACGACGACCTGGCCGCCTTCGGCCGCCAACCGCAAGGCCTCGCTCGCGCGTTGCAGCTCCTCGCGATTGTCTGACGGATGCAGGGTCAGCCCAGGTCGCGACGGCACGCGGGCGACATAGGGCGCGTAGCCCAGGATGTCGGTCGCGGCGGCAAGCGCCGCCGAGACTTCCGGCGTCACCAGCGTATCGCTGCCCGGTCCGAGTCCCGCGATGGTCAGCGTGCCCGTCATTCGGCAGCGTCCAGGTGCCGGCCCTTGCCGTGCACCAGCACGATCGCGAAATAGGGGCAATCGGCGGCATCGATCTCGGCAAGCCGCACCACGCGCTCGTCCGGCATGGTGCCGCGCTCGACCAGCCAGGCGTCGTCGAGCCGGCCGGCGGATGCGAGCGCGCGGCGCACCTTTGCGATGTTGCGGCCGGTCTTCATGATGACCAACGCATCGGAATCGCGCATGCGCCGCTCGAGTTCGCCCTCGGGGAGCGTGCCCATCAGCACCGTCGTCACGTCGTCGCCGAGCGCGATGGGCTGCCCGACGCCGTTCCAGCAGCCGACCATCCCGGGAATGCCGGCGCTCACCTCGATCTCGACACGGCCTTGCAGGCGCGTGTGCAGATGCATGAAGGAGCCATAGAAATACGGATCGCCTTCGCAGAGCACGACGACATCGACCGCGCGCGCCAGCCGCGCCAGGCGCTCCGCCCATTCGTCGTAGAAGCCGGCGAGCAGCTGCACGTAGTCGGGACTGTCGAAGGCGATCTCCGTGGTCACAGGATATTCCATGGGATATTCGGTGACGTCGGCCGCCAGCATGCCCTCGACGATGCGGCGCGCTTGTCCGGGCCGTCCCTTCTTGCGAAAGTACGCAACGTGCTTTGCGCCGCGCACCATGCGGTCGGCGCGCACGCTCATCAAATCAGGATCGCCGGGACCGAGACCGCAGCAGATGATGCGTCCCATGGCTATTCGCTCCGGCTCGCCAGCGCGTTCACGGCAGCAACCGTGATCGCGGAGCCGCCGAGGCGGCCCTCGACCGTCAGCGCCGGGACCGGCGGATCGGCCATCAGCGCGGCTTTCGATTCGGCCGCGCCGACGAAGCCAACGGGACAGCCGATGATCGCCGCGGGCCGCGGGCAGTCGCGATCCTCCAGCATGTTGAGCAGATGAAACAGCGCGGTCGGCGCGTTGCCGATCGCAACGATCGCGCCGCCCAGATGCGGCCGCCACAGTTCCAGCGCCGCGGCCGAGCGCGTGTTGCGCATGGATTGCGCGAGCGCAGGAATGGATTCGTCTCCGAGCGTGCAGATGACGGCATTGGCCGCGGGAAGTCTTGCGCGCGTGATGCCTTCCGAGACCATGCGCGCGTCGCACAGGATCGGCGCGCCCTTCTGCAGCGCCGCGCGCGCGAGGGTCGCCATGCCTGATGTGAAGCGGATATGCGCCTCCAGGCCGACCATGCCGGCGGCGTGGATCATTCGCACCACCACCGGCTCCTCGTCCGGCGTAAAGCGCGCAAGATCGGCCTCGGCCCGAATGGTCGCGAAGGATTGCCGGTAGATCGCCGCGCCGTCGGTCTCGTAGGTGTGCGGCATCAGTTCCCTCCGATCAGGATGGAGGGATCGCTGACGATATCGGCGCCGCTCAGCCCGCGCAGGACCGGCTCGTCGCGGGTCGAGCCGTCGCGGACGAGATCGAATCCGGCATGCGTCGCAATCAGCGTGACCGCAGCCGTGCCGGAATGGGCGCAGCCCTTGCCGCAGCCCGAGACGTGGAGCCGCGCATCGGCGGCAATGCGCGGCGCAAGCGCTGCTGCGAGTGCGCGCGTATCGGCATGGGCTTCGCGGCAGCGCGGCGCGCCGCTGCAGGCGATCACGCGCAGCGCCGGGTCGTATGGCTCGGTGATGAGGCCTGCCCCACTCGGCATCTCGCGCTTGCCCTCGCTGAGGACCATCCGCCAGGGGGTCATGCGCAGCGCATGTCCGCAAGCAGAGAACTGGTGGAGCGTCGCGTGCAGCATCTGCCCGAACGCGACGCCGACCATCGCGCCTTGCGGATAGTGCCCGGGCCGCGCCGCGGCCATCACGGGCGCCGGCTCGGTCTCGCCGCGCAGCGATTGAGGCAACGCCGCGCCGGATGCGATGTGGGCCGCCATGCGCCCTCGCCCGTCCCTCGCGCCGCCGGAGATGATGAACCAGCTTGCGAGCGCCAGCGCCGTGCTCACGGCCTGTCCGCGTGCGACGGAGCGGCCAAGCCTTGCGCCGTCGGCCCGCACCAGGAGACGACCCGAGCGATCGCGCTCGATGCGTATGTCGGCGGAATCGCCAGCCAGAACGCGCGACCTTCCGTCATCGATGGCGAAGCCGAACTTGGTGGGAAGCACAAGGCCGGAATCGGCGAGCGCCTCCTCGAGCTCCGCGGCGAGCGACTGCGTTTCGTCGCCGTTGCTCCAGAACGGCGTCACCAGGATGTTGCGCCGAGCTTCGATCTCAGCGTCGGGGTCGAGCAGCTGGAGCTGCGCAAGGCCGTCGAGCAACGGCCGATGGCTCTCTTCCTTGACGCCCCTGATCTGGAGATTGGCCCGGCGTGTGACGTCGATCAGACCATTGCCGAAGCGTTCGGCCAGTTCGGCAAGCCCTGAGATCTGTGGCGCTTCAAGTCGACCGCCGAACGGACGCACGCGCACCACGAACCCGTCGCCCGACAGCATCGGGCGCAGCGCGCCGGGACACCAGCCCTTGACCGCGGCCGCGCTCATGAAGCCTCCCGCAGTGCCGCCGCGATCGAATTGCGGCGGGTTCGCCAGAGTGAGGCGTCGTGCAGGCGTGTGAAGCAGATTTCCATCGCGGCGAGCGCGGACGGATTTTCGCGGGCCATGAAGGCCCGGACGTCGTCGTTGCCGAGCGTGGCATCGTAATAGAGGTCGAACAGATGTGGCGGCACGGCGCCGGCGAGGTGCGCGAAGGCGGCCATGTGCTCCAGCGTCGCGGTGATCTCGGCGGCGCCGCGAAAGCCATGCCGCTTCATGCCGGCGATCCAGGCCGGATTGGCCGCGCGTGCCCGGACGACGCGTGAAATCTCCTCCGTCAGCGTGCGCGCGCGAGGTTGCTCGGGGTGTGTCGCATCGAGGTGATAGAGCGATGGTCCCGCCGCGCCGAGATGTGCCGCAGCCGCAGCTACGCCGGCTTCATGCGCGGCATAGTCGGCGGCAAGCAGCAGATCGGTTTCAGGCAAGTCCTGGATGTGGACAAAAGCGTCTGCGGACGCGAGACGCGACTCGATGCCGGTACGATCCGGCTGCATCGCACCATCTGCCGAGAACGCCCAGGACGATGCCGACAACCAGGCTTCGCCGGCCGCATCGCGTGTCTCAGACGTGAAGGCATCCGGGATAGCGGACAATCCAACGCCGTAGTGTCCAGGCCGCGGCGCGAACACGCGGGATGCGCGGTGGCGGTACGGATTTTCATCGCCCTCCTCCTCGCGCGCCGCGAGCGCCTCGGAGGCGGCTTCGAACAATTGCGCCAGACCCGCGAAGACATCGCGAAACAGGCCCGACACGCGCAGCGTGACGTCGATGCGCGGACGGCCGAGCTCGGCCGGCGCGATGATGTCGTAGCCGATGACGCGGCCGGAGGCGTGATCCCAGCGCGGCGCAAGGCCGGCCAGGTGCAGCGCCATGGCGAATTCCTCGCCCGCCGTGCGCATCGTCGCCGAGCCCCAGAGATCGACGATGAGGCCCTTCGGCCAGTCGCCATGATCCTGCAAGTGACGGCGGAGCAGCTCTTCCGCAAGCTTGATGCCTTGCGCATGCGCCGACGGCGTCGGCACCGCGCGCGGATCGACGGCGAACAGATTGCGCCCGGTCGGCAGCACGTCCTGGCGTCCGCGATAGGGCGAGCCCGATGGGCCCGGCGCAACGCGCCGGCCTGCCAGCGCGGCAAGCAGCGCGTCCCGCTCCGCTTCACCGCAGGCGCCGCGGCCGAACACGTGCAGGCCGTCGCCGAACTGGCTCTCCTTGAGATCGCAGACGAAGCGATCGATCCGCGGGATCGCTTCGGCCGGCGCTGCCGAGGCATCGAGGCCGAGATCCTCTTCGAGGCCGGCGGCACGGGCCTCGTCGCGGATCGCGGCGATCAGGCGCTGGCGGCGGGCGGGATCGAGACCGTCGGCGGTCGAATATTCATCGAGCAGCCGTTCGAGCCGGCGCAACCCTTCCGGTACCGCGGATGTTTCCAGCGGCGGCGGCAAATGGCCGATCGTGACCGCGCCGATGCGCCGCTTGGCCTGCGCGGCCTCGCCGGGATCGTTGACGATGAAGGGATAGATGACGGGCAGATCGCCGGTCAGGGCTTCCGGCCAGCACGCAGATGACAGCGCCACGGATTTCCCGGGCAGCCACTCCAGCGTGCCATGCGCACCCATGTGCAGGACGGCGTCACAGCCGTGCTGACTGAGCCAGAGATAGAAGGCGACGTAGGCATGGCGCGGCGTGCGGGCGAGATCGTGATAGTCGGCATCGCGCGAGGCCGCTTCGCCGCGTTCCGGCTGAATTGCGACAATCGACCGACCACATTCGATCGCGGCGAAATAGAACGCGCCGTCGCGGCAGCTCGGATCGTCTTCCGGCGCGCCCCAGGCCTGCGCGAGATCGTCCTGCAAGGCCTGCGGCAGGCGCGAGAGCGCCGCCCGGTACTCGGCGACATTCCAGATCAATTGCTGCTTCAGCAGCGTCTCGCCGAGCGCATGAACCGGAGCGACAGCGTATCCGGCCTCCGAAAGATCAGACACCAGGGCCTCGACCGAAGCCAGCGCATCGAGACCAACCGCATGCGCGATCTGGTGCGGCCGGCCGGGATAGTTCGACAGCACGATCGTCAGCCGCTTCTCGCCGGCCGGCGTCTCGGCAAGGCGTCGCCAGGCCGCGACGCGCACGGCGACCGCCGTCACACGCTCCGCATCGGGCGTGTGCGCCAGATGCGAGAATTGCAGATCCGGATCGCGCATAGCGGCCGATTTGAAACTCATCACGCCCGCGAACAGGCGTCCGTCGACCTCGGGCAGCACCACATGCATGGCGAGGTCGCCGGGCGACAGGCCGCGCAGCGACTCCGCCCAGTCCTCGCGCCGCGCCGTGGAGAGCGCGACCTGAAACACGGGGCATGTCGCGGCATCGAACGGCGTCGTGCCGTCATCGCCGATCGCAGAGAACGCCGTTGCATTGACGATCGCGGCTGGAGGATCCTGCGCAAGATGCGTGCGTAGCCAATCCGCGACGCCCGCGGCCTTCAGCGAGCTGACGAATACGCCATACGCATCGAAGCCGCGCTGGCGCAGCGCCGCGATCAGGGCATCGACCGAACCGGTGTCCGCAGCCGTGAGATAAGAACGATAGAACGTCACCAGCGCGCGCGGCTTCTTCTCGGCGCCGGCCGGCGCCGCAATCACGCCGCACTCGGGATCATAAAAGCCCATCTCGGGCACGATCATCTCGCCGACGACCGGTCCCGCATAGAGGCCCGAGGCCAGCGCAAGCTGCGCGATCGCCGCCTGCGCCGCGACCGGACCACCGGTGTCGCAGAGTACCTTGAGCCGGCGCAGCGTCGAGACCGGCAAGGTCGAGTACGCATCGAGCCGCGCGTCGTCGCGGCCATCGGCCGGCAGCACCGCCAGCACGATGTTGCGATCCTTGGCGAGTTGCTGCAGGGCCGCGAGCCCATACGGCCAATAGGACTCACCGCCGATCAGCCGCACCAGGATGCCGCGCGCCTGCGACAGCGTGCGCTCGATATAGGTGTCGACCGACAGCGGATGACGGAGCTCGGCGAGATTGGCGAGCCGCAGCGATGGCAGGCTGCTCCGGCCACGCCGCCAGCCGGCCGCGAACGCCGCAAGATCGGAATCCGAATACGAGAGCACCACGAGATCGGCCGGGTCCTGGCCGATGTCTCTTGGTGTCGCGGTCTCCTCGAGACCACGGCTCTCGCGGAAGACGACGTGCATCAGATACCAAGTCCTGCCTTGATCGCAGCCTCGTCGATATCGCCATGCTCGCCGATCACGACGAGCTTCGACTGCCTGACACCCGCGCCCCAGGGCCTGTCGAACTGGTGGCGCACGCGCTCGCCGACGGCCTGCAGCAAGAGGCGCATCGGCTTGCCCGCGACCGCGATATAGCCCTTGGCGCGCAGCACGTTCTGCTCGCGCGCCAGACGCTGGACCGAGGCGACCAGCGCATCGATATCCGCGACTTCCGGAAGATCGATCACGACGGAGGCGAAATCGTCGTGCTCATGCTCCTCCTCGCCGTCATGGTGCGACGGGCGCGCGGCGAGATCGTTCTCGGCGGCAGCGCCGAGGCCGAGAATGACGCGCGCATCGATCGCACCGTCGGTGACGGAAAGCATCGGCACGCGGCGCGGCATCTCGGCGGTGATCGCCGCCCTGGCGGCTTCGATTCCCGCCGCCCCCGCTAGATCCGCCTTGGTCAGCAGCACGATGTCGGCGCAGGCGATCTGGTCCTCGAACACTTCCGACAGCGGCGTCTCGTGATCGAGATTCTCGTCCGCCGCGCGCTGCGCTTCGACGGCAATCGGGTCCGGCGCGAAGCGGCCCGCCGCGACGGCCTCGGCATCGGCCAGCGCGATCACGCCGTCCACCGTGATGCGCGAGCGAATCTCGGGCCAATCGAACGCCTTCAGCAGCGGCTTCGGCAGTGCCAGGCCCGAGGTCTCGATCAGGATGTGATCGGGCCGCACCGGGCGCGCCAGCAATTTCTCCATCGTCGGAATGAAATCGTCGGCGACGGTGCAGCAGATGCAGCCGTTGGCGAGCTCGATGATGTTCTCCTCCGGACAGTTCGCATCGGCGCACGACTTCAATATCTCGCCGTCGACGCCCTCGCTGCCGAACTCGTTGACGAGCACGGCGAGTTTCTTGCCGTTCGCATTGGCAAGCAGATGCTGGATCAGCGTGGTCTTGCCGGAACCTAGAAACCCCGTGACCACCGTGACGGGGATTTTTGCGAGCGAGTTCATTCGGCGGCCTCCGGCACGACGGCAATGGGGGGAATGCGGGCAAGTGACTGCTTGCGGAATATTTCCGGCCTGCTGCGCCAGGGCACGAGGCCATCCGGCGCCGCCGCATAGGCCGCCGCGCCCGCGACCACGTCCTGCGCATTCGTCTCCGACAGGCGGCCATAGACATAGGACCAGCGGCCGGGCGCGCTGAGCGCGACCGAGCAGCCCTGGCTGCAGGCCGACAGGCATTCGACGGGAACCACGGTGACGCCGTCGGGCACGCCCGCGTCGAGGATCGCACCATGCAGGCGCTTGCCGGGCGTCGTCTCGCCCTCGCCAAGCGTCTGGCCGGCGCGGCAGGTGATGCAGACGTGAAGTGTGACGGTCATCGCCTCTTCCAGGATAATCAGCGGGAGGCGAGAGGCACACGGACCCTGACTCAAGAGGCCGTTTCCCCGTCGCGGAACACCCCGTCCGCCGGTCCAAAACTCTTCGCGCTGGCAGGTCTCCCGGCTTGCGGAGCAGGGCTTTGCCCTTCGATCCCCGCCTTCCCGATTCCCGCGGGAATCAGTGGCTTCGGGCATCTCTCCGGTCACGGTCGCGGGGGCGGCTGCATTTTGGACCCAAATCCTGCCGATTCGGACCCTATCGCATTCCCTCTTCGCCTGTCATAGGACAGGAACCAACGCCGGGCCACCATTTGCCCGTGGCTGCCACTTGTCAAGCCGAAGGACTGGTACGATGACGCCTGAACCGGACACCCGAACGGGCGAGGAAACCGACGCCCGGCACGCCCAGAAAATGGCGAAGAAGAAAGCCGCCCGCGACAAGATCATGGCGACCAAGAGCGGCGAAAAGGGCCTAGTCATCGTCCACACCGGCGCCGGCAAGGGAAAATCCTCCTCGGCCTTCGGCATGATCGTCCGCTGCGTCGCCCATGGACTCCCCTGCGCGGTCGTGCAGTTCATCAAGGGTGCCTGGGACACCGGCGAGCGCCGCCTGCTCACCGGCCATTTCAGCGAGCTCTGCCAGTTCCACGCGATGGGCGAAGGCTTCACCTGGGAAACGCAGGACCGCGCCCGCGACATCGCCGCAGCGCGCGCCGGCTGGGAGAAGGCCAAGGAACTGATCCTCGATGAGAGCTTGCGCATGGTCGTGCTCGACGAGATCAACATCGCGCTGCGCTACGATTATCTCGACATCACTGAGGTGGTCGACTTCCTGACCACGCAGAAGCCGCCGATGACGCATGTCGTGCTCACCGGCCGCAACGCCAAGGACGAGCTGATCGAGATCGCCGACCTCGTCACCGAGATGACGCTGGTGAAGCACCCGTTCCGCTCCGGCATCAAGGCGCAAGCCGGCGTCGAGTTCTGAGTCTCTTCGGCGATGACGCGCGCATTGATGATCCAGGGAGCCGGCTCGGACGTGGGCAAGTCGCTCATCGTCGCCGGCCTTGCGCGTGCCTTCACGCGGCGCGGCCTGCGCGTGCTGCCGTTCAAGCCGCAGAACATGTCGAACAACGCCGCCGTCACCGTCGATGGCGGCGAGATCGGCCGCGCCCAGGCGCTCCAGGCGCTAGCCGCCGGCGTCGAGCCGCATACCGACATGAACCCGGTGCTGCTCAAGCCCGAGACCGATGTCGGCGCGCAGGTCATCGTTCACGGCAAGCGCATCGCCACGGCGCGCGCGCGCGACTACGCGGCGATGAAACCGTCATTGATGGGCGCGGTGCTGGAGAGCTTCGAGCGGCTGAAGGCGCGCGCCGATCTCGTTCTGGTGGAAGGCGCCGGCAGCCCGGCCGAGGTGAACCTGCGCAAGGCCGACATCGCCAATATGGGCTTTGCACGCAAGGCGGACGTGCCGGTCGTGCTGGTCGGCGACATCGACCGCGGCGGCGTGATCGCGCAACTCGTCGGCATCAAGACGGTAATCGACCCCGACGATGCCGCGATGATCCGTGGATTTGTCATCAACAAGTTCCGCGGCGATCCCACGTTGTTCGACGACGGCTACAGGCTGATCGAAGACAAGACAGCCTGGCGCGGCTTCGGTGTGCTGCCCTGGTTCGCGCGTGCCGGCGAACTGCCAGCCGAGGATGCGCTGGGCCTGAGTGACGCGCGAAAGCCGGGCCGATGCAAGATCGCCTGCCTCGCGCTGTCGCGCATTGCCAATTTCGACGATCTCGATCCGCTCAAGCTCGAGCCGGGCGTTGATCTCCTCATGGTGCGTCCGGGCGAAGCCATTCCCGGTGATGTCAAGCTCGTCATCATCCCGGGCTCGAAATCCACCCGCGGCGATCTCGCCTTTTTGCGCGCGCAGGGCTGGGACATCGATCTTCTCGCGCACCACCGAAGGGGCGGCCATGTGCTCGGCCTCTGCGGCGGCTACCAGATGCTCGGGCTCAGCGTCGCCGACCCCGACGGGATCGAGGGTCCTGCGGGCGAGACACCGGGCCTCGGACTTCTGGACATGAAGACGGTGATGAGCCCGCAGAAGACGCTGACGCGGGTTGCGGCCGTGCATGCCGCCACGGGGCAGCCGATCGAAGCCTACGAAATCCATATCGGCCGCACCGACGGCCCCGATCGCGCCCGCCCGTTCGCGAAACTGAATGGCGAGCCGGAAGGCGCGATCTCGCAGGATGGCCGCGTGCAAGGCAGCTATCTGCATGGCCTGTTCACGTCGGATGATTTCCGCAAGGCTTATCTCGCAGCGCTCGACATTCCCGCAGGCGACGAGCCCTATCGCGCCAGGGTCGAAAGCGCGCTCGACGCGCTCGCCGACCACATCGAAACCCATCTCGACGTCGACGGCCTGCTCGCGCTAGCGCGCTAGGACCTCCGCAACGCGCGCCCATTCGGTTTCGCTGCCGGGAAGCCCGAGCCGCAGCCATGCCGGCTTCTGCGCAAAGACGCGCGACCAGATTTGGCGACGCGCGAGCTTCTCCTGTTCAGTACGCGCGTCAGGCGTTTCGTACGAGCGAAACAGCGGCGTGCCGCCAACGAGCCGCCAGCCTTGCGCTCGCGCCATGTCGTCGAGGCGGCCGCAGTCGCGCGCAAGCCGCGCGGACGTGGCCTCGGCCCAGGCCTGATCGCGCAAGGCGCGACAGCCGATCGCGATCGCCGCTCCCGAGACCGGCCATGGACCCGACATCGCCGCGAGCCTGGCGATGTCGAGGGCATTGCCGATCGCGAAGCCGAGGCGCAGGCCGGCAAGGCCATAGAACTTTCCGAAGGAGCGCAATATCAAAAGTCCCGGCCGATCCGCTTCCGGCGCGAGCGACAATTGCGGAACGGCATCCGCAAAGCTCTCGTCGACGACGAGCCGGCCGACGCGCGGCAGCAGCGCCAGCAGATCCCTTGGCATATGATGCCGGCCGTCGGGATTGTTGGGATTGACGACGACGGCGAGATCCGCGCCCGCCAGCGCGTCAAGCTCCGCGACCTCCCGGACGTCCCAGCCTGCAGCCGACAGCACCCCTGCATATTCGTTGTAGGTCGGCGCGAGGATGCGGGCGCGACCGGGCGGCACCAGTTGCGGCAGCAATTGAATGGCGGCCTGCGCGCCACTCATCGCAACGACCGGTGCACGCGTGCGATAGGCCTGCTGCGCAGCCCGATGCAGCGTCTCGATCTCGGCACGCGACGGCAACGCGCTCCACGCATGCAAGCTCACCTCACCCACCGGATAAGGCAGCCGGTTGATTCCGGTCGACAGATCGATCCAGTCCTCCGCGCGTCCACCAAAACGCTGCTGGGCCTGATCCAGATTTCCACCGTGCTCGCGCATGCCCCGTTGTTTCACGCGAAAGCCAGGACCGCAAGCAGGCCGGCGAGCAGCAGCATGGCGCGACGGTACAGCGTCAGTGCCTCGTCGATGTCGGAGGCGCGCGGATCGCGCGCACCTTCGTTCAGCCAGGGCTCATTCGTGACGCTGCCGTGATAGATACGGGGGCCGCTGAGCCGCACACCGAGCCCGCCAGCCATGGCCGCTTCCGGCCAGCCGGCATTGGGCGAGCGATGACGGCGCGCATCCCGCGTCATGCACGACAGCGCCTCCGACCGGTGCGGCGCCAGCAGCACGAAGAGAAATCCAGTCACCCGTGCCGGAATGAAATTGGCGACATCGTCGATGCGCGCCGCCGCCCAGCCGAACGCTTCATGCCGTTCGCTGCGATGGCCGATCATGGAATCCAGCGTGTTGATGGCCTTATAGCCGAGGATTCCGGGCAAGCCGAACAGCGCGCCCCAGAACACCGGCGCTACGATGCCATCGGAGGCGTTCTCCGCGAGGCTCTCGATCGTCGCGCGTGCGATGCCGGCTTCATCGAGCGCAGCTGGATCGCGGCCGACGATGCGGGACACCGCGTCGCGTGCAGCGGCGATGTCGCCATCCCGCAACGGGGCTGCGACAGCGGCCACATGATCATGCAACGAGCGCAGCGCGACCAGGGGCCAAGCCAGGATGCCCACCAGCATGATCTGAATCCAGCCTGAGGGAATCAAGGATTGAAGCCCCCAACCGAGCGCGACCGAAAGCGCGATCACCGCGAGCGCGCCGGCAACGCCGGCAGCGCGGCGCAACGACGGCGGATCGGACGCGCGATTCCAGGCGGAGTCGATCGCGGCAATCAGCCAGCCCAGCCAGGTGACGGGATGGCCGATCCGCACGAACAGCGAAGACGGCCAGCCAAGAAGGGCATCCACCGCCATCGCCACTGCCATGGCCCCCGCAAAATCCACGCAAATCTCCCGTCTCGCTCCGCCCCCTGTTGCGCAAGACGGCGGCCGAGCGCAAGTCCCTCGACGCCTGATTTCGGCTTTGTCTTTGGGCGCGTTTGATGATTAGTGCTGGCGACAGGAGACCTTCATGGCCGTCATCTTGATCACCGGCGGAGCGCGATCGGGCAAGAGCACCCGGGCGGAAGCGCGCGCGCGCAGCTTTCCCGGCCAGCCCGTCTACATCGCAACCGCCGAGGCGCTCGATGGTGAAATGGAGCAACGCATCGCAAGACATCGCGCACGGCGCGGAACCGATTGGATCGAGCGCGAGGTCCCGCTCGATCTCGTGCCGGCACTGCTCGCAACCGATGGCGGGGGCGCGAGGCTCGTGGACTGCCTGACGCTGTGGCTCTCCAACCTGATGCATGCGGCGCGCGACTGGGAGCGAGACGTGAGAGAGCTCGCCGGCGCCCTTCCCCGCCTCAACAGCCCCGTCGTCCTTGTGACCAACGAAGTCGGCCTCGGCATCGTGCCCGACAACGCGCTGGCGCGAAGCTTCCGCGACGCCGCCGGGATCATGAATCAGATCCTTGCCGATGTCGCCGACGAGGTCGAGTTCGTCGTCGCCGGCCTGCCGATGAAGCTGAAATGATTCCGCGCGCCGAGCTCTTGCGAGACGTCGTCGCCGATCTCAGGATCGCAGCGTCGTTCGTGACGATCCTGCCCGTCGCATCGCCGAAGCCCGCCGGGGACGGCGCGATCGCGCGCGCGACCTGGGCGCTGCCCGTCGCGGGATTGCTGGTCGGCCTTGCGGGCGCGTTGATCTACAAGATCTCCATTCGCTTCGGACTGACACCGAGCCTTGCCGCCCTGCTCGTGCTGGCCACGACCGCCCTCATCACCGGCGCGCTGCACGAGGACGGACTTGCCGACACTGCGGACGGACTCGGCGGCGGCCGGACGCGCGAGCGCAAGCTCGAGATCATGCGCGACAGCCGGATCGGGACCTATGGCGTCTGCGCACTGATCCTGTCGTTTGGACTGCGCTGGAGCGCCCTTGCGGCGCTCGCCGATCCATGGGCCGTCACGCTCGCGCTGTGCGCTGCGCACACTGCTGCCCGCGCCGGCGTGCCGGCCTTCATGTCACTGGTCGCGCCGGCGCGGACTGATGGGTTGTCGGCCGGCGCCGGATCGCCGCCGGGCCGCAGCGTCGCCATTGCCTTCGCTGTTGGAACGCTCGCACTTGCCCTGGCGTTGGGGCCGGGCAAGGCGCTGGTCGGCCTGGTCCTGCTGTCGCTCGCCGGCCTGATGCTGGCGCGGCTTGCCATCCGGCAGATCGGCGGGCAGACCGGCGACATCCTCGGGGCGTTCGAGCAGACTGGCGAGATCCTGATCCTGCTGGTAGCCGCCTCCTTCCCGTTGGGACATTGACGTCATGGTCGAGTTCGACGACGCCTTCCGCCGGCACTTGCGCGAGCTGTTCGTATGGCGCCGCGACGTGCGCCGCTTTCGCAGCGACCCATTGCCGGCCGGCGCCATCGATCGCCTGATCGAGACGGCCTGCCTCTCGCCTTCGGTCGGCCTCAGCCAGCCCTGGCGCTTCGTCACCGTCGACGACGACGCGCGGCGCCGCGCCGTGATCGACGATTTCAGATCGTGTAACGCCGACGCGCTGAACGCCTATGTCGGCGAGCGCGCCGCGCGCTATGCCACGCTGAAACTCTCGGGTCTCGAACAGGCCCCTGGTCACCTCGCCGTGTTCGCGGACAAGGCCAGCGACATCGGCCACGGCCTCGGTCGCGCGACCATGCCGGAGACAACCGAATATTCCGTGGTCTCCGCGATCACCGCGATGTGGCTCGCCGCGCGCGCCGAGGGCATCGGTCTCGGGTGGGTGTCGATCTTGAGCCCGGATCGGATCCACGCCATTCTCGACGTGCCCGGCTCCTGGAAATTCATCGCTTATCTCTGCATCGGCTATCCGGAGATCGAATGCGACCGTCCCGAGCTGGAGCAGGCGAAATGGGAGCACCGGCGCGGTGCGAACGAGTTCACGCTGCGGCGCTAGGATAGCACGACCGCTCGCCTGGGCGGCCTCCTCGTCGGCTTGAGGCACAGCGTGGCCGGGTCGAAAGCGTCGGCTTCCGCCTCGAGCTCCCTTCGACCATCGGCTCACCGGGCAGACTGAAGACGGCCGTTCCCGACATACGATCTTGCGCAGCAGACGGCCGCAACCCTGCTCGCGCGGCTTCCAGCAACCGTGTGAAACATTCGAGTTGGACTCAAATTAACGGTTCGGATTCAAGCCTCCTTAATTCCTTCACGAGTAGAAACAAGTTGTTACAACCAATTGTTACACGCTAATAAAACAACCATAAGGAGAATAGCTTGCATACGTTCAAGAGGTTCCTGGCTGACGAAAGCGGCGCTACGGCTATCGAATATGGCCTGATCGCTGCGGGCATTGCGCTCGCTATCATTGCTGCCGTCAAGAACACCGGCACGGCATTGAGTGGTGTATTCACGAGCATCAACACCAAGCTGAGCCCAGCGCCGGCCACACCCTAAGCCTTCACGAAAAGCGGGGCGGCCCAGCCTCCCAGCGCCGGACTGCCGGAGATCCGAGCTCCAAGGATACTTTGGTCAATCCAAGGCCGCCCTGCTTGCCTCTGCAAAGCCAACGTGCCCGAGCCGCCTCATCGGCAGACGTCGCTTTCTCAGGCGGCGCATTGGGACCCCACGGTATTTGGTCCGTGCCGGACCGCAATCCTATCACCCTTGAGCTATCGTCCGCTCCTGGCCCCAGGTCTCAGCGCGTCCGCACACCTGTCTCGTCCTCGCGGCCAAACCGCTCCACCAGAAAATCGATGAACAGCCGCACCTTCACCGACAGATGCCGCGTCGGCGGATAGACTGCGTACAGCGCGAGCGGCGGCGCGGAATAGTCCTGGAGCACGACGCGCAATTCGCCTTTCCGCACGGCATCTGCGGCGATGAACTCGGGGAGCAGTGCGAGCCCCCTGCCCTTGATCGCGACGTCGCGCAGCACCTCGGCATTGTTGACGCAGAGCGACCAGGCCGGCTGGATCCAGTGATCGCCATCGCTGCCTGAGAGCTTCCACTGGTTGCCGGTGAGCAGGAAGCCGTAGGTCAGCGAGGTGTGCCCGCGCAGATCCTGCGGATGTCTTGGCGTGCCGTGGCGCGCGAGATAGTCCGGCGAAGCGCAGACCATGCGCGCCACCGGCATGATCTTGCGCGCGATCAGGCTGGAGGATTCCAGCTCCGCGATGCGCAGCGTGACGTCGAAGCCGTCCTGCACGGGATCGAGCAGATCGTCGCTGAGCACGATCTGGAGCTGAAGCTCGCCATAGCGCGCCATGAAATCGGCGAGCGCCGGCCCGAGCCGCATCGTGCCGAACGACATCGGCGCGTTGACCCGCAACAGGCCGCGCGGCGCCGACTGCGCCTGCGTCACCGCCTGGTCCGCGGCCTCGATCTCCGAGAGGATCACGACCGCGCGTTCGAAATAGCGCTGGCCGTTCTCGGTCGGGCTGGCGTGCCGCGTGGTCCGGTTCAACAGCTGGACTCCGAGGCTCTCCTCGAGGTCGGCGATGTATTTGCTGATCGCCGAGCGCGACAGCCGCAGCTGCCGGCCGGCCTCGGCAAAGCTCCCGCTTTCGACCACCTTCACGAAAGCCCGGAGGCTGCCGAGCTTATCCAAGGGCCCGCCCCGGTGATTGTTTCCAAATCGTAGACATAGCCGTCATAATTGCATGGATTGTCTCCAATCCAAAGCGGAACAATATTTCCGCCCAGAGCAAGACCGCTCCCCGAATCTTGGAGGACGACAATGTCTGGACTGCACCATGTCACCGCGATCGCCGGCGATCCCATCAGGAATTTCGGCTTCTACACCCGGGATCTCGGCCTGCGCTTCGTCAAGAAGACGGTCAATTTCGACGATCCCGGCACCTATCACTTCTACTATGGCGACGAGACCGGCCGGCCCGGCACCATCCTGACCTTCTTCCCCTGGGCGGGCGTCCCGGCCGGACGCCGCGGCGTCGGCGAGACCCATCAGACCGCCTTCCGCGTGCCGCAGCGCTCGCTCGGCTACTGGACGCAGCGTTTCACCGAGAAGGGCATCGCGTACGAGGCGCTGGAGAAGCGCTTCGGCGAGTCCGTGCTGCCGTTCACTGACCCGGATGGCATGGCGCTGGCGCTGGTCGGCATCCCCGGCGCCGAGAACGAGCCCGGCTGGAGCAACGGCGACGTGCCGGCCGAACACGCGATCCGAGGCTTCCACGGCGTGACCTTGCTGCTGGACAGCGCGGCGAAGACGGCCGCCGTCCTCACCGACGTGTTCGGCTTCAAGGAGACCGGACGCGAAGGCTCGGTAATCCGCTTCAAGGCTTCAGGCGATGCCGAAGGCAGCGTCGTCGATATCTACGAGGCCAAGGGCTTCTTGCGCGGGCACCAAGGCGGCGGCTCGGTGCATCACATCGCCTTCCGCGCGGCTGACGATGCCGAACAGGGCAAGATGGCGCAGAAGCTCGTCAGCAATCACGGCCTGCACCCGACCGAGCAGCGCGACCGCAACTACTTCCGGTCGATCTACTTCCGCGAGCCCGGCGGCGTGCTGTTCGAGATCGCGACCGACATCCCCGGCTTCGCCGTCGACGAGCCCGTCGCGACGCTGGGGCGTGAGCTGAAGCTGCCGAGCTTCCTCGAACAGCATCGCAAGCAGATCGAGGACGTGTTGCCGAGCCTGGAGGAGAGCGTGTCATGACCGCAAGTGCATTCATTCATCGTTTCGAGCCCGCACGCGATGCGGGCTCACCCCCGCTGCTGCTGCTGCACGGCACCGGCGGCGACGAGAACGACCTGCTCGGGCTCGGCAAGATGATCTCGCCCGGCGCCGCCCTGCTCTCGCCGCGCGGCCGCGTGCTCGAGCACGGCATGCCGCGCTTCTTCCGCCGCCTCGCCGAGGGCGTGTTCGACGAGGACGACGTCCGCCGTCGCGCGCACGAGCTCGGCGACTTCGTCGCGGAGGCACGCAAGCAATACGGCCTCGCGGCGCCGATCGCGGTCGGTTTCTCCAACGGTGCCAATATCGCGGCGGCGCTGTTGCTGCTGAAGCCGGAGGCGCTTGCGGGCGCGATCCTGCTGCGCGCCATGGTGCCGCTGTCGGATCCGCCGAACGCCGACCTTGCGGGCAAGCCTGTTCTGCTGCTCTCCGGGCAGGCGGATCCGATCGTGCCGGCGAGCAATTCGGCCCGGCTCGCGGCGCTGCTGTCGCAAGCGGGAGCGCGCGTGACCCACAAGGTCCTGCCCGCAGGCCATCAATTGTCGCAGGCCGACGTGACGCTGGCCCGCGACTGGATCGGCAACGTCGCGGCGGAAGCAGCCTGATGTAGAAGCGGCGCAACGTTCACGAACGGTGCGCCGCCTCTCAATCGAACCAGCCGCGCCGCTTGAACCAGATCAGCGGCAGCAGGCCGCTGGCGATGACTGCGAGCCACGCCAGCGGGTAGCCGAACGTCCAGTCCAGCTCCGGCATGTGCTTGAAGTTCATGCCCCAGATGCCGACCATGATGGTGGGCGGCACGCCGACGACGGAAACGATCGTCAGGATCTTGAACAGCTCGTTCTGCTGGATGCTGATGAAGCCGAGCACGGCGTCGAGCAGCAGCTGGATCTTGTCGGACAGTCGCGTCTCGTAGTCGCTGAGCGAGACGACGTCCTTTGACACGGCCTCGAGGCGCTTCTTCGACGAAGCCGTGACCCACTCGCTGCCGACATCACCGGCAAACGAGGCGATGCGCCCCACCCCAAGCAGAACATCGCGCGCCTTGGCGAGCCGGTCCGCCAGCTCGCCAACATTCTCCAGGGCCTCGCGCATCCTGCGGCTGGAGCGCACCGCACGTTGGGTGCGTACGAGCCCTCCCTTGAAAACACCCCGCGAAAGCTGATCGACCCTGGTGCCGAGATGCTCCAGGACATCGGCACCGCGATCGATCATGGCCTCGAGCAGGCTGGCGAACACGCACATGCCGTTCTCCAGGCTGGCGTCGGAGCCGATACGCTTGCCGATGTCGTCGAAGATCGGCAGCTCTGCAAAGCGCACCGTCACCAGCACGCGCGGGCCGATGACGAATCCCACCGGCGTGATCTCGGCCTCGTTGTCCTCGGTGAGCCGAACCGCCGGCGAGCTGAGATAGAGCGTGCCGTGGTCGAAGATCAGGCGGCTCGACGCCTCGATCTCGCTGAGGGATTCCTCGGACGGAACACGTATCCCGAGCAGCCGTTCGACGAACTGCTTTTCCTCGTCAGTCGCGTTCAAGAGATCGGCCCAGATGATTTCCGAGGGCATTTCCGCGCCGATGCCGTGCCAGTCGTCGGACGGCCACCTGTACAGCTTGAGCAAGAACCGTCTCCGCGACCGCATCGTCATACCGGATAGTGTATCCGGCCGTCATTTGCCGACTAACGCATGACGGTTTCAAACGTTCAATACCCTTGTGGCGACAGAAGGAGGACTCTTGGCGTGCAAAAGGCGACATCGGCCGGAGCGGCTGCAGCGTTGGCTAAGGGCTTGGCGTCACTTGCTTTCTGTTTTGGCATGAGCGCCTGTTCGGCGCGCGTCCCGAAAAGCTGCCCCGCAGCCTTCTGAGAAGAGCAGCCACGGGCCAATAAGCGACATCGTCACGGACTGGCCCTGATATGACTGTCAACTGGAGCGGGGAGGAACGAGGGGGCGCTCACTCGCCCAGATCTCTCATTGTCGGGGATGCAAATGAACCGCGAACAAAGCCACAGAATACACCTGAGTGTTGAGGACCAGCAGCGGTTGCAAGAACTTCGTGCGCAAAAGCCGGCGCGCAACATACCCAGACCTGCCTTGACGCCGGGAGCGATGCTGGCTGACCGGGTAGCCGAAACGGTTGGCTCCTGGCGCTTCATCATCATCCAGAGCGTACTACTTGGCATCTGGATCGCTCTGAACATGATAGCATTCATCAATCATTGGGACCCTTATCCCTTCATCTTGCTGAACCTGGTCCTTTCTTTCCAGGCAGCATATGCGGCGCCCATCATCATGATGAGCCAGAATCGTCAATCCGAGATTGACCGCAGACATGCGGAGCACGACTATCGAATAAATGTGAAAGCCGAGCTCGAAATCGAATTGTTGCACAACAAGGTTGACGCCCTGCGTGAGCAGGAAATCCTGCAGTTGCTCGACATCATTCAACGTCTGTCCGCTCACCTTGCGCCCGAGCTTGTTGCAGCTATCGACGCCGAAGCCGCGTCGAGCAACCCTGGATGATCCTGCTTGCCGCGCACCGATGCCGTGCTTCCGAATACCGGCGGTCAGCGCTCGCGCAGACGCGACTAAAAAAGTGATGCGAATAGCGCCTCGCATAACGTTCGGGCCCCCCCGCCTTTGCTCCGAGCGCAAGCTTCAGTGCGCACGTCTCCAAGGGTGCCCGCCAAGCCGTCGATCATGTTCTTGACCCAGCGGTCGTCGCCCGCGAGGGCTTCAATTATGGGACGGCCCCGCTGAGGCATCTTCTCATTCGCCCAAAAATAAGCCTTGCATCGCGTGCGCAATGGGTAGCTGGTGTTAGCCTCAGCGCGCCAGGCTGCTCAACCGACGGAGGGCGCAATGCAGAACTACGTAAACCACGAAAACATCAGACGTTATGAGAAGCTCATCGCCATCAGTGACGGTGACCCGTCACGCGATGAAGCACGGCATCAGACGCTGTTACGACTCCTGGCCGAGGAAAAAGCTAAGGACGTAGGGCCGGATGGCTGGCCGAACACCTGATCTCGACCGCCCATTGGCGTCAATCCAATTCGGCTCTGAGTTCCGCTCCGGGTCCACAAGGCGACATTCCGGGGGCGGAGCCGTGTGCCCGGTCTCTCCCCCGAGAGCAGACATCCGAACTTTTTTGTGCGTCCCTACGGAGCGCGCGTGCTTGTCGGCAAGCACGCGAGGAGAGCAGGTTGGGCTCTAACGCGCGCAAGCCGGGCGGCACCTTGCGCATGTCGGAGGCCTGCTCATAGGCGTAGGCCTCGATGCGCGCGAGGTAACCTTTGGCCAGCGCCGTCGCATTGACCTGCCCGCTGGCCAAGGCCTGGGCGATATCGCTCATCGTTGCATGGTCGAATTTCAGTGTGGCCGGCACCTCGGCGCTGACGGGCGCCACGCCGATGCCGGCATCGCGGCGGGATGGTTCTTCACGGCTGCCTCGCCTGACGGCACGTCCCTGACCATGAGGCCGCGAGGGTGACATCATGCCAGTGTTTTGCCCGACGGGTCAACGTCTCAGCGCATCGCCTTGGCCTTGAACTGCGCAACGCGCAAGCCGTTGAAATGACTACGCTCGGCTACTGTGCATGGGGTTGTTTTTTCATTTTTTGTTTGGAGCTGCCCTCTCCCACTTGCGAAGAGGGCACAGCAACGGACGCCGCCCCCTACTCCCAATACCACGTCGAGAAATCGTTCTCGTATTGCGGTACGTCCTTCCAGACGCCCTTCAGCTTCTTGTTGGTGATGGTGATCAGCTGCGGCTGGTAGAGATAGGCGGAGACGGCGTCGGTCGCGAGCATGCGCTGCGCGTCGCCGAGCAGCTTGGCGCGTGCCGCCTCGTCCGGCGTCGAGACGATCTGCTTGTAGAGCGCGTTGAACTTCTCGTTGTTGTAGCCGAGGTAGTAGTCCGGCTCGGTGATCTTGACGAGGTCGAACGGCTCGACGTGGCTGACGATGGTGAGATCGAAATTGTGCGGACCGTTGGGCGCGAACACCTGCGACAGCCACTGCGCCCATTCGACGTTCTCGATCTTGGCGACGATGCCGACCTTGGCGAGCTGGGCTGCGACGATCTCGCCGCCCTGCCGCGCATAGGACGGCGGCGGCAGCTTGAGCGAGAGCTCGAGCGGGGTGGTGACGCCGGCCTCGGCGAGCAGCTTCCTGGCCTTCTCGGGGTCGTAGGGATTGATGCCGGTGGTGTCGACAAAGCCGAGCGCGCCCGGGACGTAGAAGCTGCCGATCGGCGTGCCGAAACCATCGACGGCGCCCTCGATGATCGCCTTGCGGTCGATCGCGGCGAGGATGGCACGGCGAACACGGACGTCGTCGAGCGGCTTCTTCTTGTGGTTGATGCCGACGATGGTCTTGGCCCGGGAGCCGCCGACCATGACGTTGAAGCGGGGATCGGCCTTGAACTGCGCGATCGTCCGCTGCGCCGAGACGCGCGGGAACGCGTCGACGTCGCCCGAGAGCAGCGCCGCGGTCTGCGCCGCCGGTTCGGAGATGAAGCGGATCGTCACCTTGGACAGCTTGATCGCGACGGCGTTGCGGTAGTCGGCCCATTTGGTCAGCGTGATCGAGGAGCCCTTGGCCCAGGCGCCGAGCTGGTAGGGCCCGGTGCCGACCGGCTGCGTGACGTTGGTGGCCGCGCTCTTCGGCTCCACGATCGAGCCGCTCGCCTGCCCGAGCAGGAACGGCAGGTTCGGCTCGCCATATTTCATGGTGATCACGACCGTGTCGGCGTCGGGTGCATCGACCTTCTCGAAGGCCTGGAACAGGCTCTTGTCCTTGTTGGTGCTGGTCGGCGCGGCGTTGCGCTCGAACGAGAACTTCACCGCGGCGGAGTTGAACGGCTCGCCATTGTGGAATTTGACGCCCTTGCGCAGCTTGAACGTATAGGCCTTCAGGTCGGGCGAAGCGGTCCAGCTCTCGGCCAGCAGCGGCGAGACCGAGCCGTCCTCGTTGATCTTGGTCAGCGTCTCGTAGATGTTGTAGAGCGTGACCTCGGCGATCGCAGCCGCAGCGGCATTGGTGGGATCGAGCCCCGGCGGCTCCAGCGCCATTGCCATGACGACGCTGTCCTTCTTGCCCTGCGCCAGCACCGGCAAAGGCGCTGCGGCAAGTGTGAGGGCAAATGCGACGATCGACAGTTTCCTGAACATGCGTAACTCCCCGGCCTGCTCTGTTCTTAAGCCTACGCCAATCCTGCTGCGAACACTAACCTTCCATGGCCGCCTGCGGCAACGCCATCACGGCCTCCGCCTTGTGGCAGGCGGCAAGGTGCCCCTCACCGACCTTGCGTAACTCAGGCAGAACCTCGCGGCAATGCTGGTCGGCGAGCGGACAACGCGCGACATAGGGGCAGCCGGTCGCCGCCGCCGATTGCGAGGCGATCGCCTGCGCTCCGCGCCGCCGCCGGCCCCCGATGGGGCGCGCCCGCGGCACGGCATCCAGGAGTGCCCGCGTATAGGGATGGGCGCAGCGCTCGAACAGGTCTTCCGGCCGCCCCTGCTCGACGATCCGGCCGAGATACATCACCGCGACCTCGTCGCAGAGATAGTCGACGACGGCGAGGTCGTGGCTGATCAGGATGTAGCTGAGGCCGAACTGTTCCTGGAGGTCCTGCATCAGATTCAGCACCTGCGCCTGCACGGAGACGTCGAGCGCGGAGACCGGCTCGTCGGCGACGATCAGCTTCGGCTGGGTGATCAGCGCACGCGCAATCGCAATGCGCTGGCGCTGGCCACCGGAGAATTCGTGCGGATACTTATCCATGTCCGCGTCGCGCAAGCCAACCTGCCGCAGAACCGCGGCGACGCGGTCGCGGAACGTGGTGCGGTCGGCGCCTTCGAGCACGGTCAGCGGCTCGGCGACGATGCGCGCGATGGTCTGGCGCGGATCGAGCGAGCCATAGGGGTCCTGGAACACCATCTGGAAATCGCGCCTTGCGCGGCGGAGCTCGTCGGCGGAGATGCGGTTGAGATTGCGGCCGAGCAGCGCGACCTCCCCTGACGTCGGCCGCTCCAGCGCCATCACCAGCCGCGCGAAAGTCGACTTGCCCGATCCGGATTCGCCGACGACCCCGAGGCTCTTGCCGGCGGCGACCCGCACGCTCACACCGTTGAGCGCACGCACCTGTCCCGGCGGCCGGAACAGGCTTTCACGCGGCAGCGTGTAACGCTGCACCAGATCCTTCACGTCGAGAAGCGGCTCCGCTGCGGCGGTCATGCGGTCAGCGCCCCGACGCGCTCTGCCATCGACACATCCGTCCTGATGCAGCGCACGAGGTGGCCGGGGCCGACGTCCACCATCGGCGGCAACGCCGCGCGGCACTGATCGATCACGAGCGGACACCGATCGGAGAAGGTGCAGCCGGGCGGCAAATCGGCAAGCTCCGGCACCGTGCCAGAGATGGTCTTCAGCCGCGTCCCCTTGCGTGCGCCGAGCTTCGGACGCGCGCGAAACAGGCCCTGCGTGTAGGGATGTCCCATGCGGCGGAACACCTCGTCGGTCGGCCCGCTCTCGACGACGGTGCCGCCATACATCACCATCATGCGCTGCACGTTCTCGGCGATGACGCCGAGATCATGCGAGATCAGGATTATCGACATGCCGCGCTCCTCCACGAGATCGGCGAGGAGGTCGAGGATCTGGCCCTGGATGGTGACGTCGAGTGCGGTGGTCGGCTCGTCCGCGATCAACAGGTCGGGCTCACAGGCGAGCGCCATGGCGATCGTGATGCGCTGGCGCTGGCCGCCGGAGAACTGGTGCGGATAGGCATCGACGCGCCGTGCGGGATCGGGCAGCCCGACGCGGTCGAGCAAGGCGATCGCCTCGCGCCGCGCCTGCGCCGCCGAATATTTCTTGTGACGGCGCAGCGGCTCGGCGACCTGATGGCCGATCGTGTGCATCGGGTTGAGCGCGGTCATCGGCTCCTGGAAGATCATGCTGATGCGGTTGCCGCGCAGCCGGCAATAATCGGCGTCCGAAAGCCCGACGAGCTCCTTGCCATCCAGCTTGATGCTGCCGGTGACGGCCGCACTGTCCGGCAGCAGGCCCATCAACGACAGCGCGGTGACCGACTTGCCGCAACCGGATTCGCCGACGAGCCCGAGCGTCTCGCCGCGATCGAGGGAGAAGCTGACACCGCGCACCGCCTGCGCCGGCCCGCGGCTGGTGTTGAGACGGACGCCGAGATCGCTGACTTCGATCAGCGGCATGTTGGAGCGCTCGCCCATCACTATCGCTCCCGCGCCAGTCTGGGATCGAGCAGGTCGCGCAGCCCATCCCCGAGCAGATTGAGGCCCAGCACCGCGATCGCGATCGCCGCACCCGGATAGACGGCGAGCATCGGCGACTGGAACAGCAGCGTCTGCGCATCGTTCAGCATCCGCCCCCAGGACGGCTGCGGCGGCTGCGTGCCGAGACCGAGATAGGACAGCGCGGCTTCGGCGAGGATGGCGAGCGCGAACTGGATGGTGACCTGCACGATCAGGATCGACAGGATGTTGGGCAGCACGTGCTCGATGGTGATGCGAAAGCGCCCCTTGCCCGCCGCGCGCGCGGCCAGCACGAATTCGCGCGCCCAGATCGCATTGGCCGAGCCGCGCGTCAGCCGCGTCAGTGTCGGGATCTGGAAGATACCGATCGCGATGATCGAGGTCACCATGCCAGGCCCTGCCACCGCGGCGAGCATGATCGCCGAGAGCACGGCCGGAAAGGCGAAGGTAAAATCGGAGAAGCGCATGATGATCTCTTCCGTCCAGCCGCGCCGGGCCGAAGCGATCAGGCCGAGCGTGACGCCGAAGGTGAGACCGATGCTGACGGCGATGACGCCGACCATGATGGTGGATCGGGCACCGGCCAGCAGCAGCGAGACGATGTCGCGGCCGAAGGAATCGGTCCCGAGCCAATGCGCCGCCGAGGGCGGCTGGAGCTTCGATGCGATGTCGATCTCGTAAGGAGACCAGGGCGTCCACACCAGCGACAGCAGCGCGGAGGCGAGCACCAGCAGGCTCAGCGCAGCGCCGAGCACGAAGCTGCGATGGCGCAGTGCTCGACGGAAAAACGTGCGGGCCGGCAGCGGCCGCGCTGCGAGCGGCGCATCAATGGTAACGGGCGCGCTCACAGGTCATGCACCTTGATGCGAGGATCGATGAAGGCGTAGAGCACGTCGACCACGAAATTGACGATGACGACCATGGCGGCGAGCAGCATCACGCAGTTGCGCACCACGATCAGATCGCGGTTGGCGATCGACTGGAAGATCAGCCGGCCGAGGCCCGGCAGGTAGAACACGTTCTCGATCACGATGGTGCCGGCGAGCAGATTGGCGAATTGCAGCCCCATCACCGTCATCACGGGGATCATGGCATTGCGCAGCACGTGGCTCCACAGCACCTCGCGCTTGCCAAGGCCCTTTGCGCGTGCTGTGCGGACGAAATCTTCGCGTAGCACCTCCAGCACCGCCGAGCGCGTGACGCGCGCAAGGATCGCGGCCTGCACCACCGCGAGCGAGATTGCGGGAAGCAGCAGCGACTTGATCCCTGGCCAGATGCCGTCCTCCCAGCCGGCAAAGCCGCCCGCCGAGAGCCATTGCAGGCGCACCGAGAACAACAGCACCAGCAGGATCGCGAACCAGAAGTTCGGCAGCGCGATGCCGACCTGGGTCAGCGACATCACGCCGACGTCGCCGAGCTTGTTGTGATTGGCGGCGGTGTAGATGCCGGCGGAGAGCGCCAGCGTCACGGTGATGGTCATGGCCATGATCGCGAGCGGAATGGTCAGCACCAGCCGCTCCGCGATCAGGCTGGCGACCGGCGTGCCGTAGACATAGGAGTTGCCGAGATCGCCGACGAGCAGCCCCTTGATCCACTGCAGATAGCGGACCGCCAGCGGCTGGTCGAGCCCGAGCTTGACGGTGAGCGCGCGAACCGCATCCGCCGAGGCATCGGCGCCCATCAGCATCTGCGCGGCATTGCCGGGAAGCGCGTCGAGCACCAGGAAGATGATCAGCGATGCGCCGACCAGCGTCGCGAGCAAGGTCAACAGACGTCGGAGGACAAAGACGCTCATGCGTGCTCGGCTTCAGGGCTCACCTGCGGCACGATCAACATGTCTGGACGCCGGAGGCAAGTCCTTTGCACACATGCCACTTGCTGCATGCCCATGTCCTCAAGCCGGCCAGCGGGACAGAAGATCGCTTGAAGCCTCGAACAATGCGCTCACGCGCAGCAATTCCGCATCGGCGCGGAAGCGGCCGACGAGCTGAACCCCGATCGGCAGGCCGTCGCGGGCAAAGCCCGAGGGCAGGCTGATCGCGGGATGGCCGGTCATGTTGAAGGGCATGGTCCAGGGAAACCAGTGCGGCCGGACGCTGTCGAAGTGCCGACCATCGATCTCGATGCTGCCGAACAGATCCT
This sequence comes from Bradyrhizobium sp. CCBAU 25338, assembly GCF_028128965.1. Lineage (NCBI taxonomy): Bacteria > Pseudomonadati > Pseudomonadota > Alphaproteobacteria > Hyphomicrobiales > Nitrobacteraceae > Bradyrhizobium > Bradyrhizobium sp. CCBAU 25338. Next base: position 271,107 of record NZ_LFKY01000001.1, read on the forward strand.
GCTCGATCGGCAGCGCGGTGCGCGTGAGGGTCGGCATCGCCAGGAAGTGCCCGCGCGCAAGCAACGATTGCACGCGACGGAACAGCGCGGTGCGCGCGAACATCGCCTCCTGGTAGTCGACGCCGCTGACTTCGGTGGCGAGCGCGAGCTGCTTGAGAAAGGCCTCGCTCAGCTGGTCGCTGTGCTCGGCCGCCAGTCTCGCGAAGCGCGTGCGCCAGACGGTGTGGTTGATGGCGCGCCAGATCGGCTCGACGTCGAAACCATCGCCGGAGAACTCCTCGAGCTCGGCTCCGAGCCCTGCCAGCCGGTCGAGGCTCGCTCTGAAATTGGCGGCGACCTCAGTGGACACCGGCCGGCCCGGCGGCGTCAGGCAATACAGGATCCTCTGCCCGCGCAGATCGCCGCGTGGAGCGGCGGTACCGACGAAATCGGGCACGGGCACGCCAATCGACCAGGGATCGCAAGGATCTTCACCGGCCATCGCCTGCATCATCAGTGCGGTGTCGGCGACGGTGCGGGTGGTCGGCGTGACATAGGTCTGATTGCCGAAGACATCGAGGGCCTGGCTGTGCGGGATCACGCCGTTGCTCTGCTTCAAGCCGACCACGCCGTTGCAGGCGGCCGGAATTCGCGTCGAGCCGCCGCCGTCGGTCGCGATCGCGAGCGGCGCGATGCCGCTGGCAACGGCGACCGCCGCACCGCCGCTGGAGCCGCCGGAGGAGCGGCCCGCATCCCACGCGTTGCGGGTGCGACCGAACAAGGGCGAGTCGGTCAGGCACTTGCTGCCGAACTCCGGCGTCGTGGTCTTGCCGATCAGGATCGCGCCCTCGCTGCGCAGCCGCGCCACCGCCACGGCGTCCTCGTTCGGCACATTGTCCTTGTAGGGAACGGCGCCGAAGGTGGTTCTGACGCCCTTGGTGTTGACGATGTCCTTGACGGTGACGGGGATGCCGTGCAGCAGGCCGAGCGGTTCGCCGGCCATCACCTTGCGCTCGGCTTCGCGCGCCGCTGCAATCGCCTCATCGCCGCACAGGGTGATGAAACAGTTGAGCGCCGGCTGGAGCGCCTCGGCGCGCGCGAGAACGGCTCGGACGATCTCGACTGGCGAAATCCGCTTTCCGGCGATGAGGCCGCGCAGCTCGGTTGCGGACAAGCAACAGGGATCGCCGTTCATGGTCACATCGCGCTCCGAAGCGGGCCGCCATTGGCCCGAAGACATTGACAGCAAGAATGACAGCCTTGTTAACTCGCCGTCCAATACGATTTTTGCCGTCAGCCCATATATTTTCGGTATGCCAATGGATCTTCGCCGGCTCCGCTATTTCGTCGCCGTCGCCGAGGCGCGCAGCGTCGGCAAGGCCGCCGAGCGGCTGCGGATGGCGCAGCCGCCGCTCTCGGTGCAGATCCGCAAGCTCGAGGCCGAAGTCGGCGCGCCCCTGTTCCGCCGCGGCACGCGCGGCATGGACCTGACCGAGCCCGGCCAGGCCCTGCTGGCGCGCGCCGGCGAGGCGCTGGCCCTGGCGGCCGACGGCGTCGAAGCCGCGCGCGCGGTCGCGGCCGGACGACGCGGGCGGATCTCGATCGGCTACATGTTCGCGCTGGCAAATGCGGTACTGCCGCGCCTGATTCCCGAGTTGCGGCGTTCCATTCCCGGCGTCGAGCTTCATTTTGCCGAGCTCAGCGCCTCGACGCGCGAGGCGCGGCTGCTCGACCGCAGCGTCACGGTCGCGCTGTGCATGCCGGCGATCAACCATCCCGATATCCAGGTGGCGCGGGTCGGCGCGCAACCTCTCATGCTGGCGATGCCGATCCGATCGCCGCTCTCCCGCCTCGGCGCGGTGCCGATGACGAAATTGCACGGCCGGCCGCTGATCGCGCTGCCGCGGCCGGAGCAGGACCCCGCCTCCTCTGCGGTGACGGCGTTGCTGCGGCGACATCAGGTGGTGATGCCGATCGCCAGCCGGGTGGAAACCGTGCATTCGGCGATGAGCCTCGTGCTGGCCGGCGAAGGGCTCGCGATCCTGCCCGCCTGCGCCAAGCTCGGCGCGCCGCAGGGCATCGTGTTTCGGCCGCTGCGGGACGCAACCGACTCCATCGACGTTGCGGTATGTTGGCGGCGCGACTCGCACAGCCCGCTGATCCGCACCTTCCTCAAGTGCGCCGAGAAGGTCGTCGCACCAATGTGACGCGGATTACCAACTCCAATTGATCTCATGGCTCCAGGGTGGATCGGCGCCCGGGCGGGTGCAGGTCAGGCCCGCGCAATTGGCGGCAAAGGACAGTGCGCGCCGCAGCTTGTCCGCTCCGATCTTGCTCAGTTTCTCGCGCACCAGCCCGCCCTGCTTGTGCAGGGCGAAGAGCAGCGCCGCCTGAAAACTGTCGCCGGCACCAATGGTGTCGGCAACCTCGACCTTCGGCGCGGGGACTTCGATCTGCCCTGCCCCTGCGTGCCACGCGATCGCGCCGTCGTTGCCGCGGGTGATGACGATGAGGCTTGTGCCCTGTGCGAGCAGCGCGCTGGCGCGCCGATGATACGGCTCGTCGCCGAAGAGATAGGCGAAATCGACGTCCGACATCTTGATGAGATCGGCGCCTACCGCGAACTCGGCCATGCGCGCGAGATAGGCCGGCTTGTCGCTGACGAGGTTCGGGCGGCAGTTCGGATCGAACGAGATCATGGACGACGCCCGCGCGTCTGCGATCAGCGCCTTGGTCTCGGCCGCACCCTGGTCGTTGACCAGCGTGGTCGAGCCGACATGAACGGCTTCGACGCTCGCGAATGGAATGGACCCGCGCCGGTAGGTCCAGTTCCGCGCCGCGGTCTCGGCATCGTAGAACGCGTAGTGCGACTCGCCCGCGACGATGCGGACAAAGGCGAGCGTGGTCTGGTGATCGCTGCGGGTGGCGAGACTGATATCGACATTGGAGGCCGCGGCGTGATCGGCGATCATCCGCCCGAACAGGTCAGTCGAGACGCCGCCGACGAAGCCGGCCGGCGCGCCCAGCCGCGCCATGCCGATCGCGACGTTGAGGCAGGAACCGCCGACCGCCGGCATCAGGGCTTCGCGTCCCTCAGTGTTTCTTGTTGGTACGAAATCGATCAGGGCATCGCCGCAGGCTACCAGCATACGCTTCAACCTCTCGCGACGTCGCGCATCGCCGCGCGGCTACCGCGATCGACCTTGGCCTTTTGATCCATCCGGCCATTCGATCATATACCCAATTCCTGAGCAACAGTTCGCACCAGGCTATATGTTCTAAGCGTCAATGCGCCACCTGCCGGTAGATCGCCGGCAGCGCTGCCGGCAACCGCTTGATGTTGCCGACGATGGCGTAGCCACCGCGTCCGAACAGCGTCGGAAAGTAGGTTTGTGCCGCCGCGTCGATCGTCACGCCGAAGACCGCGATGCCGAGCCGGCGCGCTTCCTGCACGGATTTCCTGGTGTCTTCGGCCGCAAAGCGCCCTTCATAGTGATCGACGTCGTTCGGTTTGCCGTCGGTGAGGACGAGCAGCAGCTTCTTGCGCTGCGGCTGGCGCGCGAGCTCGGCCGCGGCGTGGCGTACCGCCGCGCCGATCCGCGTGTAATAGCCGGGCCTGAGTGCCCCGATGCGGCGCTCCACGGCCCCGCTCATTGGCTCGCCGAACGCCTTGATGGTTTCGAGTCGCACCCAGGAACGTCGACGTGAGGTGAAGGTCAGGATGCTATGGTGGTCGCCGCAAGCCGACAGCCCGTGCGCGAGCACGAGCAGCGCTTCCTTTTCGACGTCGAGCACGCGATAGCCGTCGACCCAGGCATCGGTCGACAGCGAGACGTCGACCAGCAGCGTGACGGCGAGATCGTGCCCTTGCGGGCGCATCGCGACATGGATGCGGTCGAGACCACCGCCGCTCCCGGCACTGAGGTCGCACCGCGCGCGCACCAGCGCGTCAAGGTCGATATCATGTCCGTCGCTCTGGGCGCGCATCATTTCGTGACGCGGACGCAGAACCTCGAAGCGGCGACGCACCTGGTGAATGCGTCGGCGCATCGCGTCATCCGCCGTCCAGCTCTCGCCTTCCTCGGACGCCGCAGCCTCGAGCACCCGGCAATGATCCGGCAGATAGGAGCCGCTGCGATAATCCCATTCGGGATAGGTCAGGTCCGCGTACAGCTGCGAGGCGTCGAGGGCCTCCGGCGGCAGGTCGAGATCGAACTTGAACCGGCTCGCCGGCTTGCCGCTGCGGCGGCTGAGCGTGATCTCCTCGAGATCGTTGGCTGCCTTCTGCGCATCCTCGTCCTCGCTGTCATCAGCCGGGCGGTCGACATTGACCATCTCGGCCATCGCGAGGATCTTCTCGAAGCGGTTCAGCACGAACGGATCGCGCCGATTGGCATCGTCCCCGCGCTCGCGGACGGCAAACCGCTTGCGATCGTCCTTCGCCGCGGCCGCCGCGCCCGGTGCGCATTCGTCTTCGTCCGCATGTGCGGGCGAGAGCTCACGCGTCCAGCAATCGCCCCAGAGCGGACACGGCAGGATCGCGCGATAACCCGGCGGCGCCTTGTCCGGCAGCGGGCCCGTCCCCATCATCGCCGGCCACAGCCTGCCTGCAGGCGCCTTTCCGGTTCCGAGCAGGGCCAGGACGATCTGCTCGATCTCTTGCTCGACGCGCGGCAAAGGGCGACGAGGCCGGGCCTCGGCGGTGGCCGCGGCAAGCTGCGCGTAATCGGCGACGAGCCCTGGGAATTGCGTGAGAACCCAGACCGCGGTCTCGCTCGCCCGGCGCAACATCGAAAGGTCCCGCCGCAGCGGGTCGGTTTCCGCGATCGCCTCGATCGGCGCGGCTGCGAACCACGCCGCAAGCCAACGATACAGCGTTGCGTTCAGGGCCCGGTCGGGAAAGATCGCGATGCGATCGGGCAGGAAGATGGTTGCCGAGTCGCGGCCTGGGTGCTCGAGCCGCTCGTCGCCCAAGCCGATGCGCTGCCGCCAGCCGAGACGATGGCCCGCCCTGCGCGCGCCTGCGCTCGCGATCTGAACGCCGGTCTCGCCGCCAAGCGCGCGGAACATCACAGCGAGCCGGCTCCTCACCTCTGCGAGCGTGACGGCGTGGTCGGCGTGAGTCGGGTAGCTCGAAGTGCCGCCGACCATCCGATGCCAGGCGCGACCGACCGTTTCCTCCAGTTCGAGGAAGTCAAGCATCGGACTGGCCTCACCCGATCACGGCACGGGCGACGTCGAGCAGCGCCGCCTTGACGTCGGCATCGTCCGTCAGCGGCTCGATCATGCCGGCAAGCACTGCATCGGCGATCGGCGTGCCGGCGGCGATCAGGGTCGCGCAATAGACCACGAGCCGGGTCGAGACGCCCTCCTCCAGGTCGTGTCCCCTCAGTGCGCGCAGCCGGCCAGCCAGCCCGACCAGCGGCCGCACGCGCTCCGGCGGCAGTCCGCTTTCGGCGGAGACGACGGCGATTTCCTGCTCGGACGGCAGGAAGCCGAATTCGATGGCAACGAAGCGCTGTCGCGTCGACGGCTTCAACGCCTTCAGCAGCGTCTGGTAGCCGGGATTGTAGGAGACCACGAGCATGAAGCTGTTCGGCGCCGCAAGCTCCTCGCCTGTGCGCTCCAGCGGCAGGATGCGGCGATCGTCGGTCAGGGGATGCAGCACTACGGTGACGTCCTTGCGCGCTTCCACGACCTCGTCGAGGTAGCAGATGCCGCCCTCGCGCACCGCGCGCGTCAGCGGACCGTCGGTCCATACCGTGTCGCCGCCCCGCAGCAGATAGCGACCGGTGAGATCGGCCGCGGTGAGATCGTCGTGGCAGGCGACGGTGTGGAGCGGCAATCCGAGACGCGCCGCCATATGCGCGACGAAGCGCGTCTTGCCGCAGCCGGTCGGCCCCTTCAGCAGGACCGGCAGCTGGTGCCGCCAGGCGTGCTCGAACAGCGCGCACTCGTTGCCGCTTGCGACATAGGCCGGCAGCTCGGGCGCCGAGGTCACCGTGTGAAGGGCAGCTTTCATGATGTTTCTCCGGACTTTCCAGGAAGCTGGCGGCCGCGGCGAACCGCGGCCGCCAGTTGCATTTATTCAGCCGGCTGCAACGCGCCGGGGATGACCGCCTGCTTGGCGCGACCGGGTACCATCACCGCCCAGACGAACATCAGTGCGGAGATCGCGACGAACACGCCGGAGCCGAGCCGGACCCAGTAGAACATCGCGAGTTGGTCCTGCACGTCCATGTAGCCCTGGCCGAGCACGCGCTGGAGATGGACCTGGACCACGCCGGCGAAGGTCAGCGCGAAGGTCATCACCATCATGGCCGTGCACATGATCCAGAAGCTCGCCATGCTCAGCCACTGGTTATAGGGCGCGCGTCCCCTGATCTGCGGGATCGCATAGGCCATGACGGAAAGATTGAGCATCACATAGGCGCCGAAGAAGGCGAGATGGCCGTGCGCCGCGGTGACCTGGGTGCCGTGGGTGTAGTAGTTCACCGAGGACAGCGTGTGCAGGAAGCCCCAGACGCCGGCGCCGAGAAAGGCCATCACCGAGCAGCCGACCGACCACAATAGCGCAGCGCGGTTCGGATGCTTGCGGCCGGCCTTCCATGTCATCTGCACCGTGAAGATCACCATCGTGAAGAACGGTGCCACCTCGAGCGTGGAGAACAGCGAGCCGATCCACTGCCAGTAGCCGGGCGCGCCGATCCAGTAGAAATGATGGCCGGTGCCGAGGATGCCAGAGAACAGCGCAAGGCCGATGATGACGTAGAGCCACTTCTCCACGACCTCGCGGTCGATGCCGTTGAGCTTGATCATGAGATAGGCGAGCACCGAGGCCATGATCAGCTCCCAGACGCCTTCGACCCAGAGATGGACGACGTACCACCAGTACATCTTGTCGACTGCTAAGTTCACAGGATTGTAGAAAGCGAACAGGAAGAAGATCGCAACGCCCCACAGGCCGAACAGCAGGATGTTCGTGATCGTGGTCTTGCGGCCCTTCAGTGCCGTCATGGTGACGTTGAACAGGAACATCAGGCAGACGACGACGATGCCGACCTTGATGATGAAGGGCTGCTCGAGGAACTCGCGTCCTTCGTGATAGTGGAAGAGATAGCCGACCACGGCCACGCCTGCCGCGCCGAAGAACATCCAGAACTGGATCTTGGCCAGCAGCGGGCTGTACAGCTCGGTCTCGGTTTCCTCAGGCAACAGGAAATAGGTCGCGCCCATGAAGCCGATCAGCGACCACACGATCAGCGCGTTGGTGTGGATCATCCTGACGACGTTGAACGGCAGGAGCGTCGACAGCGTGTTGGGCAGGACGTAGATGGTTCCGGCGACGAGGCCGAACAGGACCTGCGCGAGAAACAGAGTCAGCGCGCCGTAGAAGTAGAGCATCGCGACTTTCTGGGTCTGATATTTCATCTCGGGTCTCTCTGTCTTGAAAGAGGAAACAGCGTGCTCAGCCGGCCTTGTTCGGCGGCCACTCCTGCCGCTTGATCTTGCTGGTCCATTGCAGGAAGTCGGCGAGATCGTCGAGCTCCTGGTCGGTGAGGTTGAACTGCGGCATCTGCCGCCGGCCGGGCGCGCCCGAGGGCTGCGACTGCATCCAGGCCTTCAGTGTCTCGCGCGCAGCGGCCGGGTCCTCGTTGCCGCCCCAACGATCCCAGACGTTGCCGACTTCAGGGGCGAAGTAGGCGCCCTCACCCAGCAGAGTGTGGCAGTTGATGCATGAGTTCTTCTCCCAGACATGCTTGCCGCGGGCGACCGACGACGTCAGCGTCGTGGCGTCGGTCGACGTCGTGGCCATGTAGTAATGGCTGTGTGCCGTCAGCCCTATGAAAATGGCGAAGAAGAAGGCCGAGCCGCCGTAGAAGACATTTCGAGCGGCCGACTTGGTCAGGCGTTCAGCCATTGCCAATCCTTTCCGGTTTGATTCCTGCGAAATCGCGATGGTGTGATTTATTGCCGCTCAGCCCGGCCCGTTCTTTGTCAGGGCGCAATGAGCGCGTCAGATCAGGGCGACGACGGCCGAGGCGAGCCAGGCCAGCAGCAGGACGATCAGGATCCAACTCGCGACGAGGCCACGCCAGAGCGCGGGCACGGCGCGTAGATCCATGAAGTCGAGCGCGATCCGGTGGCCCTTGAGGGCGGCGAAGGCCAGCAGCAGTGCGTTGCCGAGCAGCGGCCGCGGCACCAGCGGCGGCAGCAGGATGGTCGCAAGCGCGAGGCCGATAAGCACGATCCAGCTCATGTCGATACGATCCGGCATGGTCATTTGACCAGATAGAGAATCGGGAACATGACGATCCAGACCAGATCGACCATGTGCCAGAAGGCAGTTGCCGTCTCGACGCCCGATATCCCGGCGCGGCGGCAGACCACGGCGAGGATGACGATGCCGAGGCCGACATGCAGAAGATGAAAGCCGGTCAGGAGGAAGTAGAGCGTGAAGAACGGGCTGGTCTCGAGCCCGACGCCTCGCCCGATTTCTTCCGCATACTCGGCGATCTTGATCGCGATGAAGAGGCCGCCGAGCGCCATCGCGCCGAAGATCCAGTATCGCGCCACCGGCCGTTCCCCGGCACGCGCGGCCTTCGTCGCCTTCGCCGCCGCCCAGCCGCTGGTGACCAGCACGACGGTATTGAGGCCGGCGAGATTCGAATCGAGCGCTGACTGCCCGGCCGCGAACAGCGTGGGGTGGATCGCGCGGCTGACCGAAAAAGCGCCGAGGAACAAGCCGAAGGCGACGAGCTCGCTGAAGATCAGCACCCAGATCATGGGATCGCCGGGGAGCTCTTCCAGAATTCCCCAGCCGCTTTCCTGTTGTTCGCACTCGACCGTCGACATCGTCTTTCCGGATCAGCACACCGGCCAGACTTAGCCCGGCTGCCCGGTTCCGAGTTTGTCGCCGGACAAACTGGGGAATTGCGGGGCGCTTGTTTGCGCCGACACAACGTCCGACCGGCCGGATCGCAGTACGAACCAGCTCAGAGTTCCACGGAATGGCCAATGATCACATGAGTGATGCACAGATCGGGTTGATGACCGCCACACCCATCATCATCGCCTTCGCCATCGCGCTCCGGCGAATGGGGGTATTGTCGACGGTGGCGACCGTATCGGCGGTGAGCCTCTCCGTCGCGATCGCGGCGGTGCTGTTCACGACGCAGTAGGTGGACGCGCGGCCACCATCTCCGTCGCGGTCCTGGAAACAGGGCGGCACGGCGCGTTGCGCCTTGGTCCACCCGACGAGACCGCCTACCGCCGCTGATTATACACGTCGATGCACACCGCCCCCAGCAGCACCAGGCCCTTGATGACCTGCTGGTAATCGATACCGATGCCGAGGATGGACATGCCGTTGTTCATCACGCCCATGATCATGGCGCCGACCACGGCGCCGCCGACGCGCCCCACGCCGCCATAGGCCGAGGCGCCGCCGATGAAGCAGGCGGCGATGACGTCGAGCTCGAAGCCGAGACCTGCCTTCGGGGTCGCGGTGTTGAGCCGCGCGGCGAAGACGAGGCCGGCGAGCGCGGCGAGCACGCCCATGTTGACGAATGTCAGGAACGTCAGCCGTTCGGTCTTGATGCCCGACAGGCTCGCCGCCTTGGCGTTGCCCCCGACCGCGTAGATCTGCCGCCCGATCACGGTGCGGCGGGTGACGAAGCCGTAGAGCGCGATCAACGCGGTCATGATCACCAGAACGTTGGGCAGGCCGCGATGCGAGGCGATCAGATAGGTGAAATAGAGCACGGCGCAGGCCAGCAGGATGCTCTTGCCGAGGAAGAACGCATAGGGCTCGATCTCGATTCCGTGCAATTGCTCGCGCGACCTCCCCTTGGCGCTGGCGTAGACGAGGCCGAGCGCCAGCACGGCGCCGATCAGCATGGATGTCGGATGCAGCGTGCCGGCTTCGGGCAGCAGTTCCGGAATGAAGCCGGAGGACAACTTCTGGAACGTCGCCGGGAACGGCCCGAGCGACTGGCCCTGCAACACCGCGAGCGCGAGGCCCTTGAACACCAGCATCCCCGCCAAGGTGACGATGAAGGACGGGATCTTGAAATAGGCCACCCAATAGCCCTGCGCAGCGCCGATGGCGGCACCGACCAGGAGGCAGGCGATGAACGCAAGCGTGTAATCGACCTTGTAGGTCACCATCAGCACCGCGGCCACGGCGCCGATGAAGCCTGCGACCGAGCCGACCGAGAGGTCGATATGGCCGGTGACGATCACCAGGAGCATGCCGAGCGCCATGATGACGATATAGCTGTTCTGCAGCACCAGGTTGGTGAGGTTGAGCGGCTGCAGCAGCGTGCCGCCCGTCACGACCTGGAAGAACAGCATGATCGCGATCAGCGACATCAGCATGCCGTAATTGCGCAAATTGTTCTTGATGAAGCTGCCGTGCCGGCGCTCCTCGGGCAGCGACACCGTCTTGTCGGTCATGGCTGCGATCCTCCCATCTCCGCGGCCTCAGGCACGCCGTTTCCATTGCTTCGTTCGTTGCGCATGATGGCGCGCATGATCTTCTCCTGCGTCGCCTCGGGGCCCTTGAATTCCCCGACGAAGGCGCCATCGTTCATGACGCAGATGCGGTCGCAGATGCCGAGCAGCTCGGGCATCTCCGAGGAGATCACCACGACGCCACGGCCGGCCTCCGCCAGCTCGTTGATGATACAGTAAATCTCGTATTTGGCACCGACGTCGATGCCCCTTGTCGGCTCGTCCAGGATCAGCACCTTCGGGTCGGTCATCAGCCATTTCGACAGCACCACCTTCTGCTGGTTGCCGCCGGAGAGCTGGCCGGTCTCCTGGTAGACGTCGGAGCAACGGATGCGCATGCGGCTGCGGTAGTCGCTGGCGACCTTCAGCTCGGCGATGTCGTCGATCACCCTCCTGGGTGCGATCTGGTCGAGGCTGGCGAGCGTGATGTTCTTGCGGACGTCGTCGGCGAGGATCAGGCCGAGTTGCTTGCGGTCCTCGGTGACATAGGCGAGGCCGGCGTCGATCGCGGCCGCGACGCTCGGCAGCGCGATTTCATGGCCTTCAAGCCGGATGCTGCCGCTGATATTGGTGCCCCAGGAGCGGCCGAACAGGCTCATGGCGAATTCGGTGCGGCCGGCCCCCATCAGGCCGGCGATGCCGACGACCTCGCCTCGCCTGACGCTGAAATTGACGTTCTTGATCACCTGTCGTTCGGGATGGATGGGGTGATAGACCGACCAGTTCTCGACGTCGAGCACCGGTTCGCCGATCTTCGCGCTACGCTCCGGGAAGCGGTGCGCGAGATCGCGGTTCACCATGCTGCGGATGATGCGATCCTCCTGGATCGGCTCGGCGTGACAGTCGATGCTGTCGACGGTGCGGCCGTCGCGCAGCACCGTGATGTGGTCGGCGACCTTGGCAACCTCGTTGAGTTTGTGCGAGATCAGGATCGAGCCGATGCCCTGCTCGCGAAATGTCATCAGGCGTTCGAGCAGAGCGGCGCTGTCGGCTTCGTTGAGGCTCGCCGTCGGCTCGTCCAGAATCAGCATGCGCACACGCTTGGACAGCGCCTTTGCGATCTCGACCAGCTGCTGCTTGCCGACACCGAGATCGGTGATCAGCGTGTCCGGCGATTCCTTGAGGCCGACCTGCGCCAGCAGTTCCCGCGTACGCCGGTAGACCTCGTCGCGGTCGATCACGCCGAACTTCGACGGCGGATGCGACAGGAAGATATTCTCCGCGATCGACATCAGCGGAATCAGCGCCAGCTCCTGATGGATGATGATGATGCCGAGCGCCTCGGAATCGTTGATGTCGCGGAAGCGACGCTCCTCGCCCTCGAAGATGATGGTGCCCTCGTAGCTGCCATGCGGATAGACCCCGCTGAGCACCTTCATCAGCGTCGACTTGCCGGCGCCGTTCTCGCCGACGAGGGCGTGGATCTGCCCGGCCTCGACCTGGAAGTTGACGTCGCGCAGCGCCTGCACACCGGCAAAGCTCTTGCTGACGTTGCGCATCTCCAGCATTGCGGTCATCGGATCATTCTCCCGAACTTTTCCACGTCGTCATGGCCGGGGCTTGTCCCGGCCATGACGAGCACGTGGACATACGCTTCGTCCCTCATAGAGAGCTGCCTCTCCCACGCTCGCGGGGAGAGGAAGAAGAAACAGTCTCACTGGAACTGCGACTTCTTGTAATAGCCGCTGTCGACCAGCACCTTCTCCCAATTGTCCTTGTAGACCACCACCGGCTTGAGCAGATAGGACGGCACGGTCTTGACGCCGTTCTCGTAGGTCTTGGTATCGTTGACGGTGACCTCCTTGCCGGCGAGCGCGGCGTCGACCATGTCGGCTGTCACCTTGGCGAGATCGCGGGTGTCCTTGAAGATGGTCGAGTACTGATCGCCGCGCAGCATGGCCTTGATCGAGGGCACTTCGGCATCCTGGCCCGAGATAACAGGCATCGGCTGGTCGGCACTGCCGTAGCCGACGCCCTTCAACGAGGAGATGATGCCGATCGAGATGCCGTCATAGGGCGACAGCACTGCATTGATCTTTTTGTTGCCGTAGTAGGCGCTGAGCAGATTGTCCATGCGCGCCTGTGCGGTGGCGCCGTCCCAGCGCAGGGTCGCGACCTTGTCCATACCCATCTGGCCCGAGGCGACGACGAGCTTGCCGCCGTCGATGTAGGGCTTCAGCACGCTCATGGCGCCGTTGTAGAAGAAGTAGGCGTTGTTGTCGTCGGGCGAGCCGCCGAACAGCTCGATGTTGAAGGGACCCTTGCCCTCCTTCAGCCCGAGGCCTCTTTCGATCGATTGCGCCTGCAAGACGCCGACCTGGAAATTGTCGAAGGTCGCATAATAGTCGACGTTCGGCGTGCCGCGGATCAGGCGGTCATAGGCGATCACCGTGATGCCTTTTGCTTTCGCCTGCTTGAGCACGTCCGACAGCGTGGTGCCGTCGATCGCCGCGATCACCAGCGCTTTCGCGCCCTTGGTCACCATGTTCTCGACCTGCGAGAGCTGGTTCGGGATGTCGTCCTCGGCATATTGCAGGTCGGTGTTGTAGCCGCGCTCCTTCAGCACCTTGACCATGTTGTTGCCGTCGTCGATCCAGCGCGCCGACGACTTCGTCGGCATGGCGATGCCGACGGTCGCCTTTTGGGCGAAGGCGGTGACGCCTGTGGCCATCGTGGCAGCGCCGGCCAGCGCCAGCGCGAGGAACGTCGTCTTCAGTTTCAGCATGTTTCACTCCCTTGGGTATCAGACTGTTTCTTCGTGACGTCGAGAACGTGGTCGTGGGATGCCTCTGGTCTCCTATGCGAGCTTGACGTCGGGCTCCGCGCGTCCACGTGCGGATGCCTCCAACAAGAAAGTGCAACCGGCTTGCGGATCGGCGGCGCGCGCAGTCGCGTCCATGCCCTGCCAGGCCGAGGTGACGAGCAGGCGCGACAGATCCGAGCCGACAAAGGCGGGGCAGCTCGCCTGCCTTGCCGGCACGCCGAGTGAGCGCAGGCGCTCGCCTTGCGGAGAATAGACATCGACCCGGCTCGCGCCCCAGCACGCGTTCCAGATGTTTCCTTCGGCATCGCACACCGAGCCATCGAGGCCGCCGATGCCGCTGTGGCGCAACAGCACCTCCGGCTCGCCGCGCGGCAGGCCGGTCGCGGGATTGAGCGGCACGGCATAGAGCACGGCGCGCGCGCTGTCGGCGAAATAGCCGATCGCGCCATCCGGCGAGAAGCAGATCGAGTTGGGAATACTGATGCGGGGAAACAGCAGCGCGATCTTGCCGCGATGGAACGCGTAGATCGCGCCTGCCCCCCGCTCCGCCTCGCATCCCATGGTGCCAATCCAGAACGTGCCGGACGGATGCACCCGCGCGTCATTGGAGCGGGTCGCGTGATTGTCGGCTTCGAGCGGACAGAGCAGCGTCATCACGCCATCGACGAGCTTGCGGATGTAGAGACCGTCCTCCGCGACGATCAATTGGCGCTCCGCATCGATGCGTCCGAGCGCGCTCGCCATTCGGCCGAGCGCATGGACGCGGATGCTGCCGCTGTCGAGCTGGGCCTCGAACAGCAGCCCTTCGCGGATGTCGAACCACCAGGCGGTGTCGGTGGTTGCGTCATAGGTCGGCCCTTCACCCAGATGGCAGGGATAGCCCGAGAGCACAGTCGTAGGCACCTGTTCCATCATGGTGACCTCACTGAAAAGCGATAGACCGTATGATGGCGATAGACTTCGCCGGGGTCGAGGCGCGGGCTCGGGAAATCCGGCCGGTTCGGCGCGTCCGGCCAGATGTGAGGCTCCAGGCACATGGCGTCCGATTGACGAATGAGCTTGCCGCCCTTCCCCGAGGTCGTACCATCGAGGTAATTGCCGGAATAGACCTGGAGCCCAGGCTGGTCGGTGAGCAGTTCCATGATCCGCCCCGCGCGCGGCGCTACCAGCCGCGCCGCGAGCCCGAGCCTGCCGTCGCGCCTGAGGCAATAAGTGTGGTCATAGCCTCTGCCGCTCTGCAATTGCTGATCGCTCTCACGGATACGCTCGCCGACCGGCCGCGGCTCGCGGAAGTCGAACGGCGTGCCCGCCACCGGGCGTGGCGGCTCCCGCAGCGGAATGGCGGTGGGATCGATCGCGAGGAAATGCTCGGCGGCGACGGTCAGCTCATGGTCGAGAACGGACCTGCCCGACGTTGCACCTTCCAGATTGAAGAAGCTGTGGTTGGTCAGGTTGACGATGGTCGGCCGGTCCGTCCGCGCCTCCATGATGAGCGAGAGTTCGGTCGGGCCGGTGACGCGATAGGTCAGCCGCACGTCGAGCCGGCCTGGATAGTTCTCCTCGCCATGCGGGCTGACACAGGTAAGCGTCACCGCGGGTTCGGCGCCCTCGTCGAGGTCCGCAATCTCCCAGAGCTTGCGGTCGAATCCGTCGAGGCCGCCGTGCAGCGCATTGGGACCGTTGTTGACGGCAAGCTGTATCGTCTCACCGTCGAGCGAAAACTGCCCCTTGGCAATGCGGTTGGCGTAGCGGCCGACTGTTGCACCGAAAAACTTTCGTTCGGCGAGATAACCGGCGAATGTGTCGTGGCCAAGCACGACGTCGTCGAGGCTGCCCCGGGCATCCGGCGCGATCAACGCCTGAAGGACTGCGCCATGGGTGATGATCCGCGCCTCGAAGCCACCCTCCCCGCGCAGCACGATGCGCTCGACCTTGCGGCCATCCGGCAGCGCCCCGAAAGCGTCTCTGGTGATTTTTGATGCGGCCATGTTCAGTCCACAAACGGCTCGACGATCGTGCGCTTGCCCAGCAGGAAGGCGTCGGCGACGAGACGCAGCGGGGTCAGGTCGACGTCACTCGCGCCGGTCGCCGCGAGTTCGACGAAGCGCCGGTAGAGTCCGCGATATTCCTCATCGGGCGCCTCGGCAAGCACCTTGCCGTCGACGGCCATGCGCGCGCCGCCGCTGGACAGAGTCATCCGGCCCTGATCCGTTTCGACGACGATATCCCAGCTCTGCGGCCCGGTCTGGCGGAAATCGAACTCGGCGGTCACGGGCAGACCGCTGATGTCCGTCAGTGTCAGGTTCGCCGCGATCGGCGCCTGGCAATTGGCCGGGAAGGCCAGCTCGGCCGCGGTGACGAACACGGGCTTCGGCAGAATCCTGGTCAGGATCGACAGCGCATTGATCCCGGGATCGAACACGCCGAGGCCGCCCGGCTCCCAGATCCAGGCCTGGCCGGGATGCCAGACGCGGACGTCTTCCTTCCAGCTGATGTGCACAGAGGCGATGCGACGCTCGGCAAGCCATTGCCGCGCCGGCTCGACCGCCGGCGCATGGCGCGAATGCCAGGTCGCAAACAGCGTACGCTTCGCCTCCGCCGCCATTGCGATCAGTGGATCGAGCTCGGCAACGCCGGTGCCCGGCGGCTTCTCCAGCATGACATGCTTGCCGGCGGCGAGAGCTGCTGCGGCCTGCGCGCGCCGCACCTGCGGCGGCGTGCAGAGGGAGACGGCGTCGATCGGCGGCCCCTGCTCCAGCAATTCCTCGATGGTGGCAAAATGCGGCAGTTCCGGCAGCGAAGCGTTGCGGCTGGCGACGGCCGCCAACGTCGCGCCCGGCACCGCGGCGATCGCGCCGACATGCTGGTCGCGCGCGATCTTGCCGAACCCGACGATGGCGATGCGAAGGTCTGTCACGCTCGTTCTCCAGTATCCGCCGACGGCAGCGCCTCGGCCGGCGCAGTCTCGATCGCGGCACCCTCATGGCGATGCATTCCGTTGTGAATGACGAAGACCATCGCTTCGGCGGCGGCATCGGCGTCGCCGGCCGCGATGGCATCGACGATCTTCTGGTGCCACAGCAGCACAGTGTCGCGATCTTCGGGCTCGGACGGGGCGCTGAGCAGGAACGAGGCACGCAGCGCGGCCTCGATGACGTGCCCAATCGAGCGCATGAACAAATTGCCCGAGGCGCGCGCCACGGCCACGTGAAGCGCGAGATCGGCGTCGGCAAAGCCCACCGAGTCGGACGCCTCACGCCGCATGCGCTCCATGCTGCGGCCGAGCTCGGCAAGGTCCTCCTCCGACCGCCGCGCCGCTGCAAGCATGGCCGCGCGCGGCTCGACCGCGAGACGGATCTCGGCGAGATCGTTGAGGAAGCGCTTGTCGATGCCGGCGTCGAGATGCCAGGCCAGCACATCCGCATCGAACATGTTCCAGGCGCCGCGCTCGCGCACGACGGTCCCAACGCGCGCCTTGGTGGTGAGCAGGCCTTTGGCGACCAGCGTCTTCACGCTTTCCCGCAGCACCGGCCGCGACACGCCGAACATCGCGATCATCTCGGCATCGCCCGGCAGGCGCGTGCCTTCCGCATAGCGGCCGGCGATGATGTCGACGCCGATCGAACGGGCCACCTCCGCATGGTTGGAGTGGGCCCGCCGCGTCGGGATGACGAGGATGCGCGAGGTCATGACGCCGCTCCTGCGCTCTTGACCACCGGCCGGCGCGCCAGCGCGACCAGTCCCTGCTGCAAGGCGATGAACACGAACAGTAGCACGCCGGTCGCGATCTTGGTCCACCAGCTCGACAAGGTGCCATCGAAATTGATGTAGGTCTGGATCAGGCCCTGGATCAGCACGCCGAGGAAGGTGCCGATCACCGAGCCCTGGCCGCCCGTGAGCAGCGTGCCGCCGATCACGACGGCGGCGATGGTGTCGAGCTCGACACCGACGGCGGAGAGCGAATAGCCGGCGCTGGTGTAGAAGGAGAAGACGATGCCGGCGATGCCAGCGAGCAGGCTCGACAGCATGTAGATCTTGATCGTCATCTTGCCGACGGCAACGCCCATCAGGCTCGCGGTGGTCCGGTTGCCGCCGAGTGCATAGACGTTGGCCCCGAACCGGGTGAGATGCAGAAGCAAGGCGCCGCCGATCACGATCACGAGCATGATGATCGCGATCGCGGTCAGTCGTCCCCCGCCGGGCATCCGCAGCGCGAAGTCCGACACGGTAGAATAAACCGGCGCAGTGATCGGCACCGATTCGGTCGAGAGCAGGAAGCTCGCGCCGCGCGCCAGGAACATGCCGGCCAGCGTGACGATGAAGGGCGGCAGGTCGAAGACATGAATCACGGCGCCCATCGCCGCGCCAAAGGCTGCCGAGAGCGCCAGAATCGCGACGAAGGCGACCAGCGGCGGCGCGCCCCAGCGCTCGATCGCCAGCGCAACGAACACGGTGGTGAAGCCGATTACCGATCCGACCGAAAGATCTATGCCGCCGGAGATGATCACAAGGGTCATGCCCGTCGCGACGATGCCGAGGAAGGCGTTGTCGGTGAGGAGGTTTCCGATCACGCGCGTCGAGGCGATATTCGGAAACTGCACCGCGCAGAGCGCGAAGCCCGCAACGAGCACGATGGCCGTGATGAGGACGGGCGGCAGGCCTTTCATGCTTTGGTCCTCCGCAGCCGCATGGCAATGCCGGCGAGCCCCGTCAGTTTCGGCGATTGCAGCAGCAACACCGCGAGCACCACCACCGCCTTGACCAGCAGATTGAACTCCGGCGGATAGCCCGACAGCAAGATGCCGGTGTTCATGGTCTGGATGATGAGCGCCCCCAACACGGCGAGCACGAGGCTGAAGCGGCCACCGAACAGCGAGGTGCCACCGATCACGACCGCGAGGATGGCATCGAGCTCGAGCCAGAGTCCGGCATTGTTGGCATCGGCGCCCATGATGTCGGCCGCGGCGATCACGCCGGCGAGCGCGGCGCAGATGCCGCACCAGACATAGACCGCCAAAATCATTGCGCGGGTGCCGACGCCGGCAAGCTCGCTCGCCCGCGCGTTGCCGCCGGTCGCCTCGATCAGGAGGCCGAGCGCCGAGCCGCGCACCACTGCGGCGGTGAGGATCAGCATGCCCAAGGCAATCACGACCGGCACCGGCAGGCCGAGTACCGAGCCATTACCGAGCCAGACCAGGTCCGGTGAGGAAAAGGTGACGATGCGCCCCTCGGTGATCAGCTGGGCGACGCCGCGTCCCGCCACCATCAGGATCAGCGTCGCCACGATCGGCTGCATGCCCAGCACGGCGACGAGGAAGCCGTTCCAGAGACCGCAGACGAGGCCGGCGCCAAGCGCGGCCGCCAGCACGACCGGGAGACCGTGACTGTCAGCGAGGCTCGCTGCGATTGCGCCCGAGATCGCCATCACCGCGCCGACGGAGAGATCGATGCCGCGTGTCGCGATCACCAGCACCATGCCGAGCGAAAGCAGCGCCACAGGCGTGCCCCGATTGAGCACGTCGATCAGGCTGCCGAAGAGACGGCCATCCTGAAGCCGCAGGTCGAAGAATTGCGGGGATACCATGCGATCGACCGCGAGAACGACGATCAGCGCGAGGATCTGGGCAAGGCCGCGGCGCGGCAACAGCGCGGTCATGCCCGGCCCTCATGCGCGGTCGCGGCGCCATCGGCGGCGATCGCCGCGAGAATGTTGCCAACGTCGATCGCCTCTCCAGCGAGCTCCTCGACATGGGCGCGGTCACGTAGCACCACCACGCGATCCGAATAGGTCACGATCTCATCGAGCTCGGAGGAGATCACCAGCAGCGCCAGGCCGTCGTCGCAGAGTTCGCGGATCAGGCGGATGATCTCGGCATGCGCGCCGACGTCAATGCCGCGGGTCGGCTCGTCCAGCACGAGGAGCCGCGGCGAGGTCGCGAGCCAGCGCGCCAGCAAGACTTTCTGCTGATTGCCGCCGGACAGCAGACCGACGGGCCGCTCGGGATCGGCCGGGCGGATGTCCAGCATCTTGACGTAGCGGCGCGCGATCTCGTCCTGCTCGCGCCGCGACAGCGGCAGATAGAGGCCGCGCTTGGCCTGGAGCGCGAGCACGATGTTCTCGCGCACGCTGAGCTCGGCAATAATGCCGTCGGTCTTTCGCTCCTCCGGGCAATAGCCAAAACCGTGGCGCACGCCGTCGCGCGGCGACTGCAGCCGCACCGGCGCGCCTTCCACCCTCGCCTGCCCGCGATCGGCGCGCTCGGCGCCGAACACCAGCCGTGCCGTCTCGGTCCGGCCCGAGCCGAGCAGTCCGGCAAGGCCGACGACCTCGCCATGGCGCAGCTCGAGATTGAACGGCGCGACGTAACCGGCCTTGCCGTAACCTTCGAAGCTCGCGCAGATCTCGCGTGCCTTATGCTCGGTGGCAGAAGCCCGCGCGCTGGTGGTCTCCGCAAGCTCGCGACCGAGCATCATGCGGATCAGCTCGAGGCGCGGCAGCGAGGCGGTCTCACGCTCGCCGACCAGGCGGCCGTTGCGCAGCACGGTGATGCGGTCGGAGATTTCGTAGACCTGGTCGAGGAAGTGGCTGACGAAGATGATGCCGATGCCACGTCGCGCGAGCTGACGCATGATGCCGAAGAGAATCTCGACCTCATGGCGGTCGAGGCTGGCGGTCGGCTCGTCCAGGATCAGCACGCGCGCGGAGAGATCGACGGCGCGCGCGATCGCGGTGACGTGCTGGATGGCCACCGAATAGTTGCCGAGAGGCGCGGCGACATCGATATCGAGACCGAAATCTGCAAGCAGCGCCTTGGCGCGGCGGCGCATCTCGCCATCGCGCACGATGCCGAAGCGCATCGGCTGGCGATCGAGAAACAGGTTCTGCGCCACCGACAGGTTCGGCAGCAGGTTGACCTCCTGGTAGACGGTGGCGATGCCGGCCCCAAGCGCGGCCTTGGCCGAGCGTGGCGCGACCTCTTCACCACTGATCCTGACAATGCCGGCATCTCGCGGAAAAACGCCGGTGACGACCTTGATCAGCGTGGACTTGCCGGCGCCGTTCTCGCCGAGCAGCGCATGGATCTCGCCGGCGCGCAGCGTGAAGTCGACCTCCTGCAGGGCACGCACGGCGCCGAAACTCTTGCTGATCCCGCGCACCTCAAGGAGCGGCGGAGCAGGATCGGGGCTGTTTTCCATCGCAACGTCACTCCCGCCGGCGTCCGCTTATGATGCGGATGCCCAGCCTATTCGTTCGCGCAGCGGTTTCGAAAGGGGGGACCGCCAGGCCGCAAGAAGCAGCCCGGCGAGGCGCGCCACCTCAGTAACCGAGGCCCTTCTTGCTGTCGTAGATCTTCTGCGGATCGTCCGCCGCGGTATAGAGCTTGGACTCGGTCTGGATCCATTTCGGCGGAACGGTGCCCTTCTCCTTGAAGGCCGCGATGGCATCGAGCGCGGGGCCGGCCATGTTCGGCGTCAGCTCGACCGTGGCATTGGCCTCGCCCGCGGCCATCGCCTTGAAGATATCGGGCACGGCGTCGATCGAGACCGTGAGGATATCCTTGCCGGGCTTGAGGCCGGCTTCCTTCATGGCCTGGATCGCGCCGACCATCATATCGTCGTTGTGGGCATAGACCGCGCAGATCGACTTGCCGCCGCCTTCGGCCTTGATGAAGCTTTCCATCACTTCCTTGCCCTTGGCACGGGTAAAGTCGCCGGTCTGGCTGCGCACCACCTTCAGGTTTGCGTGCTTGGCGATGGCGGTGTCAAAACCCTTCTTGCGATTGGCTGCGACGCTGGCGCCGACCGTGCCCTGCAACTCGACGATGTTGCAGGCCTTCGTGCCGACGGTCTTGGCGAGCCAGTCGCCGGCGACGGCGCCTTCATGCACGCTGTCGGATGTCACGGCGGTGAGATAGAGGTCCTTGCCTGAGGGGTCGATGTCGCGGTCGAGCAGCACGACCGGAATCTTCGCCTCCTTGGCTTCCTTCAGCACCGAATCCCAGCCGGTCGAGACGACGGGCGCGAGGAAGATCGCATCAACGTTCTGCGCGATGAAGGAGCGGATCGCCTTGATCTGGTTCTCTTGCTTCTGCTGCGCGTCGGCGATCTTGAGATTGACCTTCCGCTTGGCAGCTTCCTGCTTGGAGACCGAGGTCTCGGCCGCGCGCCAGCCGGATTCCGATCCGATCTGCGAGAAGCCGATGGTGAGCTGGCCGGCACTGGCGGGCGCCGTGAGCAGCAAGGCGGCCATGGCGCTGGCCGCAAGGAGGGCTTTAGGGGTCATCAGGCGTGTCTCCCAAGATGTTATCCGGGGGCACCGATTGGTAGCATGGCACCCGCAGGCCGGCCTTTGAGGCGGCGGAAGGCACTATTTCACGGAAGCTTGGTTCCGACTAGTCATATTATTTTACTATTTAGCGGAGAACGCGGCTTGGCGAAGCGGCCCGTTTATGACACGCGCAGAGCGATTTTGTTCCGCAGACACAACGCAGGGATGAAAGAGATTATGGGAGCTGCTGCGACAGCCACGGTCGCTGCCCCGCCCCGTTCTTAAGGGCCGCGACGAGCTTCGCTCGCGCTGAAAGGGGTAGGCTCAGGGGCTCTCTCCACGCAAACGGTGAAAGACACCCCACACCTCTCGTCCGCACCGTGGTCCCCTCACCCGCATGCGGGGAGAGGCGCAGAAACTAGATCAGATTCCGTTGCGCCAGGTTCTTCATCAGCGCGCCGATGCCAAACGTCCACGGCTCGCACTCGTCGCTGGTGCGCATACGGTTGACGAGCTTGCCGAGCTGGGGCGCGGAGATCGTGACGATGTCGTCGCGCTTGTGGGTGAACCCCTGCCCCGGCGCATCGCGATCCTTGACCGGTGCGAACATCGTTCCCAGAAACAGCACGAACCCATCAGGGTATTGATGGATCTTGCCGATGGTCTGCGCGACCAGATCGGTCGGATCGCGGCTGATCTTGCTGATCGAGGAATGACCGTCGAGGACGAAGCCGTCCGTGCCCGTGACATTCAGTCTGATGTCCAGCCTGCGCGCGTCGTCGAGCGTAAAACTGTCGTCGAACAGGCGCAGCAGCGGACCGATTGCGCAGGACGCGTTGTTGTCCTTGGCCTTCGACAGCAGCAGCGCCGAACGGCCCTCGAAATCGCGCAGATTCACGTCGTTGCCGAGCGCCCCGCCGACGATCTTGCCACGGCTGGAGACGAACAGCACCAGTTCGGGCTCCGGATTGTTCCAGGTCGATTTCGGATGCAGGCCGGCATCCATGCCGGTGCCGACCGACGACAGCGTCGGCGCCTTGGTGAAGACTTCGGCGTCGGGGCCGATGCCGACCTCGAGATACTGGCTCCAGGCGTTCTGATCGATCAGCACCTGCTTCAAGTGCATCGCCTGGTCCGAGCCCGGCTTGAGCTTGGACAGATCGTCGCCGATCAGCCGTGTGACTTCTTTGCGGATCGCTTCTGCCGAAGCCGGATTGCCCTTGGCCCGCTCCTCGATGACGCGTTCGAGCATCGAGATGGCGAAGGTGACGCCCGCAGCCTTCAATGTCTGGAGATCGACCGGTGCAAGCAACCACGGCTTTTTCGGGTCACGCCCGTCGGGTGCCGTGTTGGCGACAATTGCTTCGAGATCGCCGATGCGTTCACCCTTGGCCGCCGCAAGCGCCTGGGCGGGATTGTCTTCTTCGCAGAGCGCGCTGATGGTCGGGAATCTCGCCGTGACATCGAACACGCCGTCGCCGCGCACGGCGACCACGGCCGGACCATTGACCTGCGGCAGCCAGACGCGGCCGGCCAATGTTCCCCGCGTGCCATCCTCGGGGAGAAGATCCTTCACAGTCAATGTCGTCATGGCCGGCGTCCTCGCTGTTTCTAAGGACCGGCCGCGCTCGAAGACGGCCGATCGCATTGCGAAGACCAATAAACGTCTGGCGGGGGAAGTCCAGAGCGGCAACGAGGCCGCTATGCCCCTGCCCGCGCCTTGCGGGCCGCGATCTGCTGAAGCGCCCAGCGTGCGTTCTTACGGACATCGGGATCGGGATCGTCGGCGATCACGGCCAGGAACGCCTCGCCGTCGGGATGGGCGATCTCGCCGAGCGCGGCGGCCGCCTCCTTGCGCAAGTTCGCCTGGTCATGGTTGACGCAATTGCCAATCGGGCGCACCGCGCGCTCGACCTTCATCTTGCCGAGGCTGCGAATGGCCTTGAGCCGCACCTGCCAGAATTCGTCGGCGAGCGAGCTGACGAGTTGATCGGCCGCGAGCGAACCGTTGGCGTTGAGACCCAGCGTTTCCGCAGCCATCTCGCGGACCATCCAGTCCGAGTCCTTCAGCGCGCGCGTGATCGTCTCCGCCGCAGGCTTCATCTGCGAGAAAGCCAACGCGCTGACCGCGGCGCGGCGGACATGTGCGTCGGGATCGTTGATCAGCGCGGTCAGCGCCGGGATCGATTCTTCCAGCTTGAGGAAGCCGATCACGCCGATCGCCTGCACGCGCACGGCGGCATCGGCATCCTGGAGTGCTTCCAACGCCGGCTTCAGCGTGTCTTTGCAGCGCAATTCCTTCAGCGCACGCAGCGCGCCCATTCGGACGAAAGCATGGGCATGCTTCACCAGCGGCAGGACGATTTCGGCGCAGGCCGTATCCTTGAACTCGGCCATGCTGTCGGCCGCCGCCGCCGCGACGATTCTCTCGGGGTCGACCAGCAGCTTCACCAGCGCGCTCGCGGCTTCCGGCCCGTCGAACTCGCCGAGCGCCATCGCGACCTGCTGGCGCACGCCGCCGTCGGGATCGGCGACCATCTTGGCGAGATGCGCGACCGCGGCGGGATCGCCGGAATGGCCGAGCGCGATGATCGCGACGCGGCGCTCGGCGGGATCGGCCGCCTGCAGCCGCTCGTCGGCGTCTTCGAGGTCGTCATAGGACTCGAACGGGCTCGACATGATCACCTCAACAAATAAGGAATGTTGACGGTGACGGCGCCGGTCGGGCAATCGGCTTCGCAGGGCATGCAGTACCAACACTCGTCATAGGCCATGTACGCCTTGTTGGTCATGTCGCTGATGCGCAGGACGTCGAGCGGGCACACGTCGACGCAGACGGTGCACCCCTTGTCGGCGATGCATTTGGCGTCGTCGACGACCACCGGAACCGATGTCTGATAGGATGCGAGAGGCATTTGATGTCTCCTGTTGTGTTCTGGTGCGTCAGGCCGAGGCGCGGATGCGTTGCTTGTCGTAGAGATCCTTCTCGTCGTCTGCGATCGGCACGACATAGGGCTCGACGGCGCGCTTCTCGCTGGTCATCTTGCCGTCGCGCTTCGACAGCAGCGTGTGGCAGAACCAGTTCTCGTTGTCCTTCTCCGGGAAATCCGTGCGCCAATGATAGAGGCCCCAGCGGCTCTCCTCGCGATAGAGCGAGGCGTGCGCGGCCATATCGGCGCAGTCCATGATCGACTGCACTTCGAGGGCGCGGAGCAGCTCGTGCGCGTTGCGCGCGATCATGCGCTCCTGCATGTCCTCCCGCGCCTCGGCGAGGCGGCGCATGCCGAGCTCATATTTGCGCGTGACCTTCGGCGGCTGGAGATAGTCGTTGACCAGGCGCCGGGTCTTGTACTCGATCTGGTTCGGCGGAATGCCGTCCTCGCGCTTGGTCGGCGCCATCACGCGCTCGCGCTCCGTCGCGACGTCGGCAGCGTCGAACTCTGCAAAATCGTGATTGTCGGCAAACTCCATGGCGTCAATTCCGGCGACCGACCCGTTGGTGAAGGCGCCGAGCATGTAATTATGCGGCACGCTCGCCATATCGCCGGCGGCATACAGACCCGGCACGGTGGTGCGCGCATTGTCGTCGACGAACACGCCGGAGGCGCTGTGGCCGGAGCAGAAGCCGATCTCCGAGATGTGCATCTCGATGGATTCGCTGCGGTAGTCGACACCCCGCCCCTGCTGGAACAGCCCGCGCGTAGGACGCTCAACCTTGTGCAGCGTGGATTCGATCTCGGAGATAGTATCGGAGTGAAGATGCTTGAGCTGGAGGAACACCGGCCCCTTGCCGGACAAGAGCTCGTTGTAGAACTCCAGCATCATCTGGCCGGACCAATAGTCGCATTCGATGAAGCGCGAGCCTTCGTTGTTCGCCGTATATGCGCCGAAAGGGCCGGCGACATAGGCGCAGGCCGGGCCGTTGTAGTCCTTGATCAGCGGGTTGATCTGGAAGCATTCGAGATTCGCGAGCGCGGCGCCGGCGTGATAGGCCATGGCGTAACCGTCGCCGGAATTGGCCGCATTCTCGTAGGTGCCGAACATGTAGCCCGACGTTGGCAAACCAAGGCGTCCTGCAGCGCCCATACAAAGGATCACGGCCTTGGCCTTGATCACCAGCATCTCGGCCGTGCGGGTATTGACGCTGACGGCACCGGCGATGCGGCCATCTGCAGATTTGAGCAACCGCGTCGCCATGTAGCGGTTGGAGATCAGGATGCGGGCGCGGCGGAGCTGGCGGTACAGCGCCTTCTTCACGGTCTCGCCGTTCGGCATCGGCAGCACGTAGGTGCCGATGTGGTGCACCTTCTTGACGGCGTAATCGCCGTTCTCGTTCTTCAGGAAGCGGATGCCAAAGCTGTCCAGCTCCTCGATGATTTTGTAGCAGCTCTGCGCGTATTTATAGACCGCCTTCTGGTCGACGATGCCGTCGTTGGCGATGGTGATTTCCTTGGTGTACTGCTCCGGCGTCGCGTAACCGGGAATGACGGCGTTGTTCAGCCCGTCCATGCCCATCGAGATCGCCCCTGAGCGCTTGACGTTGGCTTTTTCGAGCAGAACGACATTGGCCTTCGGGTTCTTCAGCTTCGCCTTCAGCGCCGCCATCGGGCCGGCGGTGCCGCCGCCGATCACCAGCACATCGCAGGAAACCTCCGAAAGTCCGTCGACGATCTGATCTAGTGCCATCACTTGCTCCTGGTTCGCCGATAGTCGGCGCCTTTGCGTCAGATTTGTTCAGGGGACGTCCGGGCGATAGCAATTAGTTGTCGCCGGGATGCGATTTGCGCCTCAGCGCTCGACGAAGGCCTTTTCGATGACGAAATGGCCGGGCTCGCTATGATTGCCCTCCACGAAGCCGCGCGCGGAGAACATTTCGTGCAACTCCTCCAGCATCGCGGGGCTGCCACACAGCATGATGCGGTCGGTCTCGATATCGAGGCCCGATTGCCCGATGTCGTCGAACAGCTGGTTGGAGGCAATCAGATCGGTGATGCGGCCGCGGTTCCGGAACGGCTCGCGCGTCACCGTGGGATAGTAGACCAGCTTGTCGCGGATCAGCGGGCCGAAGAACTCGTGATTGCGCAGGCCCTCGACGACGTGTTCGCCATAAGCGAGTTCCGAAACCTGGCGGCAGCCATGGGCGAGCACGATGGTCGCGTAGTTCTCGTAGACATCGGGGTCCTTGATCAGGCTGGCGAACGGCGCCAGGCCCGTTCCGGTCGAGAGCAGCAGCAGACGTTTTCCCGGAAGCAGATTGCCGGTGATCAGCGTACCCGTCGCCTTGCCGCCGACCAGGATGACGTCGCCTTCACTGATCTTCTGGAGGCGAGAGGTCAGCGGGCCGTCCTGCACCTTGATCGAGAAGAATTCGAGCGCCTCCTCATGGTTGGCACTGGCCATGCTGTAGGCCCGCATCAACGGCTTGCCCCCGACCTCCAGCCCGATCATCGCGAACTGGCCGTTCTGGAAACGAAAACCGGGATCGCGGGTTGCGGTGAAGCTGAACAGGGACTCGGTCCAGTGCCTGACCGACAGAACCGTTTCCTTCTGAAATGCGCTCATGCTTTCTCCTTCGCGATCGATGGCGCAGAAGGTTCCGGAGAGCGGCGAGTCCGGCAATGTGGAAGTGGAGTTCCTAGTCGATTAGTTTCACATTTCGCGAGCGATGACTGAAGAGACGGCACGCGATCACGCCTGCGCCGGCAATTAGTTGCTATTCGTGCGCGCCCGCGCCGACATAGAAAGAAGTCGGAGGTTCGTCATGACCATGACCTTGGTGGCACCGACCATCGCCGACTATGAAGCCAGCGCTGATCTCGCCGCGCTGCTGGTCCGCACCACACAGGACGACGCGCTCAGCGTTTCTGCCGAAACACTCCGCCTCTCCTGCAAATGCGCCCACTGCACCCGTGCCCGCTTCGACGATCGCTTCCCCGACCGGTTTCCCGGCATCGCCATTACCGAGATCGGCGATCTCGGCTACGGGCTGAACATCTCGTTTTCGGATGGGCATAACCGGGGGATTTACCCGAAGCCCTATCTGCTGAGCTTGGCGGGGCACTAGGTCAACGCTGCCTTGAGGACGGTTCGACAGCGGCCGCAAATTCCACAGTCATTCCCCGCGCAAGCGGGGAATCCAGTGCGCCGCGGCATCTCCGTATCCCATTGACGCGTCTGGAATACTGGATCGCCCGCCTTCGCCGGCGATGACACCGGTGTAAGCGGCCTCACCCCATCTGGCACGGACATTGCTCCTCTTTAGAACGATTTGAACGTTCCGGAGGCAGATGATGTTGCAGGCCGCCAATGTGGTTCGTGGGCCCATTCCCCCGACAGTCCGGCCTGCCGGCAGCTCCTCGCTACTGCTGACCGAGAACCAGCAATGGATCGGCGGGCCGCCGCCGCTGATGGACAAGCTCTCTCCACGCGAGCGGGAGCTGGTGCTCAAGCAGGGCCGCCGCAAGGTGCTCAACCGCGGCCAGACGCTGTTCAGCCAGGGCGGCAAGCATGACGGCATCTGGCTGATCGAGAGCGGCCGCATCCGCGTGTTCTACACCTCGCCGCTCGGGCGCGAGATCACGCTCGCTTATTGGCACGTCGGCAATTTCGTCGGCGGGCCGGAAGTGTTCGAGGGCACTGTGCATCAATGGTCCGGCGTCGCGTCCAGCAATTGCAGCGTGGTGCACCTGCCCGGAAAGGAGTTGCGATCGCTTGCCGCAGAGATCCCGAACCTCGCGATCGGTCTCATTGAAGGCCTCACCTTCAAGGGCAAGTGCTATTCGGCGCTGGCGCAGATGCTGGGAACGCGCTCGATCACGCAGCGGCTTGCGCACCTGTTGCTGCACCTCGTCGAGCTCTATGGCGTCGACGACGCCGACGGCACTGTGATCGCCGCAGCCTTCACCCACGCCGACATCGCCCACATGGTTGGCGCCACGAGGCAATGGGTCACGATCAGCCTGAAGCGCATGCAGGAGAAGGGAATCGTGCTGACCAAGCGGTCGCAGATCGTGATCTGCCGGACCGACGTGCTGGAGGAGATGCGCGGTCACGCAGCTGACTAGACGAATTTGCGGCCAAGGCCGATGCACAGGCAAGCGGCTTTATAGTGCAGGACTGCCCAAGGAGTATGCAATCAGCTTTTCCCGGCAACTAATCGACTGCGACAGCCACTCCGGATTTGCCCTGTCCACGCCCTCACCCAATCATGGCAACCACAGCACATCCAACCGAATGAGGATGAGAATGGTCCGCCATCTTCCCACGCTCTCGATCGCGATGTCGGTGACGTCGCTGGCGCTACTCGTCACGCAGCCGGCCTCGGCGGAAACCGTCACGCTCGGCATCGGAACGCAGGACACCACGACCAACACGGTGACCGCCGGCGTCGTCATCCGCCAGTTGCGTCTCCTCGAGAAATACCTGCCGAAGGACGGAAAATACGCCAACATCAAGTTCGAGCTGGAGTGGCAGAATTTCACCTCTGGTCCACCCGTCACCAATGCGATGATGGCGAACAAGCTGCAGATCGGCATGATGGGCGATTATCCGCTGATCGTGAACGGCTTCACCTTCGAGAGCAATCCGGAGAGCAAGAGCCGGCTGATCGGCATTGCCGCCTATAGCCTCTCCGGCTCCGGCAATGGCCTCGTCGTCCACAAGGACTCGCCCTACTACGAGCTCGCCGATCTCAAGGGCAAGCTCGTCAGCGTCCCCTTCGGCTCCGCCGCGCACGGCATGGTTCTGAAGGCGATGCAGGATCGTGGCTACGCATCCGATTTCTTCCAGCTCGTCAGCCAGAGCCCGGAGGTCGGCTCGACCAATCTCCAGGAGAAGAAGATCGATGCTCACGCCGACTTCGTCCCCTTCGCCGAGCTGCTGCCCTTCCGCGGCTTCGCCCGAAAGATCTTTGACGGCGTCGAGACGAATTTGCCGACCTTCCACGGCATCGTCGTCCGCACCGACTTCGCCGAGAAATATCCCGAGGTCGTCGTCGCCTACTTCAAGGCGCTGATCGCCGCCAACCAGTGGCTGCGCGAGGACCCGAAGCTTGCCGCGGAAAAGATCCAGGAGTGGACCGGCATCAACAAGGAAGTCGTCTACATCTTCCTCGGCCCCGGCGGCAACATGACCACCGATCCCTCGATCAAGCCGGCGCTGATCGATGCCGCGACCGCCGACGTCAAGGTGCTGCAGAACCTCGGTCGCATGAAGGAATTCGATCCGAAGAAGTGGGTCGACGACAGCTACATCCGCAAGGCCTATGCCGAGATGAAGCTCGACTATGACGCGCAGCTTGCGAGCACCAGGAATTACGAGGTCTCCGGCGAAGACGCCTTCTGCAAGAAGCCGATCGCCGACCCGCGTAAGGCCGGCGAGGTCTGGGTCGACGATGCCGGAATCATGCCCTTCTCGTCAGCCAGTTGCACACTCGGCGCCTATGCCGACTACAAGGCCAAAGGCAAGAAGATCAACGTCGCCTACGTCTTCGATACCACCCGGGGTATCAAGCTGTTCGCCGACCAGGCCTTCTTCGCCGTCGGCAATGGCGATGTCGCACCGTTCCTGCTGAAGAAGGACGCCGAAGCATACGCGGCCAAGATCAGCGGCAAGGTGCTCGGCTTCGATGACGCGGTGAAAGCGGCGGTCGGCGGGGGCAAGACGTGAGCAGTCCCGCCCTCGTCAGACATCCCGAGGATAGCATGCCGGCAACAGCCATTGCAGAGGCGGGCCCGGCGCCCGCCGCGACGCCGCCCGCAACCCCCGCCTCCTTCGGTACGCTCGCGCTGCGCTGGTACCGGCTCAACCAGGGCCGGCTGCGCGCCACCGCGATCGGCATCGCCTCGCTGATCGCTTTTCTCCTGGTCTGGCATCTGCTCACGACCTATCGCGTCGTGTTCTTCGTGCGCTTCACCAACGTGCCCTCGCCGCTCGCGGTCTATGCGAGCTTCACCAAGGCGATCCACGACCCCAAATTCCTGATGCATATCCTGCTGAGCTGCCGGCGCATCTTCATCGGCTTCTCACTCGCAGCCATCGTCGGCGTGCCGCTCGGCCTGATCATGGGGCGATTCAAGCTGGTGCACGAGGTGATCTTCCCGGTCGCCGAAGTGCTGCGGCCGATCCCGGCGATCGCCTGGGTGCCGATGGCCATCATGCTGTGGCCGACCAACGAGCAGAGCATCGTATTCATCACCTTCCTCGGCTCGTTCTTCCCGATCCTGGTCAACACGCTGCACGGCATGTCGCTGGTCGATCCCGTTCTGGTCCGCGCCGCGCAATGTCTCGGTGCGCGCGAGCGGTCGATCTTCCGCGAGGTGTATTTTCCGGCCTCGCTGCCGCACATCTTCACCGGCCTTACCGTCGGCATGGGCGTCGCATGGGTGTCGCTGATCGCCGCCGAGATGATCTCCGGTCAGTACGGTATCGGCTACTTCACCTGGGAAGCCTATTCGCTGGTCCAGTATGCCGACATCGCGCTCGGCATGATAGCAATCGGCGTGCTCGGTCTCGGATCGAGCCTGCTCATCAGGGGCGCGGGACAATTGGTGATGCCGTGGAGGTCGACATGAGCGAAGCGCTTGCGAACACGTCGAAGGGCCACATCGAGGTCAGGAACTTCTCCCTCGCCTACGAGACGATCGAGGGACCCGTTCAGGCCGTCACCAATACGCAGATCCATGTGAAGCCCGGCGAGTTCGTCTCGATCGTCGGCCCCTCCGGCTGCGGAAAATCGACGCTGCTCAACGCGGTCGCAGGCTTCCTCAAGCCGACAACGGGCATCGTCACCGTCGATGGCGAACGCGTCAACGGCCCCAGCGCCGAACGCGGCATGGTGTTCCAGCAATATTCGCTGTTCCCCTGGAAGACGGTGCGGGAGAACGTCGAGTTTGGCCTGAAGATGCGCGGCATGCCGCGCTCGCAGCGCGAACGCGCCGCGCGCACGCTGCTGGGGCTCGCGGGGCTCGAGGCGTTCGAAAAGCACTATCCGGAAAAGCTGTCCGGCGGCATGAAGCAGCGCGTCGGCATCGTCCGCGCGCTCGCGACGGGACCGAAGGTGTTGCTGCTGGATGAGCCCTTCGGCGCGCTCGACGCGCAGACCCGCGTCATCATGCAGCAGATCCTCACCAACATGTGGCAGCGGCTGAAGATCTCGGTGCTGTTCGTCACCCACGATATCGACGAGGCGATCTTCCTCTCCGACCGCGTCTACTGCATGACCGCGCGGCCCGGCTCGATCAAGGCGGAGATCCCGATCCCGCTGGAGCGGCCGCGGCAGCAATCGATGATGATGTCGTCGGAATTCCTGGCGCTTCGCCGCGGGCTGATGTCGCTGATCCGCGAGGAGAGCCTGAAGGCGATGGGCGGCGAGATCAACGACATGGGGATGCAGGGTCTGAACATCGAGCTGCATGGCCATTCGCTCGCGGATGTTATCTAGGCGTCGCCGACACACTTGATTTCGCAGGGCAGGCGAAGCGAAGCGTGCCTACCATCCTCACCATAAATGTGGATCCACGCTGGGCACGACTCATTCGCGCCTTTGCCCACCGTAGGGCTGTCTTGTTCCAATCACTTAAACCAATGCACCAGCGCGATGCTGATGCCGAGCAGCAGCAGCAGCGAGAGCGTGACGGCTGCCGTCACCCTGCCTCCGACATTGGCGAGCACACGGACGTCGACACCTAGGCCGAGTGCGGCCATCGACACCACGGTGAGAAAACCAGTGATCTTCGTCACAGGACCGACCACCGTCGCCGGCACGATCTCCAGCGAACGCAGGGTCGCGAGCGCGAGAAAGCCGAGGATGAACCACGGGACCAGGCGGAAGAAGCCGACATTGGTCTTCTTGGCATCGCTCTGCCAGCGCGAGGCAATGAGGGAAAGGCCGACGACGACGGGCCCGAGCATCAGGACGCGCATCAATTTCACCAGCGTGCCGATCTGGGTCGAGACGAGACCGGCCGGCACCGTTGCGGCCAGCACCTGCGGCACCGCATAGACCGTGAGGCCCGCAAGGATGCCGTATTGCGTGGCCGACAATTGCAGCAGCGGGATCAGGAGCGGCAGGCCAAGCACCATCATCACGCCGAGGATGGCGGTGAAGGAGATAGAGGATGCGATCTCCTCGTTGTTGGCGCCGATGATCGGCGCCACGGCAGCAATCGCCGAATTGCCGCAAATCGAGTTGCCGCAGGCGATCAGGATCGACAGGCGCGTCGACAGACCCAATAGACGGCTGAGGCCGAAGGAGACACATAGCGCGATCACGACGACGGCCGCGATCGAGAGGAGGAGCGCGATGCCCGAGGCGGCGATCGCAGCGAAGCTGATCGAGGCTCCCAGCAGCATGACCGCGACCTCGAGGAGTTGTTTTGCGCTGAAAGCGATCCCGGTCTGCCACCGGGGCGCCGGCTTCCAGAAGCTGCGGAGCGCCATGCCGAGCAGGATCGCCATGACGAGCGCTTCGACATAGGGATGCTCGAACATACCCAGTT
Source organism: Bradyrhizobium sp. CCBAU 25338 (assembly GCF_028128965.1). Lineage (NCBI taxonomy): Bacteria > Pseudomonadati > Pseudomonadota > Alphaproteobacteria > Hyphomicrobiales > Nitrobacteraceae > Bradyrhizobium > Bradyrhizobium sp. CCBAU 25338. Next base: position 304,132 of record NZ_LFKY01000001.1, read on the forward strand.
CGGCGCGCTCCAGCAGGGCGGAGACGCCGGCGACCAGAACGCAAAGGAGAATGCCGGGAATCAGCGCCGCAATGCGGCTCGCGGCTGTGGCCGGCTTGGCGTCGGCCGGGCTGGATGCTTGATTCTGCGACACAAATTTCTCCCTGAGGAGAAAGATTTATACGCAGCGCGGCCCGGGAGGGAAATAAGTTTTCGACATATCAGGCCCGAGGGGAGTTCTATCCTCAGCCCGGACAACCAGCCTCAGAAGATCAGGCTCTTGGCGAGCGAAGCGACGCGGCTGAAGCCATCATAGACGCCGGGCTCGAAGAAGGCGGCGCGGGCAAGCACGATACCCGCAACCAGCGACCAGAACAGTCCGGTGCCGGCACGCAGCAAGAGCTTCGACGTACGCGACCGCGGCTGGGTGTCCGTCGCGGACACCAATTGCTCGCCGAAGGGTTCAAATCCGGTACGTTCCATGGCTCTGGCCAATCCATCAAATTCTGATGGGAATGTCGTCGTTTCGGCCCCAAACGGCAATGGAAGCGATTGGCGTTTTTGCCCTCTCGAAGGAAAACTCCTTCCGTTCGATAACCTCAGGACAATAGTTTTCTTCTTCCGGCCTATTTGGACACCGGCACCCGACTTACAGGGCCAGATAGCGGCGCCGGATCCCCTCATTGGCCTTCAGTTCGTCGATTCCGGCGGCATAGACGATCTGGCCCTTGTCGATCACGGTGGCATGGCTCGCCAGCCCGAGGCAGAAATGCATGTTCTGCTCGGCGATCAGCACGGTCGATCCGAGCTGCCGGAGTTGCCGCAACAGTTCGCCGATCCGCTGCACGATGATCGGCGCGAGGCCCTCGCTCGGCTCGTCCAGCAGCAGCAGCGCCGGATTGCCCATCAACGTGCGCGCGATCGCCAGCATCTGCTGCTCGCCGCCCGAGAGACGCCCGGCAATACGATGACGCAGCGGCTCCAGCAGCGGAAAGACGTCGTAGATGCGCTTGATCGGCCATTCGTCCTGGCCGTCCGGTCCCTTCTTCTTCCCGATGACGAGATTGTCTTCGACCGTGTGCTCCGGAAAGATCTGGCGGTCCTCCGGCACGAAGCCGAGGCCGGCGCGCGCGATGGTGTGCGGCTTGAGGCCGGAGATCACGCTCCCGCGCAGGCTCACCCTGCCCCGCCGCGGCGGCGCCAGCCCCATGATCGCCTTCATCGTCGTCGACTTGCCGGCGCCATTGCGGCCGAGCAGCGCCATCGTCTCGCCCTGCCGCACAGAGAGACCAACGCCGAACAGGATCTGGCTGGTGCCGTAGTAGACATCGAGATCAGCGACTTCGATGACGGCAGTGCTCATGCCACCGCTCCCGCATGCTCGGTGCCGAGATAGGCGTCGATCACGGCGCTGTTGTTGCGGATCTCGTCGGGCGTGCCGGTCGCGAGGATTCGGCCGTAGCACAGCACGACGATCTTGGGCGCGATCTTGAACACGATGTCCATGTCGTGCTCGATGAAGACGACCGTGATCTTCTGGGTCTCCCAGAGCTCGCGCACCTTGTCGATCATGCGCCAGCGCTCCTCCGGTCCCATCCCGGCGGTCGGCTCGTCCAGCAGCAGCACCTTCGGTTCGAGCACGAGCGCCAGGGCGATGTCGAGCAGCTTCTGATCACCGTGCGACAGGGTCGCGGCCGTGCGATGGCATTTGCTCGCCAAACCCAAGAGCTCCATCACGTGCTCGGCGCGGTCGCGCGTCTCGGGCAGGGGAAAGCGCTTGTGCAGCACCGCGGAGGTGCGCTGGTCGGCGCTGACGGCCGCGAGCATGGTTTCCTGCACCGTCAGCGACTTGAAAATGCTGGCGACCTGGAAGGCGCGGCCGATACCGTGGCGCACGATCTCCGGCGGCGAGCGGCCGGCGAGATCGATGCCGTCGAGCAGAACCTGGCCGGAATCCGGCCTCAAAGCGCCGGTGATCAGGTTGAAGAAGGTGCTCTTGCCTGCGCCATTCGGGCCGATCACGGCCGTGAGCGAGCCGTCGGGGAAGTCGAGCGAGACGTCGTTGGTCGCCTTCACGCCGCCAAACGACTTCGCGAGGTTGCGGATCTCGAGCATCGTTAGCGCCCCTTGCCTGCATCGCGCCGGTGCGAAAACCATTCGGCGACGAAATCCAGGAGGCCCTTGCGCAAACCGAGCGCGAAAAACAGGATGACGACCCCAAGCACGATGCCGTGGTATTCGGTGAACCGCGTGACGGTATCGTTGAGCAGCAGAAACAGCACGGTGCCGACCATCGGACCAAGAAAGGTGGAGACGCCGCCGAGCATGTTGATGAAGATGCCCTCCCCCGAGATCGTCCAATAGGCGAACTCCGGATAGGCGCCCGACACGAACAGCGCCATCACCATGCCGCCCATCGACGCGAACAGCGCGGCCAGCACGAACACGGTGAGCTTGGCGCGCCAGACGTCGATGCCGAGAAAGCTCGCGCGCGTGGCATTGTCGCGGATCATGCGCAAGGTGTAGCCGAAGGGCGATTGTGCGATCTGGCGCATCGCAAGCAGGCCGAGGATGAGCAGCGCGCAGCTCGTGACATAGAGATGGACATGATTGGACAGATCGATGCCGAGAAAGATGGGCCGCGGGATGCCGCCGCGCAGGCCCTGATCGCCGCCAGTGAACGAGGCCCAGGACAGGATGGTCGAGTGGATCAGCATCTGGAAGGCGAGCGTGACGAAGGCGAAATAGATCTCCTTCAGCCGCACGCAGATCGCACCGATGACCGCCGCGAAGACCGCCGTGACGGCCAGCGTCGCGACGAAAGCCACCGGAATCGGCACGCCGAGCTTCTGCATGATCAGGCCGAAGCTGTAGGCACCAAGGCCAAAGAACATGCCGTGCCCGAACGAGGTCAGACCGGTATAGCCGACCAGGAGGTTAAGCGAGGTCGCGAACAGACCATAGGCCGAGCAGCGGATGACGAAATCGAGCAGCGCCTTGCTGCCGGTGAACAATGGCAGGCTCGCCAGCACGGCAAAAGCGATCAGCGCGATCAGCACGTCGCGGTAGCGTTGCAGCACGGCACCGCTGCGCACCGGCACCAGGGTTTGCGCGCGTCCGGCCTCCAGCTCGGTCATGCCGCCTCCTTGCCGAACAGGCCGGTGGGCTTTGAGACCAGCACGATCACCATGAACAGATACATCAGGCCTTCCGTGAACAGGGGAAACCCGAGCGAGCCGAAGGAACGGATCAGGCCGAGCAGGAGCGCGCCGATCAGCGCGCCCAGGATCGAGCCCATGCCGCCGATCACCGTGACGATGAAAGACTCGATCAACACCGAGAAGCCCATGCCGGGAGTCAGCGAGCGCACCGGCGCTGCGAGCGCCCCGGCAAGGCCCGCCAGCATGCCGCCAAGCGCAAACACGCCGCCATAGATCAGGCCGGTGTTGATGCCGAGCGCGGACACCATGCCGGGGTTATGTGCGGCTGCGCGGATCACCTTGCCGATGCGGCTGCGCGACAGGCCGATGCCGAGCACGATGGCAGCGAGAAGCGCGACACCGATCAGCAGCAGATAGTAAGGCGGCACCACGCCGCCGGCGATGAACAGCGGCATCACCTGGAAGGCCGCCGGCATGCCCATCGCCTTGAACTCGGGCCCCCAGATGATGCGCACGACGTCGTCGAAGATCAGCACGAAGGCGTAGCAGACGAGGAGCTGCATCAAGACGTCGGCGCCATAGACGCGGCTCATGAAGACACGCTCGAAGATCAGGCCGAGAACCGCGGTGCCGGCCGCGCCTGCAAGCATCGCCAGCGCAAAACTGCCGGTGAGCTGATAGGCCGTCATCGCGAAATAGGCGCCGAACATGTAGAAGGCGCCGTGGCTGAAGTTGACCACCTTGAGCACGCCGAAGATCAGCGTCAGCCCGACGGCGACGAGGAACAGCAGCATGCCGATGATGAGGCCGCTGGTGGTTTGCGTCACCAGGCACGCGGAACTGGAGAGACAGCCGGCAAGCGCATCGAGATCCACGGGAGCACTTTCATTGCGACGCGCCTGACGCGGCGCGGAAAACGAAACGACGGCGGAGACGGTCGCCCGTCCCCGCCGCTTGCGCGATCAGGTATAGCCCTTGCTCTTCTTCCACTCGGCTTCCAGCTCGAAGATGGTCTTCCAGTCCCCAGCCTTGACTTCGGGCACGTAGGGCTCCTGTGGGATCGTCGTGCCCCAGCCGATGGCGTAGCCGACGAGGGTGTGATCGTCGCCGCGCATGGTCACGGTGCCGTCGGCACCGAACGGGCACTTGATCGTGAGGCCCTTCAACACCTCTGCGATCTTCTTGCCGTCGGCCGAGTTCGCCTTCTTCGCAGCTTCCGCCATCAGCATGATTGCGGTGGCATTCTCCCACGACCAGTTGGTCGGATATTCATTGAACTTTGCCTTGTAGGCATCGCCCCAGGCAGCATTCTCCGGCGTGGTCGGGAAGGTCTTGATGTAACGGTTGCCGGAGTGGATGCCCTTGGGCAGGTTCTTCACCACGGTGAGCGCAGTGTAGTCAGCCATATTGACCGCGAACACTTCCATCTGGCCGAACATCGCGTAGATGTTGGCCTGGTCGATATAGGAGGTGAGATCGCCGCCCCACAGGCAGGAATAGAGCGCCTGGGGTTTGGCTTGCAGGATCTTCGTCACCACCTCGGTGTAGTCAGGCTGGAACAGCTTCGGCCAGGACTCGCTGATGATCTCGACCTCGGGCGCGAAGCGCTTCAGGTACAGCGTGAACTCCGCCGTGGTGTCGCGGCCATAGGCATAATCCGGCGAGCAGGTCGCCCATTTCTTCAAGCCCTTCGCCTTGGCGATCGCCGCGGCATAGCTGCCGCCGACGATGGAATCGTGCACGCCCTGTCGCGCGGTACGGAACGCGTTGGGAATGTGCTGCTTGGGATCGGCGGTCAGAGCCGAGGTCTCCGAATTGGTGTGAATGCAGAAGACGCCGAGATCGCGCGCGACCTCGTGCACCGCGAAGGCGCCGGAGGAGGCTTCGGCATCGATCATGAGCTCGCAGCCATCGGTGTTGACGAGCTCGCGCGCGACGCGGGCGGCTTCCTGCGGCTGGCCCTTGGAGTCGCGGATCACCATCTCGATCTGCCGGCCGGCGAGCCCGCCGGCGGCGTTGACCTTTTCGACCTCGAGCATCACCGCATTGCGCGACGACGTGCCGAGCTGCGCGACGCGGCCCGACAGGATCGTCGGCATTCCGATCTTGATGGTCTTGGCTTGCGCACGCGCCACCCAGGGCGCGGCAACACTCATCGCACCGGCACCCATCAGCGCCAGTGTTGAACGGCGGCTGATGCCCGGCGTGCGGGTCCTCGTCATTTTCCCCTCCCTCTTTCGGGTCGGCGTTTCCTGATCCCTGTCGGAGATCGTCTCGTCTCCGTGTCTCGAAGGATTTCAGAGGTAGGGGGGTGACGTCAAGCCAAAGATGAATTACGAGTCAGAATTCATCAGGGAAGGAAACGAGGCCAGGAATTGGCCTAAAACCAGCGCAAATGATCAATCTGTCGAGCTTCATCGCCTTTCATGCCCGACGCACGCCGGAGCGGCCCGCGCTGAAATATCGCGGCGAGGAGATCTCCTACGCGGCCCTGGATGCACGCGTCCGCGAGGCCGCGGGCTGGCTGGCGGCACAGGGGATCGGACCCGGCGATGTCGTCGCCGTATTGATGAAGAACAGCGCGGCATTCCTGGAGCTGGTGTTTGCCACCAGTCATCTCGGCGCAGTCTTCTTGCCAATCAACTTCCGCCTCTCGCGCGATGAGGTCGGCTACATCGTCAGCAATGCCGGCGCGCGCCTGCTGATCGTCGATGAAGAGTTGGCAGCGAATGCCGCGGGCGCGAAGACTGTCGTGCTCGATGAAGCCGCGCAGCACAGCATCATGCGTCTCGCGAGCAGCGCTGCACCCGCGCCGATGCATCCGCTCCAGCCATCGGACCTGATGCGGCTGATGTACACCTCGGGCACCACCGATCGTCCCAAGGGCGTGATGCTCTCTTACGATAATTTCTACTGGAAGTCCGCCGACCAGACGATTGCGCTCGGCCTCAGTGCCGAGACGCGGCTTCTCGTCGTCGGCCCGCTCTATCACGTCGGTGCACTCGACCTGCCGGGCATCGCTGTGCTCTGGCATGGCGGCTTCATCCGCATCGAACGCAATTTCGAACCGGAGACGGCGCTTGCGGCGATCGCCGAGGACAGGCTCAACGCCGCCTGGTTCGCGCCGGTCATGACCACGGCGATGCTCACCTGCCCGACGCGCGATCGCTACGACGTTTCCAGCCTGACATGGGCGATCGGCGGCGGCGAGAAGACGCCGGAATTGCGCATCCGCGCCTTCTCCGAGTACTTCCGCAACGCGCGCTATATCGACGCCTATGGCCTCACCGAGACCGTCGGCGGCGACACCTTCATGGAAGCCGGCCGCGAGATCGAGAAGATCGGCTCCACCGGCCGCGCCATTGCCCATGTCGAGATCGAGATCCGCGATGAGGACGGCAAGGTCCTGCCACCGAACGTCAATGGCGAGATCTGCCTGCGGGGGCCGAAGATCACGCGCGGCTATTGGAAGGATCCGGAGAAGACGGCTTCGGCCTTCTTCGGCGACTGGTTCCGCAGCGGCGACGTCGGCTATCTCGACGACGAGGGCTTTCTGTACCTGACCGACCGCAAGAAGGACATGATCATCTCCGGCGGCGAGAACATCGCCTCCTCCGAGGTCGAACGCGTCATCTACGATCTGCCCGAGGTGCGCGAGGTCGCCGTGATCGGCCTGCGCGATGCGCGCTGGGGCGAACGGCCGGTCGCCATCGTCGTGCTCGCCGAAGGCGCACACCTCGAGTTGCCTGACCTCATCGAGCACTGCCGAGCGCGGCTGGCGAGCTTCAAGGTGCCGAAACAGCTCGTCGTCCGCGACAGCCTGCCGCGCAATCCAAGTGGAAAGATCCTCAAGCGCGTGCTGCGCGCCGAGCTGGAGACGTCTGAATGACGCAAGTGAACGCCAAGGTGACGAAGCTCAACCGCGTCGAGCGCAACGCCTGGACCAAGCAGAAGATCTTCGAGGCCGCCACCAAGGTCGTGGGCAGATACGGCTATGCCGAAGCCTCGGTCGCCCGCATCACCGAACAGGCCGGCGTCGCGCAGGGCACCTTCTACAATCATTTCGAGAACCGCCAGGAATTGCTCGACCAGCTCCTGCCCAAGATCGGCCTCGACATGGTCGAATTCATCCGCGCTCGCACCGGCACGGCGGATGCGGCACGGCAGGAGATCGCGCGGTTCTCCGCCTTCTTCGACTTCATCCGCGAGGTGCCGGAATTTCTGCGCATCCTCAACGAGGCCGAGTTCTTCGCACCGATCGGGTACCAGAAGCATCTCGACAATATTTCGGTCGCCTATGTCCGCATCCTGCGCCGGGCTCGTCTTGCAGGCGCGATCGAGGATTACAGCGATGAGGAATTCGAGGCGATCGTCCACATGCTGATGGGCGCGCGCGGCTATCTCAGCCGCCGCTATTCCTATTCGGAAGGCGGCGTCTCCACCGTTCCCGATCACGTCATCTCCGCCTATCGCAAGCTGATGACGCGCGGCCTCTTCACTGCCTTCGGAGATCAGGACACGCCATGAACATCGAATCTCCGCACAAGCCGCTCGACTTCGCCTCGGCGATCGCCGAGGGCGATATCCGTTGCCTGCTGATGGTGCTGGTGCACATGACCGGCGACGAGAAGTGGCTGGAACCGCCATACCTGCCCAAGCGCGATATCCGCCTCATCCCCGATCCCGAGGCCGGGGTGCCGCACGACATCCAGGACGAGATCCGCGCCGCCGTGGTCAAGCTCTTCGCCGACGGCACGCCAAAGCCCGTCATCACCGACCCCGGCGAGGAATTGCTGCTGAGGATGATGCGCGCCTGCCTCGGCGAGAACGTCGCGCCGGAATATGCGCCCTTGATGCGCGAAGAGATGGGCTTTGTGGCGCGCGAGGCACGCTGGACGGCGCGCCCTTCCGACGAGAAGCTTGCGGACCAGCACGTGCTGATCGTCGGCGCCGGCGTCTGTGCCATCGCGCTCGGCGTGTCGCTCGGCCATCTCGGCATCCCCTACACCATCGTCGAGAGGAACGAAGAACTCGGCGGCACCTGGTGGATCAACCGCTATCCCGGCTGCGGCGTCGACACGCCGAACCACTCCTATTCGTATTCTTTCGGATCGCGCAATGCCTGGACGCGCTACTTCTGCCAGCGCGAGGAGCTGCTCGGCTATTTGCTGAAGGTCGCCGACGAATACGGCATCCGCAAGCATCTGCGCGTCAACACCGAGCTGACCTCGTCGCGCTGGGACGAAGGCAGGCGGCGCTGGATCTCCACGCTGAAAACGAAGAATGGCGACGAGACCTTCGAATCGACAGCGCTTGTCTCGGCCATCGGCCAGCTCAACGATCCCTCACGCGCCCGCTTCGAAGGCGAGGACAGCTTCAAGGGAACGATCCTGCATTCAGCATTGTGGTCCGATGACATCAACGTCGAGGGCAAGCACGTCGCCGTCATCGGCACCGGCGCCACCGCGATGCAGCTCGTGCCCGCGATCGCCGGCCGCGCTGCCTCGGTCACGGTCTACCAGCGTAACGCGCAATGGGCACGCCCGGTGAAGGGCTATGCCGCCCCGATCAGCGAGGGCGCGCGCTGGCTGCTGGCGCATCTGCCGTTCTATGTGCAGTGGTACCGCTTCAACATGTTCTGGCGCTACGGCGATGGCCTCCTGCCCTTCCTGCGCAAGGACCCGGCCTGGCCGCATCCCGAGCGCGCCGTGAACAAGGGCAATGACCGGCACCGCCAGGAGCTGACGGACTTCATCCTGTCGGAACTGCAGGGACGCCCCGACCTGATCGAGAAATGCGTGCCGACCTATCCGCCCTATGGCAAGCGCATCCTGCTCGACAACAACTGGTTCAAGACTTTGAGGCGAGACAACGTCGAGCTCGTCACCGAGGCGATCGGCCGTTTTGACGAAAGCGGCATCGTCACCGCCGACGGCAGGCAGCGCCCGGCCGACATCATCGTCGTCGCCACCGGCTTCAAGGTGACGGAGATGGCTGCGCGCCTCAATATCAGCGGACGCGGTGGCACGAATCTGCGCGAGGCCTGGACGAACGACAATCCGACCGCGTTCCTCGGCCTCACCGTGCCGGGCTTTCCAAACTTCTTCTGCATGCTCGGTCCCAATTCAGGGCCGGCCCATGGCGGCAGCGTCATATTCCAGTCGGAATGCCAGAGCCGCTACATCTCGGCATGTCTCCTCGACATGATCGAACGGGACATCGCCGCGATCGATGTCCGTCAGGACGTGCTCGACGAGTACGTCCGCAAGGTCGATGCCGAGCACGAGGCGATGATCTGGACCCATCCGGGCATGAGCACCTACTACCGCAACAGCAGTGGCCGCGTGTTCTCGGCGATGCCGTGGCGTTTCGTCGATTATTGGCGCATGACGCATGACCCCGATTTGGGGCAGTACAAGCTGACGAAGGCGTGAAGCAATCTGTCAGCACTGACTGTGGCCGACGCTCAGGTTGCGCTCGACCCACATCGTCATTGCGAGGGCGGCCTTTACGCCGCCAGCTCGCTCCCAACGGGGGCGAATTCCATCCCGAGGCTCTCTGCCACCGCCTTGTTCGTAATCCGGCCGCGATGCACGTTCAGGCCGTTGCGCAAATGCGGGTTCTCAAGCACCGCCGCAAACCCCTTGTTTGCGAGCATCAGTCCGAACGGCAGCGTCGCATTGTTCAGCGCCTGACTCGAGGTCACCGGCACTGCGCCCGGCATGTTCGCAACGCAATAATGCACGACTCCGTCGACCTCGTAGGTCGGCTCGGCGTGCGTGGTCGGATGAGAGGTCTCGAAGCAACCGCCCTGGTCGATCGCAACGTCGACCAGCACCGCCCCCGGCCGCATCGATTTCAGCATGGCGCGCGTGACAAGCTTCGGCGCACTGGCGCCCGGCACCAGCACTGCACCGATCACGACGTCGGCGGCGAATACCTCGTCCTCGACCGACTCGATGGTCGAGAAACGCGTGCGCACGCGTCCGGCAAAGAGATCGTCCAGTTCGCGCAAGCGCGGAATCGAGCGGTCGATCACGGTGACTTCGGCACCGAGGCCGGCGGCCATGCGCGCAGCCTGCGTTCCGACCACGCCGCCGCCGAGCACGACGACGCGCGCCGGCTGCACGCCCGGCACGCCGCCCAGGAGCAAGCCGCGGCCGCCGGCCGAGCGCTTGAGCGCGGCGCCGGCGGCCTCGATGGCGAGGCGGCCGGCGACTTCGCTCATCGGGGCGAGCAGCGGGAGGTGACCGCTCGCATCGGTGACGGTCTCATAGGCGATCGCGGTGCAGCCGGAGTCGATCAGGCCCTTGGCCTGCTCCGGATCCGGCGCAAGATGAAGATAAGTAAACAGGATCTGGCTCTCGCGGAGCTGGACCCATTCGCTCTTTTGCGGCTCCTTGACCTTCACGATCATCTCGGACCTGGCAAAGATCTCGCGGGCGGTCTCGGCAATGGACGCCCCTGCCCGCCGATACGTCTCATCGGGCGCGCCGATGCCACTGCCGGCGCCGGTCTCGACCGTCACCTGGTGCCCGGCGGCGACATACTCGCGGACGGCGCCCGGGGTGAGCCCGACGCGATATTCCTGCACCTTGATTTCCTTGGGCACACCGACACGCATCCCGGGCTCCCTTGCCAACGCACTGATTCCACTCATTCATCGTAGCGACGGCGCCCGTTTGGTTTCGTGCAAATATCCGCTAGGTTCGGCACGCGCGCGCCGGTTTCCGGCGCAAAAGTGCCCTTTAACGCTGGAAACGAAACCTTGGCCCTCGACCGGAAAGACCTCGCGATCCTCGCGGAACTCACGACCAATGCGCGGGCCAGCCACACCGAGCTTGCCAACAAGATCGGCCTGTCGAGCACGGCACTGGCGCGGCGGCAGAAGGCGCTGGAGGACGACGGCTACATCCAGGGCTACCAGGCCGCGCTCGACCTCGCCCGGTTCGGCCTCACCACCACCGTGCTGGTTCGCATCGCGCTGGAGAGCCAGAGCGACGATGCGCTGAAGGCATTCGAGGCGGAGGTGGTGAAATGCCCCTCCGTCGTGCGCTGCTTCCTGATGTCGGGCACCGACGACTACATCCTGATCGTGCTCGCGCGCGACATCCAGGACTTCGAGCGGATCCACCGCACCGAGCTGTCCCGCCTGCCCCGCGTCGCGCGTGTGCAATCGAGCTTCGCGCTGCGCGAGATCGTCAACCGCGCGGTACCGACCGTGGTGTTCGGGGAGACGAAGCGCTGACCTCGTTCGTCCCAACCGGAGAACCGGTCGGGAACCAAGCAGCCCGTCATCCGTTGGGCGCTATTGGCCAGCGGCGGCAATGCATCCTCGCGTCACATCCACAATCTGCCCAGCTCGGCCTTTCCGCAGGGAACAGACCATGGCCGACATCACGGATCAGATCCCCGAACGCATTCCGATCAACCTCGTCGTCAATGGCGCAAGGCGCACACCCGAGGTCGTGCCGTGGACCACGTTTCTGGATGCCCTGCGTGACCGCCTGGAGTTGACCGGCACCAAGAAGGGCTGCGATCACGGCCAATGCGGCGCCTGTACCGCGCTGATCGACGGAAGACGGGTCAACTCCTGCCTGACCCTCGCCGTCATGAAGGATGGCGCTGAGATCACGACGATTGAAGGCCTTGCCAAGGACGGCGCGTTGCATCTCCTGCAACAGGCCTTCATCGACTCGCCTGCTCGCCGCCGATCCAGGCGCGAAGCTGATTGCCGGCGGCACCAACCTGATCGACCTGATGAAAGAGAACGTCGAACGGCCCTCCCGGCTGATCGACATCTCCCGCCTGCGAACGCCGTCTATCATGCCACCGGCAAGCGCATTCGGCGCTTCCCGATCACGCTGGACAAGCTGATGGACTGAAGCCGCAGGTACTCGAACCTTCCCGCGGTTCTCGGCTCCTGTCATCCAGCTGTCATCGAATGTGCCGAGAGCTGTGTCTCCGCCACACTCGGGAGCCGACATGGACTATTTCAAGCGCTTCAATTTCCTGTTCGCCGCACCCATGTTCGATAGCGACGACCTCGAAGGCGTTCGCTTCAACCAGATCATCGAGGAGATCCAGCGCTCCGGATTCGAGGTGGTCCGGGCCCGCAAGCTGGAGGATGCCGAGATGGCGGTGCAGACCGATGCGGCGATCGGCTGCATGGTGGTGGACTGGGGCAAGAAGGGCCTCGAAGGCAAGACCTCGGCGCTGATCAATCTGATGCGCCGCCGGGGCCTCGACTTCCCCATCATCCTCCTGATCCGTCGCAAGCGGTTCGAGGATCTGCCGGTCGAGGTGCTCGATTTCATCGACGGCTATGTCTTTCTGTCCGAGGAGACGCCGCCCTTCATTGCCAAGAACCTGATCAGCCGCCTCAAGCAATATGCCGAGACGCTGAAGACCCCATTCTTCGGCGCGCTGGTCGACTATGCCGAGGAAGGCAACCAGCTCTGGACCTGTCCAGGCCACAACGGCGGCGTGTTCTACAACCGCAGCCCGATCGGACGCGTGTTCGTCGAGCATCTCGGCGAATCCGTGTTCCGTGACGACCTCGATAATTCCGTGCTCGATCTCGGCGACCTCCTCACCCATGAAGGCCCGGCGCTGAAGGCGCAGAAGGAAGCGGCCCAGATCTTCGGCGCCGAAAAGACCTATTTCGTGCTCAACGGCACCTCGACGTCGAACAAGGTCGCGCTCGGCGCCCTCGTCACCGACGGTGACCTCGTGCTGTTCGACCGCAACAACCACAAGGCCGCCCATCACGGCGCTCTGATGATCAGTGGCGGCGTCCCCATCTACGTCCCGACCGTCCGCAATGCCTGGGGCCTGATCGGCCCGATGCGCTGGGACATGCTCGACGAGAAGGCCTTGCGCGAGGCCATCCGCAACCATCCCCTGGTCGGGGACCGCGACGCCTGGCGCAAGGAGCGTCCGTTCCGCGTCGCCGTGGTCGAGCAGTGCACCTATGACGGCTCGATCCACAGCGCCGAGATGATCCTGAAGCGCATCGGCCATCTCTGCGAATACATCCTGTTCGACGAGGCCTGGGCCGGCTTCATGAAATTCCATCCGCTCTATGCCGGCCGCTTCGCCATGGGGCTGGCCAATCTTCCTCCCGAGGCCCCCGGCATCATCGCGACCCAGTCGACCCACAAGCAGCTGGCGAGCTTCTCGCAGGCCTCGCAGATCCACATCAAGGATCGTCACATCCGTGGCCAGAAGCGCCGCGTCGAGCATCGCCGCTTCAACGAAAGCTTCATGCAGCACGCATCGACGTCCCCCTTCTATCCGCTGTTCGCCTCGCTCGACGTCGGTGCGCAGATGATGAAGGGTCGCTCCGGCGAAGTGCTGTGGGACGACACGATCCGGCTCGGCATCGAGCTGCGCAAGAAGATCCGGGCGATGCGCCGGGAGTTCGAGGAGAAGGAGCAAAATCCGGAGCGGCGCTGGTTCTTCGAGCCCTTCGTTCCCGATCGGGTCGCCATTCCCGATGTCAGCCGCCCCGGCGCCGTCCACAACGTCGCCTGGGAGACGCTCTCCACCGACGAGCTCGCGACCAATCCCGCGCTGTGGCAGCTCTCTCCGGACACCAACTGGCACGGCTTTCCCGATCTCGCGGAAGGCTTTGCCATGACCGATCCGAACAAGCTGACCTTGCTCACCCCCGGATTCGATCGTGCGACCGGCGCCTATGCCGAGCACGGCATCCCCGCACCTGTCGTCGCGCAATACTTGCGCGAAAACCGCATCGTCCCCGAGAAGAACGACCTCAACTCCCTGCTCTTCCTGCTCACGCCCGGCGTCGAGGCGAGCAAGGCCGGCACGCTGATCTCCGGCCTCGTCGCGTTCAAGAGGCTGCATGACGACAATGCGCTGCTGGCCGACGCGATCCCGGAATTCCATCAGCGGCGACGGACGCGCTACGCAGGCGTGCGTCTGCGCGATCTCTGCGGCGAGATGCACCGCTTCTTCCGCGCCGCCGACGTCAGTGCGCTCCAAGCTCGGCAGTTCATGCCCGAGCACATGCCCGAGATCGCGATGTCGCCCCGCGATGCCGCGCGCTATCTGTTCCGCAACGATGTCGACTATTTGCCGATCGAGGCGATCGCCGGCCGCATCGCCACCACACCCTTCGTGGTCTATCCGCCCGGCATCGCCACCATCGTGCCCGGCGAGCGGCTGACGGAGCGGGCCAAACCCATGATCGATTATCTCAAGATGTTCGAGACCTGCTTCAACACGTTCCCGGGCTTCGACGTCGAGATCCAGGGGGTCTACAAGGAGGTCGATGCGAACGGGCGCATCGGGCTCTACACCTATGTCGTTGCCGAGTAGTGCCGATGAACGAAACAGCTGCGCGCGCGAGTGACGAGCCCGTTCTGGTCAGGCCGTCACGCGAAAGCGATGTCGAAGCGATGCTGGCGATCTATCGCCATCACGTTCGCAACGGTGTGCCGCGCGATGTCGAGGGAACCGGTGCGCCGGAGCCGGATGATTTGCGGGAGCGGCGCAAGAACCTGAAGCAGACCCGCCTGCCGCATCTGGTCGCGACCTATCGCGGCGAGGTCGTCGGCTATGCCTATGCCGTGCTGTTCCGCAAGCGTCCCGCCTATCGGTACACGGCCAAGCACTCGATCTACGTCCATCACGCGCATCTCGGCCGCGGAGTCGGACGGCTATTGCTCCAGGAATTGATCGATGCCTGTGCGGCGGCCGGCTTCCGCCAGATGATCGGCTATATCGATGCCGACAACGCGCCCTCGCTGACACTGCACGAAAAATTCGGCTTCGCGCGCGCCGGCCTGCTTTGCGGCGTTGCCTATCGCCACGGCCGCTGGTCCGACACCGTGATGGTGCAGCGATCGCTCGGCGCCGGGACGACAACACCTCCGCCCATCATGACGCCGGGCCGGTAGGCCTTACGACGGAAAGTCAGCCGGCCTCACCTGGATGCGGTCGGCATGCAGCGACCAGTGATGCAATGCCTGGTCCTTGCAGAATCTCGCTTTCGCCCGCTCTTTGGCCTCATTCTCGTCGGCGGCATCGACCTCGAGTGTACCCTGACAAACCTCGCTCTGTCGGCCGTATTCGCCGAGCACGTTCTTCATGAACCTGACGACATAAGTAGCCATGGGACCTCCTGCTGCCCTCGCAGCACTCTAATCCCATTTAGGGCGGAGCGGTGAAGGAGATTTTGACGCGGATCAAGGCGGAACGGACAATCCATTGCGGAACCTGCCGGCCGGGGATAAGGCGGAATACCGGCCGCCCCCATGAGGATCTTGCCTTGCACTTTGTCTCCGACACCGAAGTCACGAGAGTTCTGACGTTTCCGATCCTTATTACCGCGCTGGAGGAGGCCCATCGCCGGCCGAAGATGGAAGTCCTGGACGCCTTTCTCGGCGGCGAGGGGGCGCAATACGTCGTCCGCAGTGCCGTCGATCCCGGCCGCTACATGGCGAGCAAGATGTTCACCAGCTTCCCGGCCAATCTGGCGCGGGGCAGGATGCCGGCCGTGCAGGCGGTGTGCGTGCTGTTCGACGGCACCAACGGAAAGCCGCTGGCGGCGATGGACGGAACCGAGATCACGCACTGGCGTACCGCTGCCGACTCCGCGCTGGGCACGAAGCTGCTCGCCCCGCCCAGTCCCGAGACGCTGCTTTGCGCCGGTGCCGGGGAGATGTCCGAGTGGCTGATCCGGGGGCATCGTACCGTGCGACCGTCGCTCGAGCGCGTGCTGATCTGGAATCGGAGCCCGGAACGGGCCGCTGATCTCGCTCGGCGTTTGGCGAAGGACGGCGTCAAGGCCGAGACGATCACGGATATCGACGCGGCGACGCGAGAGGCTGACGTGATCACCACCTGCACCCGCGCGCATCAACCGCTGATCAAGGGCCGGAACTTGCGGCCGGGCACGCATCTGGACCTGGTCGGCGGCTACACGCCGCAAACGCGCGAGGCTGACGACGATGCCGCCAGGTTGTCGCGCGTCTTCGTGGACCGGCGGGAATCGGCCTTCCATGGCGTCGGCGACATCCTGCAGCCGATCGCCAGCGGTGCGATCAGCGAGACCGATGTCCTCGGCGATCTCTATGATCTCGCCAGCGGCAGCGCGCAGGGACGCATCTCACCGTCCGACATCACCTTCTTCAAGAACGCGGGCGGCGGCCATCTCGACCTCATGACCTGCGAGGCCGTGTTCAAGCAGCTCGGCACCAAGTTCGGGTAGACGCCCTGCCCCTGGCATCTCGCCGGTGGAGGCGGACGAGCGAGGGCAGGCGGACAGAGCCGAATCAGCCATCACGTCGTGATGTCGAGCAGCGACTCCGTCGTTTCCGAGTAGGCCTGAATGACCTTCGCATTGGCGACGAAGCTGTACTTTGCGGCCGCCTGCTCAACGAATTCACGGGCGATATCGACATTCGGCGCCGCGACCAGCCCGTCCTGGTTTGCGAAGGGGGCGCCCGGGTCGGATTGTGCGATATAGCTCGGCGAGACCGTCGACACGGCCGCGATCGTACCGCCTGGCATCGAGCCATTCGATTGGTCGACCTGATCGACGCGCAACGGCACATAAGCCGCGGGATAAGTCGAGCTCGTGCTCAAGCTGGCTGCATCGGCCGACGTGTCCGATCCGCCTGATGCTGGCAGCGGCCCGGTCGTGCGGACGTTGGCGATATTGCTCGCGGCCACGTTTACGCGCAAACTTGCCGCAGAAAGTCCGGATGTCGCGATCGAAAAGATGCTCATGGACCTTCAACTACAGGACAAGTGATACGCGTTCACTTACCCGATCGATAAGATGCGGCGCTTTGGCTTTTCATCGTGGTAACCAATGATCGGAGCGCAATCCAACCTAGCGCGGCCGGCCCCTTACCCGGGCATCACACCAAAAGCCTGCTTGAAGCGCTCCGCATAGCGCGGCCAGACTTCGGGATTGATCATGCGCGGCGGGCGCTTGCCGTCGAGCACATCCAGCACCTGCTCGGCGGCGATGCGGCCCATGTTCTGGCGCGCCTCGGTGGTGACCCCTGCCGTGTGCGGGCTCGCCAGCACGTTGTCGAACTGGAGCAGCGGATGCTCCGGCGGCGGCGGCTCCTTGGACCAGACGTCGAGGCCGGCACCCGCAATGCGCTTGTCGCGCAGCGCCTGAAGCAACGCGTCCTCATCGTGGATGAAACCGCGAGCCGTGGTGATGAAATAGGCATGCGGCTGCATCAGCGCGAATTCACGCACGCTGATCATGTTCCGGCTACCCTTGTTCAGCGGGCAGGAGATCGAGACGAAATCGGCGCGGCGCAGGAGCTCGTCGAGCTCGACCTTCTCACCGCCCCGCTCCGCCATCACCTCGGCCGACAAATACGGGTCGTAGGCCAGTACCGTCATGCCGAGCAGGCCCTTGCACAGGGCGGCGATGCGCCGGCCGACATTGCCGAGGCCGATGATGCCGACGGTCTTGCCCTCGACCTCGTTGCCGACGAGTTCGTTGCGGTTGACGTCGCGCTCGCGGCGCAGGCGGCGATCCGACTGGATGATGCGCTTGGACAACGTCAACATCATCGCCAGCGCATGCTCGGCAACCGAATGGGCGTTGCCGCCGGACTGGTTGACGACCAGCACCCCCGCGTCCGTGCAAGCCTCGACGTCAACAGGGTCGAAGCCCGCGCCATTGCTGGAGACCAGCAGCAATTTCGGCGTCCGCTTCAGAAAGGCGGCATCGACGTGGAAATGCGGCGCCAGTTCGTCGCGCGCCGCGCCGATCTGGTAGACATGGGCCGCACTCAGGATCGGCGCATAGAAATCTTCAGGGCTCTCGTTCTCGATGCGATCGAGCCGGACGTCGGGCCGCGCCTTCAGAATGTCGATGTAGATCGGATTGGCGAGGTACTTGACGTAGAAGACGCGCTTGTTGTTGACGGACATCAGGACCCTTCCGGCTCGCTCGCGAGGGAGCTCGGCAAGGTCGGCGCGACGCGCTGCCTCCGGTGCTTCCTCCCGTTTCTTCATTGCCGCACTTATGACATGGCGGAGCCGGCCACGGCAGGCCTTCTGGCGCAGATCACGGTGCCGGCCGGGACATGTTGACAATCCCATTGCCTGCGTCAAGTTCGGCGGACCGCCGCGACCGCCAGAACCAAGAAGCATGCGCGGCTGAAGGGAGAACGCAATGGCGATTGCGGAACAACAGACCTCGCCCCAGGCGGCTCAAGGCTCCGGCGAAGGAAGCTGGCACGGCATCGTCCTGCAAACGTTGAAGCGGAACGAGATCAGCCTCATCCCCTACGTGCCCGACCGCGTGCTGACGCCGCTGATCAAGAACCTGCACGCCGATCCCTTCTTCACCGCCTTTGCCACCGCCCGCGAGGAGGAAGCGGTTGGCATCGTCTCCGGCGCCTGGATGGGCGGACGGCGCGGCGCGGTGCTGATGCAGACCTCCGGCTTTGCCACGCTGGCCAACGTGCTGGCCTCGCTCGCGGTGCCCTACCAGATTCCGCTGATCATGTTCGTGTCCGAGCGCGGCACGCTCGGCGAGTTCAATTACGGCCAGTCGCTGGTCTGCCGGACCATGCGTCCGGTGCTCGATTCACTGGCGCTGGAGCACCACACCATCACCCGGCTCGACGAGCTCGAATTCATCACGGACCGCTCGATCAAGCAGGCCGTCACCACGCAGGCGCCGGTGGCGTTGATCCTCAACCCGCTGCTCACGGGTGGCAAGGTCTTTGACAAGTGAGGCCGGTCATGAACACGCGCAACACCAAGGTCATGAACCGCTTCGACGTCACCTCGCGCCTCATCGCGAAGCTCAAGCACGAGGAAGCCGTGATCGGCGGCATCGGCAACACCAATTTCGATCTGTGGGCGGCCGGCCACCGCCCGCAGAATTTCTACATGCTGGGCAGCATGGGGCTCGCCTTTCCGATCGCGCTCGGCGTGGCGCTGGCGCAGCCCGGCCGCCGCGTCTTCGCACTCGAAGGCGACGGCTCGCTGCTGATGCAGCTCGGCGCGCTGTCGACGATCGCAGCCCTGAAGCCAACAAACCTCACGATGATCGTGATGGACAACGGCATCTACCAAATCACTGGCGCGCAGCCGACACCGGCAGCGAACGTCGCCGACATCGTCGCCATCGCCATCGGCTCCGGCCTCGCCAACAGCGCCTGGGCCGCGGACGAGGAGGATTTCGAGCGGCTGGTCGACGATGCGATGGCTGCCACCGAGCCGGGCTTGATCGCGGTCCGGATCGACGACAAACCGGGCGTGGGCACCACCCGCCGCGACCCCGTGCAGATCCGGGAACGCTTCATGCACGGACTCGGCGTGCGCGAGCCACTTTAACATTTTGTCATTAACTACACGGCGATCTGATACCGACCTCGCGACAACCCCGCCAGATCCGTGCTAAGCGGTCGGAATGTCCTTTTTCATGCGTACCATTGCCTGGCTGCTCGCGGCCGCCGTCACTTTCGCCACTCTCGGTCCCCCCGGCCTGAGGCCCCATTCCGATCTCGGCCAGGACGGCGAACATGCGCTCGCCTTCATTCTGGTGGGACTGGCGTTCGGCCTCGCCTATGGGCGACGACGTCTGCTGATCGCAGGGGCCGCAGTCGTGCTGATTGGCGTGCTCGAGCTGATGCAATTTTGGGCACCCGGCCGCCATGCGCGGCTGGAGGATTTTCTGGTCGATGCCGCCACCGCCTGCCTCGGCTTTGCGCTCGCCGCCGCGGCCGATTGGCTGCTCACGCGCTTTCGCACCAGCACTGCCCTGACAAGCGAAGGCCCCGCGGAGTGAGACTCCGCAGGGCCTGTCTGTCAGCGCCTGGATTGCCGCGATCAGTCGATGATCTTGACGACGCGTCGGGTGCGCGGTTCGACGATCACGCGGCGATCGTTCACGACCGCGTAGCGATACTCGGTGTAATTCGGCACGGGGCGGAGCACAACGGTGGGCGGCAGCGGCTCGCCGACGACAACGCGCTCCTCCACGACGACCGAATCGCTTCGCGGGATTCCGCCCAGCACGGCGTTCGGAATTTCGAGGCCGGCGCCGACGGCCGCGCCGACAGTGCCACCGACCATCGCGCCGATCGGGCCGCCGATGTCGCCACCCGCGCGCGCGCCGTCCGCGGCGCCCTGGGCGGTCGTTGACTGGGCGAAGGCTGCGCTCGACGCCAGAAGCGAGGCGGCAGCGAACGTGATCGCAAGACGGGTTTTCATGTGCTTGTGTCTCCAGTGATTGTCCTGCGCCTTCAACAGCGGGGCGGAGGCATTGTTCCGGTTCCCTCCGGCCAAAGAAGCGACAGAATCTGAAGACTGTTACGCGGTAACACATCAAGCTGCGGCGATCTCGTGCCCCGCCATCAGTTCCAGCGCCCGCACCATCGCCGAATGATCCCACGCCTTGCCGCCATGCGCCGCGCAGGACGAGAACAATTGCTGCGCCACTGCCGTGCTCGGCAGCGACAAGCCGAGTGAGCGAGCGCCTTCGAGCGCGAGGTTGAGATCCTTCTGGTGCAGCTCGATGCGGAAGCCCGGATCGAAATTGCGCTTCACCATGCGCTCGCCATGCACTTCGAGAATCCGCGACGAGGCGAAGCCGCCCATCAGCGCCTTGCGCACCAGCGCTGGGTTCGCGCCGGCCTTGGATGCGAACAGAAGCGCTTCGCTCACGGCCTCGATCGTCAGCGCGACGATAATCTGGTTGGCGACCTTCGTCGTCTGGCCGTCGCCATTGGCGCCGACATGCGTGACATTCTTGCCCATCTTGTCGAAGATCGGCTTCATGGTGCCAAAAGCCCGCTCCGGCCCGCCGACCATGATGGTGAGGCTCGCAGCTTTCGCTCCGACCTCCCCGCCCGACACCGGCGCGTCGAGATAGTCCGCCCCGAGCGCCTCGATCCTCTTCGCAAACTCCTTCGTCGCCAGCGGCGAGATCGAGCTCATGTCGACCACGATCTTGCCCCTGGAAATGCCGCTCGCGACCCCGTCCTTGCCGAACAGCACGGCTTCGACATGCGGCGTATCCGGCACCATGATGATGACCGCATCCGCCTCCTCCGCCACCTGCTTGCCGGAGTTGCAGGAAATGCCGCCGGCCGCAATCAGCTCGGGGGCAACAGGCGCGACGTCATGCAGGAGAACGCGATGGCCCGCGGCCAGGAGATGGCGGGCCATCGGCCGTCCCATGGTGCCAAGTCCGATGAAGCCGATGTTGGTCATGTCTTCATTTCCTCTGCGAAAGTTTCTGGTAAGTCTATCCACGTGCCCAGTGCACCTCTCCCGCTTGCGGGAGAGGTCGGCACGCAGTGCCGGGTGAGGGTTCTGTCCGCGTTGGGATTCTCTCCGCAAGAACCCCACCGCGGAGATACCCTCTCCCCAACCCTCTCCCGCAAGCGGGAGAGGGAGCCCCACCGTCGGCTTGGCTACAGTCTCAAGTCTCGAACGTCTGTGCCGCGTGCCAGGACAGGCCTTCTAGCGTCGTGGTGCGGGGCTTGTATTCGCAGCCGATCCAGCCGCGATAGCCGATCGCGTCGAGATGGCGGAACAGGAAAGGATAGTTGATCTCGCCGGTGCCGGGCTCGTGGCGGCCGGGATTGTCGGCGAGCTGGATGTGGGCGATCTCAGGCAGGTATTCCTGCATGGTGCGAGCGAGGTCGCCTTCCATGATCTGCATGTGATAGATGTCGTACTGGATGAAGAGGTTATTCGACCGCACTTCCGAGATCAGCTGCACCGCCTGCTCGGTCCCGTTGAGATAGAAGCCGGGAATGTCGAGCGTGTTGATCGGCTCGACCAACAGCTTGATGTTCTCCCGCGCCAGCGTCGAGGCGGCAAAGCGCAAATTTCCGACCAGGGTCTCGTTCAGCTGGCGCGGGTCCGCATCGACAGGCGCGATGCCGACGAGGCAGTTGAGCTGCTCGCAATCGAGCGCCTTGGCGTAGTCGATGGCGCGGAATACGCCGTCGCGGAATTCACTAACGCGATCGGGCAGGATGGCAATGCCGCGCTCGCCCGCCGCCCAATTGCCGGCCGGCAGATTGTGCAGCACCTGGGTCAGCCCGTGGGCCTCCAACTGCTCGCGCAGCTGCGCCTTGTCGAAATCATAGGGAAAGAGATATTCGACGCCGGCGAAACCCGCCGCCTTCGCAGCGGCAAAGCGGTCGAGGAAGGGCATCTCGTTGAAGAGCATGGTGAGGTTGGCGGCAAACTTCGGCATGATGCTCTCTTCTATTCCGCCGGCTGCAGCACGCCCGGGCGCGCCCGCTCGACCTCGTCGAGCGGAAGGTCCAGCACCTCCTCGAACTCGACGATGTTGTCGATCTCGGTGCCCATCGCGATGTTGGTGACGCGCTCGAGGATGAACTCGACCACCACGGGCACGCGATGCCTGGCCATCAATTCACGCGCGGTGGCAAACGCGGCTTGCGTGTCCTCGGGGCGGGTGACGCGGATCGCCTTGCAGCCGAGGCCTTCGGCAACTGCGACATGGTCGACGCCGTAGACGCCGATCTCGGGTGCGTTGATGTTCTCGAAGGAGAGCTGGACTTGATAGTCCATCTCGAAGCCGCGCTGGGCCTGGCGGATCAGGCCGAGATAGGAATTGTTCACGACGACGTGGATGTAGGGCAGATTGAACTGCGCGCCGACCGCGAGCTCCTCGATCAGGAACTGGAAGTCGTAGTCGCCGGAGAGCGCCACGATGTCGCGATCCGGGCACGCCGCACGCACGCCGAGCGCGGCGGGGAGCGTCCAGCCGAGCGGTCCCGCCTGTCCGGCATTGATCCAGTTGCGCGGCTTGTAGACGCCGAGGAATTGCGCGCCGGCGATCTGCGACAGGCCGATCACGGTGACATAAGTGGTGTCGCGGCCGAACGCCTTGTTCATCTCCTCGTAGACGCGCTGCGGCTTGATCGGCACGTTGTCGAAATGGCTCTTGCGCAGCATCGTCTTCTTGCGATCGCGGCAGGAAGCGGGCCACGCTTGGCGCTCGCGAAGCCTGCCTGACCGGCGCCACTCCCTGGCGACGGCGACGAACAGTTCGAGCGCGGCCTTCGCATCCGAGACGATGCCGAGATCGGGATTGAACACGCGCCCGATCTGCGTCGGCTCGATATCGACATGCACGAAGGTGCGGCCCTTGGTGTAGGTCTCGACCGAGCCGGTGTGGCGGTTGGCCCAGCGGTTGCCGATACCGAGCACGAAATCGGATTCCAGCAGCGTGGCGTTGCCGTAGCGGTGGCTGGTCTGAAGCCCCACCATGCCGGCCATCAGCACATGGTCGTCGGGGATCGCGCCCCATCCCATCAGCGTCGGGACGACGGGCACGTTGGTGATCTCGGCAAACTCGACCAGCAGATCCGAGGCATCGGCATTGATGATGCCTCCGCCGGCGACGATCAGCGGCCGCTCGGCCGCGTTGAGCATCTCCAGCGCCTTCTCGACCTGCTTGCGCGTGGCAGTGGGCTTGTAGACCGGCAGCGGTTCATAAGTCTCCTCGTCAAACTCGATCTCGGCGAGTTGCACGTCGAGCGGCATGTCGATCAACACCGGTCCTGGCCTGCCCGAGCGCATCACGTGAAAAGCCTGGCTGAACACGCGCGGCACCAGCGCGGGTTCGCGCACCGTCACCGCCCATTTGGTCACGGGCTTTGCGATCGACTCGATATCGACCGCCTGGAAGTCCTCCTTGTAGAGACGCGCCCGCGGCGCCTGCCCGGTGATGCAGAGGATCGGGATGGAATCGGCGATCGCGGAATAGAGCCCGGTGATCATGTCGGTGCCGGCCGGCCCCGAGGTGCCGATGCAGACGCCGATATTGCCGGCCTTGGCCCGCGTATATCCTTCCGCCATGTGCGAGGCTCCCTCGACATGCCGCGCCAGGATGTGGCGGATCGAACCACGCTTCCTGAGCGCCGAGTAAAGCGGATTGATCGCGGCCCCGGGGACCCCGAAGGCAGTCGAGATGCCTTCCTTCTCCAGGACACGCACGGCTGCATCGACGGCTCGCATCTTCGCCATATCGGACCTCGCTCAAGTTGAGTCAGTGAACGAGATCATCGGTTGCACAAGATGCAATCTCAACGAGATCGGTTTTATTTTCCACGATGCGGCAACCGCGGAAAAATCGCGGCGGTCTCAATCGGTTACATCGAGGATTGCGTGAAAGCGGATCACTCGAACAGCGGTGCCAGCTCCATCTGCGGCACCAGCACGAGACCCTTGTCGGTGATGCGAATTTCCGGAATGACCGATAGCGGAATCAAATTGAAGCCCATGTAGGGGATGGTGCAGCCGGCCTCCGCCCATTCCTTCTTCAGCACCTTCACTTCTTCCGCCACTTCGGTGACGCGCTTGTCGGAGAGCAGCCCGGCGATGGGCAGCGGAACCAGCGCCCTCACCTTGCCGTCGGCGACGACGCACACGCCGCCCTGATGCTCCTTGATCGCAGCGATCGCCACCTGCATGTCCGGCTCGTTGGTGCCGGCGACGATGATGTTGTGGCTGTCGTGGCCGACGCTGGAGGCGACCGCGCCGCGCTTCAGGCCGAAATCCTTGAGAAGGCCATGGGCGACATTGCCGGCCGACTTGCCGTGGCGCTCGACGACCGTGACGAAGCAAAGTCCGTAGCGGGCGAACAGGGATGGCCAATCCTTTGCAGGTTCGATCGCGACCTTCTCATGGATCAGCATGATGCCGGGCAACGCGGTCTTGATCGCGTTGACGGTGCAGGCCTTCGCCGGCAGCTCCGGCGTCAGCTTCAGCTTCTCCGGAAGCTTCACCGTGGCGTAGGCGGCCCTCGGATATTGATAGCGTTGCGACAAGGCCTGATCGAGAAGCCCGGTGATCTTGCGGTTCTCGACCACGAGCTCGCCGCCATACCAGGTGCATTGCGGCTTGAGCTGGTCGTCCATCAGCACGAGATCGGCGCGGCGGCCGCCGCCGAGCCCGCCGATATCGCCATCCATGCCGAAACGTGTCGCGCCATGAAGCGAGCCCATCGACCAGGCCTGCTCCGGCGATATCCCCGCCTTCACCGCCTCGCGCACCACCCAGTCGAGACCGAACAGCAGCAGATCGTCGGCATCGCGATCATCTGTGCAGACCGCCGTGCGCTTGTGCGAGGCCCCGAGCTCGGTCACGGTGCGGATCGCCTGCGGCAGCGAATGCCATGGCGTCGTCGGCGGGCCGCCGCGCAGGAACACCCAGACGCCGGCGTCGAGCAGATCGTCAGCGATGTCGCGGTCGATCGCCTCATGCGTATCGGTGACGCCGCTCGCCGCATAGGCGGCGACGAACTCGCGGCCATAGACATGACCGGACACCGGACGCCCGCGCTTCAGGGCCGCGGCGAGGATGGCATGGCTGCGCTCGTCGCCCATGGTGACTGGCACGAAATCCATCTTCTCGCCGAGTGCGACCGCCTCAGGCCAGCGATCGAACAGGCCCGCGATCTTGTCCGGCGTGAGGTCGCCGCCGGCGGTTTCCAGTTCCGCGGACGTAGCTGGCACCGTGCTGGGCACCGTCAAGAAGATCGAGAGCGGCGCCTCGCGTGCGTCCTCCAGCATCGCCTCGACGCCGGCGACGTCCATGACGTTGCCGATCTCGTGGCTGTCGCAGAAGATCGTGGTGGTTCCGTTGAGCAGCGCAGCTTCCGCGTAGGCACAGGCCGTCACCATCGAGGATTCGATGTGGATGTGCGGATCGACCAGCCCCGGCGCGATGATGCCGCCGGCCGCATCATAGAGCGGCACGCCGCTCCAAACCTTCTTCGCCGTGCCGGCCGGCTTCACCGCAGCGATGCGGCCGCCAGCAATCCAGATTTCGCGGTTCGCGTGGATGCGCTCCGAATAGGTCGAGAGCACCCGGGCGCCCGTGACGACGAAATCGGGCGCAACGCGCGCCGAGGCGACGTCGGCGAGGCGCCGCGTCATGCTGTGCAGCGGCGCAACGGAGAAACGGGTGAGTCTGGTCATCTGGGCTCTCGGTGACGTTACGGCCGAGCGATGGTTACGCCCGGCCCCACCCCGGGCAAGCTCAAATATAGCGGCAGGACCTGCTTACGTCTTCGGCGCCGAAGCACCTGCTGCTCCCACGCCCGAAGCCCTGCGCGGGTTCCGCCTTCGCCTCGGCGGTGCGGCAGTGGGCTTGACCCGAATGCGCATCGACCGGCCTTTTTGCTCATCGATCTCGAACGCATTCGTCTTTCGCACGAGGTCGCTCAACTTGCGAAAGCCGAACGTCCTCGGATCGAAATCAGAAGCCAGATTGGCGAGCTGCCGTCCGACTTCACCAAGGGCGACCCAGCCGTCCTCGCTCTCCATCTGGGTGATCACCTTCTTGATGATGGGCGTGGCGGCATCGGGCGGCTGAAGCGGCGCCGACCTCGTGGCGGCATCCTGGGTGTTCGCCGGGCCAGCAAGCAGGTTCTCGGTATAGACGAATCTCCGGCAGGCCTGCCTGAAGCTTTCCGGCGTCTTCTGCTCGCCGAACCCGAAGACGTCGACGCCCTGCTCCCGGATGCGGGCGGCGAGACGGGTAAAGTCGCTGTCGGAAGACACCAGACAGAAGCCGTCGAACCGGCCGCTGTGAAGCAGGTCCATCGCGTCGATGACCAGGGTTATGTCGGACGCATTCTTTCCCGTCGTATAAGCGAACTGCTGTTGCGGGATGATGGCGTGCTTCGACAGAATGTCGGCCCAGCCCCTGGAACGCGCATTGGAGAAGTCGCCGTAGATGCGTCGGACGCTGGCCTCGCCGATCTTGGCAATCTCCTCGAAAAGTCCATCCGCGATCTTTGCAGAGGCATTGTCGGCGTCGATCAGGACGGCCAGACGGGGCGAGCGAAGTTCCGACGGCATGGCATTTCTCCACGGGATGGGCGCAGCATTAGCACATGCGTGCGTCTTAACGGCTAATCCTCGTTCGCCTTGAATCGCCCGAGCCCCTTCAGCACGAAGGGCGCCAGTAGCGCGATCAACGCCACCGCCAGCAGCGTCGCCGAGATCGGGCTTTGGACCAGTGTCATGGGATCGCCGAGGCTGATCGCGAGTGCGCGACGCAACTGGCTTTCGGCGATCGGGCCGAGGATCAGGCCGACGACCACGGGAGCGATCGGAAAATCGAACCGGCGCATCAAGAAGCCGAGCACGCCGAAGCCGGCCAGCATCGATAGTTCCACCACCGACGGCTTGGCAGCGATGGTGCCCATGGTCGCGAAAACGAGGATGCCGGCATAGAGCCAGGGCTGCGGAATCGCGAGCAGGCGCACCCACAGTCCAACCAGCGGCAGGTTGAGCACCAGCAGCATGCAGTTGGCGATGAAGAGGCTCGCGATCAGACCCCACACCAGATCGGGCCGCTCGGCGAACAGCAGCGGCCCTGGATTGAGGCCGTATTGCTGGAAACCCGCCAGCATCATCGCGGCGGTCGCCGAGGTCGGCAGCCCGAGCGTGAGCAGCGGCACCAGCGTGCCGGCGGCGGAGGCGTTGTTGGCCGCTTCCGGGCCCGCCACCCCTTCGATCGCACCCTTGCCGAATTCTTCGGGGTGTTTGGTCAGGCGCTTCTCGGTCGAATAGGACAGGAAGGTCGGGATCTCGGCGCCCCCCGCAGGCAGGGCGCCGATCGGAAAGCCGAACATGGTGCCGCGCAGCCACGGTTTCCACGATCGCTTCCAGTCTTCTTTTGTCATCCACAGCGAGCCGCGCACCGGCTCGAGCTTCTCCTCGGTGTGGTGGCGGCGCGATGCGACATAGAGCGCCTCGCCCACCGCGAACAGGCCGACCGCGAGCGTCGTCACCTCGACGCCGTCGAGCAGCTCGGGGATGCCGAACGCAAGCCGCGCCTGGCCGGTCAACTTGTCGATGCCGACGAGGCCCAGCGTCAGGCCGACGAACAGGCTGGTCAGACCACGAACCGGCGAATCTCCGAAGGTCGCCGACACCGTGACGAAGGCAACGCACATCAGCGCGAAGTAATCCTCTGGGCCGAAGCGCACGGCGAAATCGACCAGCCACGGCGCAAGGAAGGCGAGTCCGATGGTGGCGATGGTGCCGGCAACGAAAGAGCCGATCGCGGAGGTCGCAAGCGCCGGCCCGCCACGGCCGGCCTTGGCCATCTTGTTGCCTTCGAGCGCGGTCGCCATCGAGGCGCTCTCGCCGGGCGTGTTGATCAGGATCGCGGTGGTCGATCCGCCATACATGCCGCCATAGTAGATGCCGGCGAACATGATCAGCGAGCCGCCGGGATCGAGCTTGTAGGTCACCGGCAGCAGCAGCGCGACCGTCAGCGCCGGGCCGATGCCGGGCAGCACGCCGACGGCCGTGCCGAGGAACACGCCGATCAGCGCATAAAGCAGGTTCATCGGCTGGACGGCGACCGCCATGCCGTGGGCGAGCGCGGCAAAAGTGTCCATCACAGCAGTCGCTCCAGGGGCCCGGCCGGAAGGCTCAGCGTCAACAGGCGGTCGAATGCGAGATAGATGACGGTCGACATCACGAGGGCGATGATGCTGTCGATCAGGATGGCACGGCGCCCAAACGCCGCCGACGTGGTCACGAACAGCGCGGACGTCGCCAGGATGAAGCCGCCGCCGAAGCCGATGATCGCGATCAGCAGCGCCAAGCCGACCAGGATCAGAATCACCGGAACGGGATCGGCACTCTCGCGCGCCGGCAGGTTGCCACGTAGCGCGTCGATGAAATTGCCGATCGCGAGCAAGGCCAGGCCGGAGGCGACCACAACCGGCATCGCCTCGGGCCCCATCCCGTACATCGCGGCGGATTGCAGGCCGCGCGCATCCCAGACCAGCACCGCGGCGAGCCCTGCGAGCAACGCGGCGATAGCGAGGCCGGCGCGGTCGACGCGCCGCGGCGGCTGCGCAGGATCGCCTGAGGTCATGACTTGACGAGGCCCACCGATTTCAGCACATCGGTGACGCGCACCGTTTCCTTCTTCAGGAAGTCAGCGAAAGCGTCGCCGCCGAGATACGCATCCTCCCAGCCTTTCTGCTTGAGTATCTCCTTCCAGGCGTCGGACTTCACCATCTTCTCGACCGCATCGCTCAAGGTCTTGCGCTGCTCCGGCGTGATGCCGGGAGGCGCGACCACCGAGCGCCAGTTGGCAATCACGAGGTCGATGCCCTGCTCCTTGAAGGTCGGGATGTCACTGCCGGCAATGCGCTTCTCCGAGGTCACGCCGATCGCGCGCAGCTTGCCGGACTTGATCTGCCCTTCATATTCGCTCAGGCCCGAAATGCCCGCGGTGACCTTGCCGCCGAGGATCGCCGCCAGCGACTCGCCGCCGCCGGAGAACGGGATGTAGTTGATCTTCTTCGCGTCTGCGCCGACGGCGCCGGCGAACAGGGCTGCCATCACATGGTCGACACCGCCGGCAGAGCCGCCGGCGAAGGTGACCCTGGCGATATCGGCCTTCACCGCGGCGGCGAGATCCTGCGCATTCTTGATCGGCGAATTCGCGGGAACCACGATCACCTGGATCTCCTCGGTGAGGCGGGCAATCGGCGTCACCTGCTCCAGCGTCACCGGCGACTTGTTCATGGCGAGCGCGCCCACCATGACGAAGCCGTTGACCATCATCTGGTTGCCGTCGCCCTTGGCGCCATTGACGAACTGCGCGATGCCGACGCTGCCGCCGGCACCGGGAACGTTGGTGACCTGCACGCTGCGCGCGACGCCTGAAGCCACCAGCGCCTGCTGCATCGAGCGCGCGGTCTGGTCCCAGCCCCCGCCCGGAGCTGCCGGCGCCATCAGCTTGAGCTCGAGTTGCTGGGCAAAGGCCGGATTGGCTGCCGCCAGGGTCAGCGCGACGGCTGCGCCGACAAGGCGCGGGGGAAATCGAAACATGGGGGCATCTCCAGGCTCATGCGGACGTTTGCCGCATTGTGTCGTTTGGTCGCATATCAGCCAAAACGGCCGATACTGTCCAGTGACATCCCCCAGGGCTTTTTTTGGTCAGCGAGGCGCCGGGATCACCCCGCCGAGCGCGGCCGTCAGTTCGGCAGCGACATCCCGGACGATTTGCCCGATCTCCGGCAACCGCTGATCGGTCAGCCGGCCCGTCATGCCGGAGACTGAAATCGCCGCGAGCGGCTCGGCGCAGTCGTTGTAGACGACCGCCGCAACGCAGCGCAGGCCCATGCAGGCCTCTTCATCGTCGAGGGCGTAGCCCTGCTTGCGGATCTTTTCGAGTTCCTTGAACAGGTCGCTCGGCCGAACGATCGACTTCTCGGTCAGGCGAGGCATGCCGTGATGGCGGATGACGGCGCCAACGTCCTCGTCCGAATAGGTTGCCAGCACGGCCTTGCCGACGCCGGAGGTTACCATGGGAACGCGGCCGCCCACCTTGGTCAGTGAGCGCATGATCTCGCGGCTTTCCATGCGGGTCAGCACGATGATGAACTCGTCGTCGACCACGGCGAGATTGGCCGTCTCGCGGGTGAGATCGCGCAGCTTGCGGAGGTATGGAATCGCCTGCGCAGAGAAATTGCGCCGCCGCGCGAAGCTGGCGCCGACGGTGAAGCTGCGCACGCCGACATGCCATTTGGATTCGGCACGGTCGAACTGCACGAAACGGCGGTTTTCGAGGGTTGCGAGCAGCCGGTGCACGGTGGACGCCGACAGGCCGGTGCGGATCGCGAGATCGCTGAGGCGATAACCTTCGTCGTCCTCGGCCAGCGTCTCGATGATCGAAAGCGCACGATCAACGGACTGCACGCCGCCGTCGCGGCCCTCGTGATCGGCTTCCGCGACCGATTTGGGCTCGAGCGATTTGCGGCGGATCACGTTCTTGCTCATCGCGACCTGCATTCATTCTTCTCCTCTCCCCGCCTGCGGGGCGGCGACGAGCTTCGCTCGCGCTCAGAGGGTCAGAGTGAGGGGAGTCTCCGCGAGGACGGGGGCAGTCAGACTCGTGGAGGGTCCCCCTCACCCGGAATCTGCTGCGCAAATTCCGGCCTCTCCCCGCGGGCGGGGAGAGGCGAACGACAGCTCAGAGCAGCCCTGCCCCGCGCGCCCACTTGTACTTGGCGCCGAGCACCTCGACCGGCAGCTCGGTCGAGTAGGCGTAGGCCGGAATGCCGTTCTGGTAGAGATATTCGGCGGCTTCCTCGACCTCGACGTCGCCGGCCAGAGACGCGACCATCGGCTTCACAAAACCCTTGGCCTCCATCTCCTTCTTCACCTCGACCATGTTGCGGGCGAACACCATCGGCGGGGTGACGATGGTGTGCCAGTAGCCGAGGATCAGCGCGTGGATGCGCTCGTCCGAGAGGCCGAGCTTCACGGTGTTGACGTAGGTGATCGGCGGCTCGCCGCCGGTGATATCCACAGGATTTCCGGCCGCACCGAACGGCGGGATGAACTTGCGGAAGGCCGCATCGAGATCCGGCGGCATCGACATCAGCGACAGGCCGTTGTCGACGCAGGAGTCCGAGAGCAGCACGCCCGAGCCGCCGGCGCCGGTGATGATCAGCACGTTCTCACCTTTCGGCGTCGGCAGCACCGGCACGCCACGGGCGAATTCGAGCAGCTGCCGCAAGGAGCGAGCGCGGATCACGCCGGACTGCTTGAACACGTCCTCGTAGATGCGGTCGTTACCGGCGAGCGCGCCGGTGTGCGAGGACGCAGCCTTGGCACCGGCCGAGGTGCGGCCGGCCTTGAGCACGACCACCGGCTTCTTCTTGGAAACGCGTTTTGCCGCTTCCGCAAAGGCGCGACCATCCTTGAGGTCTTCGCAGTGTTGCGCGATCAGGTTGGTGTTCGGATCCTGCTCGAAGAAGGCGAGCAGATCGTCCTCGTCGATGTCGGACTTGTTGCCGAGACCGACGATCGCCGAGACGCCCATTTTCGCTGAGCGCGAGAAGCCGATGATGGCCATGCCGATGCCGCCCGACTGCGACGACAGCGCCGCATGGCCCTTGACGTCGTAAGCAGTACAGAAAGTCGCGCAGAGATTGGCGGGCGTATAGTAGAAGCCGTAGATGTTCGGCCCCATCAGGCGGATGTCGTATTTCTTGCCGACCTCGACGATCTCGGCCTGCAGCTCCGGCGCGCCGGCTTCGGCGAAGCCCGACGGGATCAGCACCGCGCCCGGGATTTTCTTCTCGCCGCACTCGGTGAGCGCCGCAGCCACGAACTTGGCGGGGATCGCGAACACCGCGACGTCGATCACGCCGGGCACGTCCTTGACGCTCTTGTAGGCCTTGTAGCCGAGGATCTCGGTGGCCTTGGGATGGATCGGATAGATCTCGCCCTTGTAGCCGCCGTTGATGAGGTTCTTCATCACGGAATTGCCGATCTTGCCATCCTCGGCGGAGGCGCCGACCACGGCGACCGCCTTCGGCTGCATGATGCGGTTCATCGCGGTGACGATCTCTTCGGTCGGGCGCGGCTTCGGCTTCGGCTTGAAGGCGAAGTCGACGACGATGCGGACGTCGGCTGCCGTCGCGCCCTTCGCCGTCGCGAACACCGGGTTGAGGTCGAGTTCGACGATCTCGGGAAAATCAGTGACGAGCTGCGACACCTTGACGATGACGTCGGCGAGGGCGTTGCGATTCACCGGCTCGCTGCCGCGCACGCCCTTCAAGATCTCATGCGCCTGGATGCCGTCGAGCATCGAGAGTGCGTCTTCCTTGGTCGCGGGCGCGAGGCGGAAGGTGATGTCCTTCAACACCTCGACCAGCACGCCGCCGAGGCCGAAGGCAACGAGCTTGCCGAACGAGCCGTCGGTGATCGAACCGACGATGACCTCGGTGCCGCCGGCCAGCATCTGCTGCACCTGGACGCCCTCGATCTTGGCATCGGACTTATATTTCTTGGCGTTGGAAAGAATGGTCTCGTAGGCCTTCTCGGCCTCTTCGGTGGTCTTGAGACCGACGATGACGCCGCCGGCTTCGGTCTTGTGGAGAATGTCCGGCGAGACGATCTTCATCACGACCGGGAAGCCCATGGACGAAGCCATCTTGCCGGCCTCGCCTGCCGACTTTGCCACGCCCTCCTTCGGCACCGGAATGCCGTAGGCGTCGCAGACCAGCTTGCCCTCCGGCGCCGTCAGGCTGGTGCGGTTGTCCGCCTTGACCTGGTCAAGCACCTTGCGGACGGCATCTTTGGAATTGGACATCTGGCTTCTCCCTTGACCTGAGTTCGTTCTTTTCAAAGCGCGCGCGTGGTTAGCGGCTGCCCGTGATGCTTGCCATTGGCCGCGCTCTGTTCCATGCGGCAGAACGGAGTGGCATAAAGCCCGAGACTACTCCGCCGGAATGGATCAAAAATGGCTGGCGATGGCATTTGGTATGCCAGAAGCCAACTTGTCAAGCTGGAGCATGCCTTGGAACGCCGCAAAAAATCGTCAGCTTGACATTCTGGCATGTGGTATGCCAAAAACTTTCCCGTTAATATTCCTGTAAAAGACGACTCCCACTGGAGGAGATTCGTCGTGTCACTACGCAAACCAACCAAGGCGTTGCCGAACATGGCCGAGGCAGACATCGCAATCGTTCGTATTGCCCCGGAGAGCAGCTTCAAGAACAAGGCGTATGACGCCTTGAAGGAAGCCATCCTCAAGATGGACATCTACTCGACGCCCGAGCCGGTGATGCTCGACGAGCGCGCATTGTCCGAGAGGCTTGGCGTCAGCCGCACGCCGATCCGCGAAGCGATCGCGATGCTCGAGCAGGACGGTTTTGTGAAGACGGTGCCGCGCCGCGGCATCATGGTGGTGCGAAGGACCAAGAGCGAGATCGTCGACATGATCCGCGCCTGGGCGGCGCTGGAGAGCATGGCCGCGCGCCTCATCACCACGACCGCGCGCAAGAAGGACATCACCGCGCTGCGCGACTTCTTCAAGGATTTCGGCAAGGACCGCCTGCCCGAGGATCACGTCGAGGAATATTCCCGCGCCAACATCGCCTTCCATCAGGCGCTGATCTCGCTGTCGGAATCGCCGGTGCTGGTCGATCTCACCAACGACCTCCTGCTGCACGTGCGCGGCTATCGCCAGCTGACCATCGGACGCAAGGACCGCACCGCGACGTCGCTGCCCGAGCACCTCGGCATCATCGAAGCGCTGGAAGCGCGCGACACCGAGCTCGCGGAGAAGCGCGCCCGCGATCACACCCTCGGCCTCGCCGCTTACGTCGAAGCGCACGGCCAGGAACTGTTCACGTAGCTCTTGACCTAGCAAACGTTCACCAGAAGGGCGAAGCACTCGCCCCAGTACTGAGACCAGGGAGACAAGGCCCATGCTGAATACCGCGACCAAGTCCGAAGCACCGGGCACCGAGCAGGAACTGACGGATGGTTTTCATCTCGTCATCGACGCGCTCAAGCTGAACGGCATCAATACCATCTATAATGTGCCGGGCATCCCGATCACGGATTTGGGCCGCATGGCGCAAGCCGCCGGTATTCGCGTGATCTCCTTCCGCCACGAGCAGAACGCCGGCTACGCCGCAGGCATTGCCGGCTACCTCACCAAGAAGCCCGGCGTCTGCCTGACCGTCTCGGCGCCCGGCTTCCTCAACGGTCTCACCGCGCTCGCGCATGCCACCACCAACTGCTACCCGATGATTCTGGTCTCGGGCTCCTCCGAGCGCGAGATCGTCGACCTCCAGCAGGGCGACTACGAGGAGATGGATCAGCTCGCGATCGCGAAGCCGCTGTGCAAGGCGGCCTATCGCGTGCTGCACGCCCAGGACATCGGCATCGGCTTTGCCCGCGCCATCCGCGCCGCGGTCTCGGGCCGCCCCGGCGGCGTCTATCTCGACCTGCCGGCAAAGCTGTTCGGCCAGGTGATGAATGCCGAGGCCGGCCGGAAGTCGCTGGTCAAGGTGATTGACGCTGCGCCCGCGCAGGTCCCCTCGCCGGCTTCGGTGAAGCGCGCGCTCGACGTGCTCAAGAGCGCGAAGCGCCCGCTCATCATCCTCGGCAAGGGCGCGGCCTACGCGCAGGCCGACGAGGAGATCAAGAGCTTCGTCGAGAAGAGCGGCGTTCCCTTCCTGCCCATGAGCATGGCCAAGGGCCTCCTCCCCGACACCCATCCGCAGTGCGCCGGCGCGGCCCGCTCGACGGTGCTGAAGGACTCCGACGTCGTCATGCTGATCGGCGCGCGGCTGAACTGGCTGCTCTCGCACGGCAAGGGCAAGAGCTGGGGCGAAGCGCCGAAGAAGTTCATCCAGGTCGACATCGAGCCGAAGGAGATGGACTCCAACGTCGAGATCGTCGCGCCCGTCGTCGGCGACATCGGCTCGGTCGTCTCCGCGTTCAACCAGGCGCTTGCGTCGGGCTGGACCGTCGCGCCCGCCGAATGGACCAAGGCCGTCTCGGCCAAGCGCGAAGAGAACGTCGCCAAGATGGCGCCGAAGCTCATGAACAACAAATCGCCGATGGACTATCACGGTGCGCTCGGCGTGCTGAAGAACGTCATCAAGGAGAACCCCGAGGCGATCCTCGTCAACGAAGGCGCCAACACGCTCGACCTCGCCCGCGGCGTCATCGACATGTACCGCCCGCGCAAGCGTCTCGACGTCGGCACCTGGGGCGTGATGGGCATCGGCATGGGCCAGGCGATCGCAGCCGCGCTCGAGACCGGCCATCCCGTGCTCGCAGTGGAAGGCGACTCGGCGTTCGGCTTCTCCGGCATGGAGGTCGAGACCATCTGCCGCTACAACCTTCCGATCTGCGTCGTCATCTTCAACAATGACGGCATCTATCGCGGCACGGATGTGAACAGCGCCAACGCCGACCCGGCGACCACGGTGTTCGTCAAGGGCGCGCGCTACGACAAGATGATGGAAGCCTTCGGCGGCGTCGGCGTCAACGCGACCTCGCCGGACGAGCTCAAGCGCGCCGTGAACGAGGCGATGACGTCCGGCAAGCCGACGCTCATCAACGCGGTGATCGATCCGGCCGCAGGCTCGGAGAGCGGCCGCATCGGCAACCTCAATCCCCAGAGCGTTCTGCAGAAGAAGAAGTAAGTCCACCCCTCAACCCTTTACTCCCTGCCGGGTGCAGGGGCAGACAAAGAGTACGGAGCAACACGATGACCAAAGCGCTCACGGGCGTTCGCATTCTCGACTTCACCCACGTCCAGTCCGGGCCAACCTGCACGCAGCTGCTGGCCTGGTTCGGCGCCGACGTGATCAAGGTGGAGCGTCCGGGCGTGGGTGACATCACCCGCGGCCAGCTGCAGGACATCCCGAACGTGGACAGCCTGTATTTCACCATGCTCAACCACAACAAGCGCTCGATCACGCTCGACACCAAGAACCCCAAGGGCAAGGAAGTCCTCACCGAGCTGATCAAGCAGTGCGACGTTCTGGTCGAGAATTTCGGCCCCGGCGTGCTCGACCGCATGGGCTTCCCCTGGGAGAAGATTCAAGCGATCAACCCGAAGATGATCGTCGCCTCGATCAAGGGTTTCGGTCCCGGACCGTACGAAGACTGCAAGGTCTATGAGAACGTCGCGCAGTGCACCGGCGGCGCCGCCTCCACCACCGGCTTCCGCGACG
This sequence comes from Bradyrhizobium sp. CCBAU 25338, assembly GCF_028128965.1. NCBI lineage: Bacteria > Pseudomonadati > Pseudomonadota > Alphaproteobacteria > Hyphomicrobiales > Nitrobacteraceae > Bradyrhizobium > Bradyrhizobium sp. CCBAU 25338. The sequence goes on from NZ_LFKY01000001.1 coordinate 340,804, forward strand.
GCGTGCCGCTCGTCACCGGCGCGCAGATCGGCGATTCCGGCACCGGCCTGCATCTGGCGCTCGGCATCGTCACCGCGCTCTATCAGCGCACCCACACCGGCAAGGGCCAGCGCGTCACCGCCGCGATGCAGGACGGCGTGCTCAACCTCTGCCGCGTCAAGCTGCGCGACCAGCAGCGCCTCGCCCACGGGCCGCTCAGGGAATACAGCCAGTTCGGTGAAGGCGTGCCGTTCGGCGATGCCGTGCCGCGCGCCGGCAACGATTCCGGCGGCGGTCAGCCCGGCCGCATCCTGAAGTGCAAGGGCTGGGAGACCGATCCCAACGCCTACATCTACTTCATCACCCAGGCTCCGGTCTGGGAGAAGATCTGTGACGTGATCGGTGAGCCCTCGTGGAAGACCGATCCGAACTACGCCAAGCCAGCGGCGCGCCTGCCGCGTCTCAACGAGATCTTCGCCCGCATCGAGCAGTGGACGATGAGCAAGACCAAGTTCGAGGCGATGGAGATCCTCAACAAGGACGACATCCCCTGCGGCCCGATCCTGTCGATGAAGGAGATCGCCGAGGACCAGTCGCTGCGCGCGACCGGCACCGTGGTCGAGGTCGACCACCCCACCCGCGGCAAGTACATCTCGGTCGGCAACCCGATCAAGCTGTCGGACTCTCCGAGCGATGTGCAGCGCTCCCCGCTGCTCGGCGAGCACACCGACGAGATCCTGCGTTCGGTGCTGGGCTTCAGCGACCACCAGGTCGCCGAGATCCACAAGTCCGGCGCGCTCGACCCGCCGCAGAAGCAGGCCGCGGAGTAAGCCAAGCCGCCTCGAGTATGACGAAAGGGCCGCCCGAAGGGGCGGCCCTTTTTGCTTGCGAGCGCCGTGCCATCACAGGCATCAACTCAAAAACTGAAAAACAACCCCATGCACAGTAGCCAACCCTTTGACCCAGAACAGATTTCGTATTTCGCGAAGTCAGTTTGACGCGTCGGGCAAAACAGGGGTATTATGCCATTGTTGGGAGCAGCAAACGTCCTGCCCGACGACCAGCATTTCGCGGCACCGGGCGTTGTCCGTCACCGAGCTTGAGAGGCGTCGATGTCCCTCCCCTCGATCGCGAGAAGCTTAGCGCCCTCCGAGCTGCTCGTGAAGGAACCTCACCACTGCTGCGTCGAACTCGCGGTGAAAGGCCGCCCTATCAAAGCCCTCGGGATCGGTGCAAACCTGTGGTCTCAGTGCGGCAAGCTCGGGCGTGCAGGGTGGCAGAAACGCGTAGTGACCGGCTCGTACGACGTGAATATCAGGCTTGCCCGGCAGGCTGCGGGTGACGTATGCGACGCCTGCCGCGTTGACGCCCCCGCCTCCCAGTTCGGATCGCCAGACCTGCAGCGGGATGCCAATGTTCGCCAGATTTTCAGGCGTGAAGGAAAAACTCACTGCAGGATCGACAATCACCGCGGCCTTAATGCGGGCATCGTGCGGCGGTTCGGGAGGAATCTCACCGGCACGCAGCTGCTCGCAGGCCGCTGACTTGTTGTCCTGTTTACAATCGAGCCTGCGAAAATCAGGCTGAGCGCCGACCAGAACCAGTCCGGTAAAACCGCCCAGAGAGAAGCCGAAGAAACCCACCTTGGCGGGATCGATCGCGTCCCTGTCTTTCCATTCGTGCAGCATGAAATCGAGCAGGCGGACCATATGCGCTGGACGCGACGCCCAAACAGGCATCCCACGCGCCGACATATCGTTGGTATTGTTGCCGGGATGGTTGATCGCCGCGACGATAAAGCCGGCGTTCGCCAGCGCTTCGATGATGTCGAGGTGAAGTGCGAAATAACCGCTATTTCCATGGGAGACGACGACCAGTGGTAGCTTGGCCCCGCTGACGGGACAGTCCTTCGCTCCCTCCAGCCGATCGACCGTGGGCACCGAAAGACGGCCAAGCGCCACATGCGTCGGCTCCGCCGCGCAAGGATACCAGATCGCACCTGACAGCGACGGATCGGCGTCGAGCAGTTGAATGCCCGCAGCCTCGGCCGGCGAACCAAGACAGCAGAGCGTGATGGCAAAAGCCCAGAGCGTGCTGCGCAACGGAAGCCCCCGATCTCCCGCAGGAGTTGAACGCGGAACGGTAGCGGAATTGTGGCTTCGCTTGTCAAGCGGGCACACCTTGCCGCCGCTGTTGGCGTTGAGGCAAACTGTCCGCAAAAAGGGAGGTCAGCATGTCACTGCTCGGCAAGGTCGCCGTTGCGATGTGGTGGAGCGTTCGCCCGGAGCAGCGCAGCGAGTTCGGCGACTGGCACTCGCAGGAGCATTTTCCGGAGCGGATGAGCATTCCCGGCTTCCGGCGGGGATCGCGCTGGAGCAGCACGACGGATGCCGAGGGCTTCTTCGTGCTCTACGAGCTGGAACGATATGAGGTGCTCACGTCGCAGGGATATCTCGACCGGCTCAACGCGCCGACGCCGTGGTCGAGGAAAATGATGCCGCATCATCTCGGGATGGTCCGCAGTCAGTGCCGGATCATCGCGAGCTTTGGCGGTGGCGTCGCAAGCTCGCTTGCGACCATCAGGCTTTCGCCGCAAGCTGGACGCGCTGCAGAGCTGCAGGCGCACCTCCTTGATACGCTCGGCGCCCTTGCGTCGAAACCGGGACTGACGGGCGCGCACCTCCTCCTGACCGATACACCGAAGACGAGTTCGCCCACCACGGAACAGCAGATCCGGGGAAAGGACGGCGCCGCCGACTGGATCGTGCTGCTGTCGGGTTACGACGCCGATGCCGTCGAGCGTGCCGTGATCGCGCAGTTGGCGTCATCGGTGCTTCATGCGGCGGGCGCTCAGAATCATCCGACGGAGGGCCGCTACCGGCTGGCGTTCACTATGACGCCACAGGACGTGGCGGCGATTTGACATCGAAGTAAGCCCGGCCGCCGCCTGCCTTCGGCGAAAGCCCACGAGCGCAGGCGGCTCTTCCTGGCGCAACTAACGCTTGAGCTCTCTGATGAGGTTCGCCAACCGTGGATCGTCAGGCCGGAGGAGCGCCAGTCGCTCGGCATAACCCAGCGCGGCCGCGATGTCTCCCTTCTCCCTGCTGATGTTCAAAGCGGCTGAAAGCAGCTCCATATTGTTCGGATGACCCCGCAGGCTCTGGTTCAGCACAGAAAGTGCATCGTCACGCCGACCGATTCCGTTCAGTCCTACAGCATAGACGTAGGCGTAGCGCATTTGGCCGGGGTCAAGAGAGGCAGCCCGACGCAGCTCGTCGAGGGCCTCCTCGCTGCGCTTCTGGCGCACGAGTGTCAGACCAAGCGCGTGGTGGAGAGATGCGTCCTGCGCCGACGCGGAAAGCGCTTCTCGCAGGATTTTCTCCCCGTCACTGTCGCGTCCGAGTTGCCGGTACAGGTCGGACAAGTTGACGGCGGCCGCCGCAAACGAGGGATCGAGCCTGAGGGCGGCGCGGTATTCGGCTTCCGCCGCGCCGGGATTGGCCTGGCGCAGGAAGAAGTTGGCAAGCGCCGTTCGCGAATCCGGCCGATCAGCATTCAGCTTCTGCGCATCGACGAATTCGGCAGCCGCCCGCGCGAACTGGTCACGATCGGCCGCTGGCTGGCGCGCTGGAGGCACGGCGGCCAGAAGTTCGGCGGCGCGAATGCGCACACCAGGCACGGGATCGCGCAGCTGCGGCGAGACGACCGGCCAGAGCTGATCGGCGGGCGCTCCTTCGAGCCGATCGAGCGCGCCGAGCCTCACGAGCGGATCGGAATCGGAAAGCCCATGCCGGATCAGATCGAGAATCGGTGCCGGAAGCTCCGCCAGCGCGCTGGCCCGGACGATACCGGGAACTTCAGCCGATTCAGCGACTGCGGCAAGTTGCGCTTGCGCGTCGGCAGCTTCGCTCCAGGCAGCATGAAACGCGCGCGCATAGGTCTGGTGGCCCCGCCGCTCCGGCCCGAACCAACCCTCGATCTGATGCGCTGCCCAGGCCGCTGGCTTGTCGCGATGACAGTCGTTGCACGCATTCGGTGCGCCCGTCTGCTCCGAGAGATCGGGACGCGGAACGCGGAAGCCGTGGTCGTGGCGGCGATCGAGGATCATGTAGCGGCGCTCCGGCATATGGCAGGCCGGACAGCCCAGCGGCGGCGAGACATGGGCATGGTGCCGGTGCGCCGCGGATTCATATTTGGCGGGCGTATGGCACTGCGAACAAACGCCGTCTCCGGGCGCCTTCAACGTTACGCTGTGCGGGTCGTGGCAGTCACTGCAGGTCACGCCCTTGGCGAACATCTTGCTCTGTTTGAACGGCGCGTAATTGTAGGTCTCCTCGTCGTCGCGCATCTGGCCGTCGGCATAAAAGCGGTGTCGGTCGAGCAGCGATACACGGTGTGTGTCAGAGAGCGGTCGGCCCGGTGTCCAGTTTTCCGATAGCTGCCCGCGGCGCGCGTGGCAGCGCCCGCAGGTCTCGACCTCCTTGCGCAAGCCAGGTGGCGGCGCGCTGCGTACCGGCGTCAATTTGCCCGCGGATGCGGCCCAGGTGATGCCGGTGCGCTCGTCGAAGCGCACCTGCAGGCCATCGTCAGGGCCGCGCGCCGCCGGGTTGGTACGAGCCCAGGTAACGTGGCGCGAGCCAGCACCGTGGCACGCCTCACAGCCGACGCTGATCTCGGAAAAGGTGGTCGCGAAGCTGTCCCGGTCGGCATTGTAGCCCTTGTTCACGTTCGTCGAATGGCACTCCGCACACATGAAATTCCAGTTCTGGTTCAGCTTCGTCCAGTGCAGGGAATCGCTGCTGGTGACGGCGTTGTCCGGGTAGAGATGAAACCAGCGCTGACCGCCCTGCTGTTTCGGCCGCGTGTCCCAGGCGATGGACAGAGCCTGGACGCGGCCATCCGGGAATTGAATCAGATATTGCTGCAGCGGGTCGATGCCGAATGTGTATTTCACCTCGAAGGTCGCGAGCTTGCCGTCAGGCCCATCGGTCTCGACCAGGAACTTGTCCTTCTTGCGAAAGAAGCGCGAGCGGGTGCCGGCATAGTCGAAAGTCGCGTCGTTGAAATCGCCGCGCACGGACTGCGCCGTCGCGTGATCCATGGCGCGGCGGTGCTGCGAGGTCCGCCAGAGCCTTGCTTCCGCTTCGTGACAGTCAGCACAGGATTCGCTCCCGACGAAGGCCCGTTCGGCAGGCGCTGACGTCTGGACGGGAGCCTTCGATGGTTCGAACCACAGCAGTCCGCCGGCGATCGCGGCAACAACTGCGCTCGCGCCGAGGATCCAGCGCCTCGTAGCGCCGTGAGGGACTTGCAGCGGCTGCGGCCCGGACCGCACTGGTTCGGGCGCTGGCGCCTTGCCGAGCTTGTCGCCCTTGCGGTTCTTTCGCGAGCCTCGTGTCACGTCTGCTTACCGCTCCAGCCGTTCCGCCACTCGGCTTACACGTGAAGGTCATTATCGTGAAGCGCAATTCTGGTTTCGCGCGCCAGATCGACGAGGGCGGCGCTGAACATCAGCATGGCCGCCATGAACAGGATCGCCACGCCGTATTCGTGTGCGATTTGCAGGAGCGCGCTGATGAATGCAACGAAGATGATGAGCGCCGTGAGGATCGCTGCGACGACGGAGCAGAACAGCGACCGGTTCAGAAGCCGCGCCCTTTCCCGAAGCCGCGGCAGATCGCCTTTCAGGAAGACTCTTGCAGAATCGCCTGCGGGAATGCCGTTGATGAACTGCGAGCGGTCGATCACTCGGTTGACCCGTGAGATCACGACCGAGATGAACGCACCGACCGCGCCGAGCAGAAATGCCGGAGCAGCGACATTGGCGATGATGCGGCCAAGTTCGTCGATCGAAGGTGTGATTGGGATCAGATCGGTTACGCTTTGCATGTTGCCGCCGTTCGATGCGGTGCCGCGCGCGGCGTCACCGCAGCGGTTCGACCTTGGCGGCCATGTCCGGCGCGCGGCTCACCCGATAGCTCGCATTGCTGCATCTGAGCACCCAGACCGCATGATCGGCCCTCGAGCGCGCGGTGTCCTTCGTCGCGCCGAGCGCCTTGTCACACGTAAACCCTTGCGTCCGGATCTGTGCGGCGAGCATGTCCTGCACCGTCTCCGCCGCGCCCTGCGCCGCAGCGCAGCCGACAGTCAGGGCGTCGGTCAGTGCAAGCGCTGACAGGAAGATCCAACGGCCGTTTGTCATGAGCTTCTCCGATCGCACATCGCATGCATTTGGCCGACGGAAAGCCGGTTGGCTTCCCGTCGGTGTCGCGCCGAACTATCGGCGAACACATTCCTGAACGAACTTGACCCGGTCCACCATGCCAAGTCCCTTTGCCTCGGCATCCTTGCGGCAACCCTCGCGCTTGTCGATCCGCAACTGGATCTTCTCGACCAGATTGAGGCCGATATTGCTGGAGACCTGGGGTACCGCCGAGGCAACTTTTCCGGCATCCGCAGACGGGCCGTCGCCCGCCGCACGCGCGGCTTCCTCCATCCGCTTGATATCAGCCGGGCTCAGCTTGGGTCGATCGATGTCCAGGGTGATCCTGTTGATCTTGCCGGTGAAGGCAAACGGTGCCTCGTAGTCATTGTCGTCGACCGGCGTGCCGGTGTCTGAACCGATGTCCAGTGCTTCGTCCCACTGCAGGATGAAGGGAAGCGTGTGCTCCATCTTCTCCGTGGCCACCACATTGCCATCGACCTTCAACGTGCCGGTGCCGCCCTTTCCGATGCCGCTGTAGTCGCCGAACAGCATGGTCGCTGTGCCGAGACCGTCATACGCGAAGGCAAACTCGATCACGTGCTTGCCGGGCGTGAGCTCCGTCCCCTCCCAGCGCACGCGCTTGAGGTCAACGAGGTTCCAGGTAAAGACGGGCTTGTTCTTGAGGACATAGAACCCATACCCGCCGAAACGGCCGCCCTGGGTGATCAGCATGCCCTCGGCACCGCCCTGCGGAATCTCGACGTCGGCCTTGAAGACATAGGACGCATTGAGCAGGCTCGGCGCGTCGCCGTTCGGCGTGCCGGTGAGCGGTCGCGCCCAGACGAAGCTCGTCCGGCCGGCGCTGAGGCTCGGGCGCGGCGTAATAATCCTGGTAGCCATTGAGCTGTCGAGCGGCAGCACCTGATACTTCTCGGCTTCCTTCCAGAACAGCGCCTGCAGCTCCTTCAACTTGTCGGGATACCTGGCGGCGACGTCCTCGGCCTGCGTCCAGTCGTTCTTCAGGTCATAGAGCTCCCAAGGGTAATCGGCCGGGCTTGGCAGCTTGACGCCTCCAGTCACCCACGGCGGCCGCAACACCTTGGTCGAGGCGATCCATCCGTCATTGTAGATCGCGCGATCCGCGAACATCTCGAAATACTGGATCTTGTGGCTCGACGGCGCGTTCGCGTTGCCGGCGTCGAACGTGTACATCATGCTGACACCTTCGATCGGGCTCTGCTTGATCCCGTCGACGATGTCCGGCTGCTTGATCTTCGCGGCCTCGAGGATCGTCGGCACGACGTCGATGACGTGGTGGAACTGGCTGCGGATGCCGCCCTTGTCCTTGATCACGGCCGGCCAGGAGATTGCCATACCCTGGCGCGTGCCGCCGAAATGGGAGACGATCTGCTTGGTCCAGGAGAACGGCGTGTCAAAGGCCCAGGCCCAGCCGATCGACATGTGGTTGTAGGTACGCTCGGTGCCCCAGACGTCGTAGAAGTACTTGAGCTGCTCCTCGACCGACGGGTTGATCTGGTTGAACATCGCCACTTCGTTGGGCGTGCCGTTCGGCTGCCCTTCGGCGCTGGTGCCGTTGTCGCCTTCAATGTAGATGATCAGGGTGTTGTCGAGCTTGCCGAGATCGTCGATCGACTGGATCACCCGGCCGATTTCGTTGTCGGCGTAGGCGGCAAAAGCGGCGAACACCTCCGCCTGACGGATAAACAGCTTCTTCTCGTCGGCGGAAAGCTGGTCCCACTCCTTGATCAGGTCCTTTGGCCACGGCGTGAGCTTGGCGTTCTGCGGGATGACGCCGAGCTTCTTCTGGTTGTCGAAGATTGTCTCGCGCAGCTTGTTCCAGCCCTGGTCGAACAGGTGCACGTCGCCGATCTTCTTCACCCACTCCTTGGTCGGATGATGCGGCGCATGCGTCGCGCCGGGCGCGAACTTGATGAAGAACGGCGTGTCGGGCGACAGCGCGTTCATGCGGTTCACATAGTCAATGGCGTCGTCCGCCATTGCCGTCACCAGATTCCAGCCGGGATTTCCTTGGTAGGGATAGATTGCCGTGGTGTTGCGAACGAGATTGCCGGGCTCCCACTGATTGGTATCGCCACCCATGAAGCCGTAGAAATATTGAAAGCCCATGCCGGTCGGCCACTGGTCGAATGGGCCGGCCTGGCTCGCCTGGTATTCCGGCGTGTTGTGGTTCTTGCCGAACCATGCCGTATGATAGCCGTTGTCGGTCAGGATGCGGCCGATCGTGGCCTTGTCCTTGGTGATGATGCTGTCGTAACCGGGGTAACCGGTTGCCTGCTCGGCAATCACGCCGTAGCCGGCGGAATGATGATTGCGTCCGGTGATCAGCGCGGCGCGCGTCGGCGAGCACAGCGCCGTTGAATGGAAATTTGTATAGCGCAATCCGCTTTGCGCGATGCGGTCGAGTGCAGGCGTTGGAATGACGCCGCCGAACGTGCTTGGCACGCCGTAGCCGGCATCATCGGTGATGATGAGCAGCACGTTTGGTGCACCCTTCGGCGGCACCACGCGCGAGGGCCAGAAAGGTGTCGAATTGCGCGCATCGCGCTCGATCTTGCCGCCGAATTTCTGCGGAGGCGGCGGCAGCTGATCGCCGGGAATAGTGATGGTCGCCGCAGGCGATCCGGGCGGCGGCGCAGCGTGTTGGACTTGTTGTGCCAATGCTGGCGCCGAAATCGCAAAGGTCAGTGAAAATGCGACAAGAAAAAAGGATCGGGCAGTGCTCATCGCAATTCCTCCCTTCAAATGAGGCGCCATCATTTTCCATGCGACCAGAAAAGGGCTTGATATGGATCAACAGATCAAGATGACGGATCAGAAGCGGAGATGTTGGAGACAGAGGAGCGGCGTCCGTAAATTCCCGGGAGCGCATCTCAATGCCCGTTGGTATCATAACGCTGCAGTGTTGTTCCGTTACCACATCTGACTGCCGAATATTCCCGGCGCAACGGAAGCTATGGCCTGCCCCTCGCCTGGATCATACTATCAGCAACAAATCAGGCGCTCCCAGGAAGCTGATCTGGTGTTTCGGGAGGGGTCACCATGCGAGTGACGAAAGCGTTTGCCGGCATTGCATTTGCGGCCTTTGCATCGATACCGGCGATAGCCTTGGCCGATGAAAGCGGCATCAGCTTCTGGATTCCCGGCATGTTCGGCAGCCTTGCTGCGACGCCTCAGCAACCGGGCTGGACGGCGGCTGCGATCTACTATCACACCTCGGTGTCCGCCGGCGGCGACGTGGCGCGCGCACGCGAAATCCAGATCGGCCGCATCCCCGCAAACTTGACGGCCACGTTGAACGCGAACCTCAACGCGAATGTGGATCTAGGCCTGTTGAACGCGACCTACGTCTTTGCAACACCGGTGCTGGGCGGCCAGGCCTCGGCCACCCTGATGGGAATCTACGGTGCAAACACCACCACGCTCAACGGATCGGTGACGGGTACGCTCGCAACGCCACTGGGCTCTATTCCCTTCTCGCGCTCCGATTCCATCAGCGATTCCGTGACCGGCTTTGGCGACCTGATCCCGCAATTCGCGCTGCGCTGGAATGCCGGTGTCCACAACTACATGACCTACATCACCGGTGACATCCCCGTCGGAGCCTACCAGTCGTCCCGGCTCGCCAACATCGGGCTCGGGCATGGCGCGATCGACGCGGGCGGCGGCTACACCTATTTCAATCCGCAGACTGGACATGAACTGTCCGGCGTGCTCGGCTTCACCTACAATTTCAAGAACACCGACACGCAGTACCAAAGCGGTGTCGACATGCACTTCGACTGGGGCGCCTCCCAGTTCCTGAGCAAGCAGGTGCAGGTGGGGCTCGTCGGGTATTTCTACCAGCAGCTCGGCTGCGACAGCGGCTCCGGCGATCGCGTCGGCTGTTTCCGCTCGAGGGTGGGCGGGGTCGGCCCACAGATCGGATTCATCTTTCCAATCGGCGACAAACAGGGCTACCTCAACTTTAAGGGATACAAGGAATTTGCCGCCGAAAATCGCCCCGAAGGCTGGAACGCGTGGGTGACCTTTGCGATCTCGCCGGCGGCACCGCCGCCGGCAGTGACGCCGACGAAGCACGTCATCACGAAGTGACGGGCGTTCACGATGACGCCGGTCGAGTGGCGGCTGTCTAGCCGGCTCGCGCCAGACCATCTGCCGCCAGCGCTCCCGACAAAAGCCATCAAAAAATCCAAGCTACCATGTCGGGCCGGCCGAGCCTCGTTCGTCCTCGGGACATGAATGGGCAACGGACGTGCGCGCCGGAGCCATCAAGTCGTGAGGAACAAGAAACATGCCCAATACCATCCGCCTGCACCGCGTCCTGGCCACCAGGCCGGAGAAAGTCTATCGCGCCTTCCTGGAGGCCGATGCGATGGCGAAATGGCTTCCGCCGAACGGGTTCACCTGCACCGTACATCATTTCGAGCCCAAGGTCGGGGGCACGTTCAAGATGTCGTTCCGGAATTTCACCACGGGCAACAGCCATTCCTTTGGCGGCGAATATGTCGAGCTCGTGCCCGGCGAACGCATCCGCTATACGGACAAGTTCGACGATCCCAATCTGCCCGGCCTGATCGAGGTGACCGTGATCCTGAAGAAGGTCTCGGTCGGAACCGAAATCGACATCACGCAGTCGGGCATCCCGGATGTCATCCCGCCGGAGGCCTGCTATCTCGGCTGGCAGGAATCGCTGCGGAATCTGGCCAAGCTCGTCGAGCCCGAGATCAACCAATAGGCTGGACGCAACGGCTTTGAGCCGGGTCGATGTGAGCCGCGGGCTCGCTCGGCCTCCTCCGCTTGGGCAGGGCTATCGCATTTGAACGCGATTTCCCTGTAGCCGTCCTTCGAGACGCCCGCCGTTGGTGGCCCTCAGGGTAAAGATCGAGGGTGCGGCTGCCGCTTCAACCTCAGCGGTGCCGCTTAGCCTCGTCCTGAGGAAACCGCCATCGAGTCGGTGCGAAACGGTATCCGACGGCGGCGCGGCAGGCGCCTCCCGCCTGCGTGCAGGCGCTCCCTGATGCCCCTTGTGCCGGTTGAGCGGAAGGCTACACTTGGGAGGAATCGGGAGGGGGTTGATGAAACCATTCCAGGCGTTGCGGATGATTGCCTGTGGCGCGCTGCTCGTTGCGGCCGCAGCAGCTTCGGCCCGGGCCGAAGGGACTTTTGAAATTCCCGCGGGAGCACATTTCAACAAGGACAAGCTGGCAAAACTCGACGAGTTCTTCCGCAACGAAGTCGCGACGGGGAAAATTCCCGGAGCGATCCTGCTCATCCAGCAGCACGGCAAGCCGGTCTATCACCAATCCTTCGGCGTGCAGGACGTGGAGTCGAAGGCTCCAATCACCGACCATACCATCTTCCGCCTGTTCTCGATGACCAAGGCCATCACCAGCGTGGTTGCAGTGCAGATGATCGATGAGGGCAAGTTCTCCCTCGACGACCCGATCGCAAAATACATTCCGTCGTTTGCAAATGTGAAGGTCGGCGTCGAGAAGGAAGCCAGTGGCGGTACCAAGACGCTCGAACTGGTGCCGCCGAACCGGCCGCCGACAGTGCTCGACCTGATGCGCCAGACCTCCGGCATCACCTACGGCTTCTACGGCGACAGCCTGGTCCGCAAGGCCTACAAGGCTGCCGATATCTATGCTGGTGATTTCGATCTCGCCGAGTTCGCCGAGCGGATCGCAAAACTGCCGCTGCACAATCAACCCGGCGCGCTCTGGCAGTATGGCCATTCCACCGACATCCTGGCGCGGATCATGGAAATCGCGTCCGGGAAGTCCCTGATCGAGGTCGAGCGGGAAAAGCTGCTCGATCCACTCGGCATGAAGGACACCGGCTTCTTCGTCGGCGACCCCGAAAAGCAGAAGCTGCTCGCCAAGCCGATGCCGAACGACAGCGATTTCCGGGTGGGGCGCGAAAACGACCCGACCAAGCCGAAGAAGATCATGTACGCCAGCGGCGGCATGGTCTCGACGATGGCGGACTACGCCCGCTTCGCTCAGATGCTGCTCAATGGCGGCACGTACGAGGGCAAGACCATTCTCAGCCCCAAGGCGTTCAAGCTGCTGACGACGGACCAGGTCGGGCCCGGATCGGGCGTCGAGCGGGACTTCTTCTACTTTCCGGGCGACGGCTTCGGCTTTGGGCTCGGCCTCGCCGTACGCACCGATCCGGGCAACGCCAAACCGCCGCCGCCGGGCAATCTGGGCGAACTGAAATGGGACGGCGCCAGCGGCTGCTATTTCGTGATCGACCCCAAGCAGGACATGTTCTTCGTCTTGCTCGAGCAGACTCCTTCGGAGCGCCAGCGCATCCAAAGGACCGTCAAGCAGCTGATTTATGAGGCCATGGAGAACTGACGACGTCACGTCGGCGAGCGAGCGACTGCGCAAAGCCATGTGCGCGCTTCAGTTCTGGCTGTGCGGACTTGATGTGCGTCAAGCTGTCTAAAGGGCAAAACGGCTAGGAGCAGGAGTCTTCCCTGCCGGCCTCGGAGGCGAGATGATGAGATCTGCTATCGAATGGTTGATCATTGCCGGTCTTGCCGCTGGTTTCGCTGCTGCCGCCAAGGCCGAAGAAGTTGACATCGGGAAGGCGGAGTTTCAGTCTTCATGCGCGAGTTGTCATGGCGCCGACGCAAAGGGCAAAGGACCGGTCAGCGGCCAGCTCAAGACATCGCCTTCCGACCTGACCATGTTGGCCAAGAACAACAACGGGGTGTTTCCCACCAACGCCGTTTACGAGACCATATATGGGTCGAAATCAGTCCCGGCTCACGGCACGCGTGAAATGCCGATCTGGGGCGAGCGGTTCAACCCCATCGTCAGCCTGCCTCACGCCGTCGATCCCACTTATTGGCAAAAGGCCGGGCCGCAGCAAAACCCGGAGGTCGTCGTGCGGACTCGCATTCTCGCCGTGATCGATTACCTGAACCGAATTCAGCAGAAATAGCGACGATCGCCGCCTGCTACGCCACCGTGGCCTGACTTGCCGCCCAGCGATCCGGGTCGGGACTATGCCCGATCAGCGCAAGCCCGTAGGCGATCGACTCGAACTGGTCGCCTGACATCAGCCGTTCGTTGCCGAACCGCTCGGCGAACAGTTTCCGGACGGCCGGCACAAAGGATGTGCCGCCGGTCAGGAACACCTTCTCGATCTCGCGCGCGGTGATGCCGGCCTCGCCCAGCACCTTGTCGACGGTCGCCCCCAACCGGGCGATATCGTCGGCGATCCAGGCTTCGAAATTCTTCCGTGTGATGGCCGCGCCGATATCGACGCCGCCGCCTTTGAAGCGGAAGTCCACCTCGTCCTGCGCCGACAGCGCGACCTTGGCATCTGACACGGCGCGGTAGAGCGAAAAGCCGAGGTCGAGATCGACGATGGTGATGAAATCCTCCAGCAGATCAGGCTTCAACGCAGTGCGCGCAAGCTCGCGGAGCTCGCGCAGATCGCCGTTGCTCTTCATCATCGCGAGCTGATGCCAGCGCGCGAGGTTGGTGTAGTGGCCGCTCGGGACCGGCAGCACCTTGTCGAACGAGCGAAAGCTGGAGCCTTTGCCGAGCCGCGGCGAGACGACGTGGTCGACGATGCGATAGTCGAAGGTGTCGCCGGCAATGCCGATGCCGGCATGGCCGAGCGGCTCGGCGCGAAGGCTGCCGCCCGCACGCGAGAAGCGCATCACGGAGAAATCGCTGGTGCCGCCGCCGAAATCGGCAACCAGCACGGTGGCATCCCGCTCCAGCCGGCGCGCGAAGGAGAACGCCGCACCCACGGGCTCGTAGACATAGCGCGCGTGACCGGCGCCGAGCCGTTCGAACGCGGCCCGGTAGCGCTGCATCGCCAGCGCCTCGTCGGGATTGCCGCCGGCGAAGCGCACCGGGCGACCGACCGTGATATTCGCCGCCTCGAAGCCGAACTTCCCACCGCCATGGCGCGCCAGCGTCCGCAGGAACGCCGCCAGAATATCCTCGAACTTGTAGCGTTGCCGGAACACCTGGGTGGTGTTGAAGCTGCTGCTCGCCGCAAACGTCTTGAACGACTGAAGGAAGCGGTAGACGTGGCGGCCTTCGAGGAACTGCTCGATCGCCCACGGGCCGCCCTCGGCCTGGGCGCCGGCGCCCGGCCGGTCCTCCCAGAAGCACAGGGCCGACACGTAGACGCTGTGGCGCTGTCCGCCATGATCGAAGCGGATGGCCTCGACCCGGCGGTCGTCCGCCGCGATCGCGACGACCGTATTGCTGGTCCCAAAATCGATGCCGATCGAGACGGCGGGCGAGGCGCTCGACATGAACCACTCTGACAGATGATTGGAAAGGGGCAGAGCACTAACGGCTTTGCCGTCCCCTTGCAAGACCTGGCCGGAGATGGTCGCGTCCGGACCTCACGCCGAGGCTTTTGATATTCACGTCGATCAGTTGGACTGATCGCCTCGACGCCAGGCCGGAAACGGATCGGCGAGAGCGGACCATGCGGCGACGTCCATGGCGGACGTTTCCGGGACAAGACATGCGTCGAGCCTGCGGCGGATCCCGGCTTCGTCCATGCCGGTGCCGATGAACACGATCTCCTGGCGACGATCGCCGTACACCTTGTCCCAATACTGGCCGAGCCGCTTGCGCCAGCCCTCATCGTTCGGCCACCGCTCCTTTGGAACGCTCGCCCACCAGAAACCCAGCGCTTCGGTCCTCACGATCGCTCCCGCCTGGCTGATCTCGCCAAGCCATTGCGGCCGCGTCGCCAGCCAGAAATGACCCTTCGCCCGGATCACGCCCGGCCAGGCCCCCTTGACGAACTCGTCGAACTTCGACGGATCGAACGGCCTGCGGGCGCGGTAGACGAAGTTCTTCACGCCATATTCCTGCGTTTCAGGCACGTGGTCGGCGAAACCGTAGAGCTCCTTGTACCAGAGCGGATGCTGCTGGGCCTTCTCGAAGTCGAAACGGCCGGTGTTGAGCACGCGGTCGAAGGGCACGCGGCTGTGATTGGCCTCGATGATGTCGGCTTCGGGATTCAACGAGCGGATGATCTGCCGTGCCGCCTCGCGCTGTTGCGGCGAGGCATCGTCCACCTTGTTGAGCACGATCACGTCGGCGAACTCGATCTGCTCCACGAGGAGATCGACCAGTGTCCGCTTGTCGCCGTCCAGCGCCTCGCCGCGCTCGCCGAGGAACTCGGTCGAGGAATAGTCCTTCAGCAGGTTGGCGGCGTCGACCACCGTCACCATCGTGTCCAGCTGGGCGATGTCGGAGAGGCTTTCGCCCTCTTCCGAGCGGAAATCGAACGTCGCGGCGACCGGGAGCGGCTCCGAAATGCCCGTCGATTCGATCAGCAGATAATCGAAGCGCCCGCTTTCGGCGAGCGCACGTACCTCCCTCAGGAGATCGTCGCGCAGGGTGCAGCAGATGCAGCCGTTGGTCATCTCCACCAGTTTCTCATCAGTCCGCGAGAGGTTGGCACCACCATCGCGGACCAGGTCCGCATCGATGTTCACCTCGCTCATGTCGTTCACGATCACCGCCACTTTCAGGCCGTGCCGGTTGTTCAGGACGTGGTTCAGCAAAGTGGTCTTTCCAGCCCCGAGGAAGCCGGACAAGACGGTGACGGGGAGTTTGGGCATGGAGATCGAACAGCCTTTTGAGCGGGATGGGTCGAGGACGGCGAGACACGGCATCTCACTATGTTATGTTATAACATAACATTCTTTGTTCGGCAGGCCGTGTCAAGGTGCCCTGCCCGCCAGAAGCTCATCGCCCATGCCGCAATGCGGAAGAACGAATGCTGCTATGCAAACAAGGTCGTGGACCATGGCATCTGGTATACATAGACTACGCTTCGAAATGAGGCAGCAGGACTGACTGTCTCAAGAAAGGGATTTCCGATGTCCAAGACCGCTTCCGTTGCTCTCGCCCCCTCCGCCTCGCTCTTCGCCCGCCTGATGGCCGCGATCGACAGCTTCCTGATGGCGAGTGCCGAGATTTCCAATCACAACGGCGACCTGCCGCGTTTCGGCCTGTAAGAAGGCCTTGTCCTCCCGCCAAACGGCGGAGTTGACAGACCCCGCAGACGTCAGGTTCGGTGCAATGGCCCCGCATGTTCGGGGCCATTTTCTTTTTGCCTCCTTGCCTGGGCTTGCGGCCGCAACTGCGACGATTCGTCCACCGGACTGACCGCCGATCCGATTGTTTGTTCGCTGGCATCGCGCATACCATTGGACAAGCACGAACGATTGCACAATCCAGGGTGTAGGACGGGGAAACATAACGCAAGAC
Organism: Bradyrhizobium sp. CCBAU 25338; assembly: GCF_028128965.1. Classification (NCBI taxonomy): domain Bacteria; kingdom Pseudomonadati; phylum Pseudomonadota; class Alphaproteobacteria; order Hyphomicrobiales; family Nitrobacteraceae; genus Bradyrhizobium; species Bradyrhizobium sp. CCBAU 25338. The sequence goes on from NZ_LFKY01000001.1 coordinate 357,301, forward strand.
GGGAACAGCCGAGGGCGCACGCGCCGCGAACCTTGGCGGAACCTTAGCCGAAAGGAGCGGATGCCGTGCGTTATCCCTCCTCATACAGTTTCTATCGGGATTGCCAGGAGAGATCGACCGCAAGGGTGACACCAGGCATCTGAATCGAGATGGGCTGACGCAAGTCGACAAAGAGCGGCTGCGTTGAGGGTTCGACAGGGAGAGAAGCAAATGAAGCCATCCGTTCTGAATGTCGCTTTGGCGGCAATCGCGATGTCGTGCGCCAACAGCACCGCAAGCCGGGCTGCCTGGGAGCCGGTCCGTCCGGTCGAGTTCATCGTGCCCGCGGGCACCGGCGGCGGCGCCGATCAGATGGCACGCACCATTCAGGGCATCGTCACCAAGCACAACCTGATGAAGCAGCCGATGGTCGTCATCAACAAAGCGGGCGGCGCCGGCGGTGAAGGCTTCCTCGATGTGAAGACGTCGTCGGGCAATCCGCACAAGATCATCATCACGCTGTCGAACCTGTTCACGACGCCGCTGGCGACGGGAATTCCCTTCAACTGGAAGGACCTGACCCCAGTCGCGATGCTGGCTCTCGACGAATTCGTGCTCTGGGTGAATGCCGAGAAGCCGTACAACAGCGTCAAGGATTACGTCGACGCCGCGAAAAAGGCACCAAGCGGCTCGTTCAAGATGGGCGGCACCGGCTCCAAGCAGGAAGACCAGATCATCACGGTCGGCCTCGAGAAGGCGATCGACGCGAAGTTCACCTACATTCCCTACAAGGGCGGCGGCGAAGTCGCCGTCCAGCTCGTCGGCAATCACGTCGATTCAACCGTCAACAATCCGATCGAGGCCGTTGCGCAATGGCGCGGCGGCAAGCTTCGTCCGCTCTGCGTCTTCGACGCCCAGCCGATGGCCTATGACGAGCCGATCGCCGAGGGCAAGGCCTGGAAGGATATTCCGACCTGCAAGTCGCAGGGCCTCGCGATGGAATATCTCATGCTGCGCGGCATCTTCATGTCGCCCAAGGCGACGAAGGACCAGGTCGAATACTATGTCGAGCTGTTCAAGAAGGTGCGCGCCACGCCGGAATGGCAGGACTTCATGAAGAGCGGCGCCTTCAACACGACCTTCATGACTGGCGCCGACTACGCCAAATGGGTCGAGGCGGAGGAGAAGCGCCACCAAGGCTTGATGAAGGAAGCCGGCTTCCTCGCACCGGCGAATTGAGCCGCGGGCTCGACGACGGCTGACGACGCTGGTCGTCCTCAGCCTGCCGCGACCGCGAAACACTGTGTTTCCGCCTGGAGGTCCCATGACTGAACGATCCGAACGCGGCCCGGCACACAAGACGCTGGAAATCGGCATGGCGCTGCTGATCGGCGTGTTCGGTCTGGTCGTGATCTTCGGGAGCCTGAAGGCCGGCATCAACTGGGGCGCGGAGGGCCCGCGTGCCGGCTTCTTCCCCTTCTATATCGGCGCCGCCATCGTCGTGGCGAGCGCCATCAACCTCTGGCATGCGCAACGCGACGACGACGGCCGGCTGTTCGCAGAATGGGGACAGCTGCGCCAGGTCATGAGCGTCGTCGTGCCGACCGCGATCTACGTCGGCTCGATGCCGTTCATCGGCCTCTACGTCGGCTCGATGGTCTTCATCGCCTGGTTCATGCGTTGGCTCGGCGGCTATCGCTGGCTGACGACCATCGCGGTCGCGGTCGGCATGCCGGTCCTGACCTATCTCGTTTTCGAGCGCTGGTTCCTCGTCCCGCTTCCCAAGGGTCCCCTTGAGGAATGGCTCGGCCTGTAAGAGCCGCGCCGTTATTTCCGTCATTGCTGCAGGACGTATCGAAATGGAAGAGTTGGCCAATCTGTTTCACGGCTTCGCGGTCGCCCTGCAGCCCTACAACATCATGCTGATGATCATCGGCATCACGCTCGGGGTCATCATCGGCGTGCTGCCGGGGCTAGGGGGCGCCAACGGCGTCGCGATCCTCCTACCCCTCACCTTCAGCATGCCGCCGACATCGGCGATCATCATGTTGTCCTGCATCTATTGGGGCGCATTGTTCGGCGGCGCCATCACCTCGATCCTGTTCAACATCCCCGGCGAGCCCTGGTCCGTGGCGACCACTTTCGACGGCTATCCGATGGCGCAACAGGGCAGACCCGGCGAAGCCCTGACCGCCGCCTTCACCTCCTCCTTCGTGGGCGCGCTGTTTGCCGTCATCATGATCACGCTCGTCGCGCCTCTCGTTGCGGGCTTCGCACTGCGATTTGGTCCGGCGGAGAAGTTCGCGGTGTACTTCCTCGCTTTCTGCAGCTTCGTCGGCCTCAGCAAGGAGCCGCCGTTCAAGACCATCGCGGCGATGATGATGGGCTTTGCGCTCGCGGCGGTCGGCCTCGATTCGATCACCGGACAGTTGCGGCTGACCTTCGGCGTCACGGAGCTGCTCAACGGATTCGACTTCCTGATCGCCGTGATCGGCCTGTTCGGCATCGGCGAGATCCTGCTGACCATGGAGGAAGGGCTGGCGTTCCGCGGCGGCAACGCCACCATCAACCTTCGGGTGGTGCTGCAGACCTGGCGGGAATTGCCCGCCTATTGGATGACCTCGCTGCGCTCCTGCCTGATCGGCTGCTGGATGGGCGTCACGCCCGCCGGCGCAACGCCGGCCTCCTTCATGAGCTACGGCATCGCCAAGCGCCTGTCGCGACGCGGCAACAATTTCGGCAAGGGCGAGATCGAAGGCGTGATCGCGCCGGAGACGGCGGCGCATGCCGCCGGCACCGCCGCGCTGCTGCCGATGCTCTCGCTCGGGGTGCCCGGCTCGCCCACCGCCGCCGTCCTGCTCGGCGGATTGTTGATCTGGGGCCTGCAGCCCGGCCCCATGCTGTTCGTCGAGCAGAAGGAATTCGTCTGGGGCCTGATCGCGTCGATGTATCTCGGCAATCTCGCTGGCCTCATCGTCGTGCTCACCTGCGTGCCGATCTTCGCCGCGATCCTTCGCGTGCCCTTCGGCATCATCGCGCCGCTCATCCTGGTGCTCTGCGCGATCGGCGCCTATTCGGTGCACAACAGCACCTTCGACGTGATGCTGATGCTGGTGTTCGGCGTGCTCGGCTATCTCCTGAAAAAGTGCAACTACCCGCTCGCCCCGCTGGTGCTCGCCATCGTGCTCGGCGACAAGGCGGAGGAAGCCTTCCGCCAATCGCTGCTGGGATCGCAGGGATCGCTCGGGGTGTTCTTCTCCAACGGCCTCGTCAGCACGATCATGGCGCTCGGTCTGGTCGCCTTGTTCTGGTCCGCGATCCAGGAAGGCTATAGCCGGCTACGCACGTCGATGGCGTGAGGTGCGACCTGCGCCATCAGCCCCGCCGACGCCAAATTGCCGCAGGTCGGACTTCTGGAATATAGAATTCCAGTAGTTGCGCGGTCACCGACCGACTACGCGTCGGCGGGCGCGCCCCGCGCACACGTGGAAAATCCCTCAAACGCGCGGGCTTTTCAACAGCGCCTTGCGGTGTCGCGACGACGCGAAAGTCAATGCTGAATCAATCGTTTGATTAGGATCAGCCGCCATTTCCGCCGGCATGCCGGCAGCGATTGGGGCTTTACAATCCTGCATTGATTGCGCATGTGAGTAGGCCCGCGTTATTTCGCCGCACCTCCCGTCCTCCGCTTGAATCTTGGCATAATGAATACCAGGATGCGGGCAGCGCATGCATAAAAATGATCGGCGCATTTGGGAGGGTTTTTAATGACGGACATGGTGCAGTCGGCAGCGGCCCCCAGTGCCGCACGCGTAAGCGATGCGTATCGCTGGGCGCAGTTGGCGATCGGTGTGATGGCGATGGTGATGATCGCCAATTACCAATATGGCTGGACGTTCTTCGTCCCCGACATCCAGAAGACGTTCGGCTGGGATCGCGCGTCGATCCAGTGGGCCTTCACCCTTTTCGTCTTGTTCGAGACCTGGCTGGTGCCGATCGAAGGATGGTTCGTCGACAAATACGGCCCGCGCATCGTCGTGCTGGTCGGCGGCGTGCTCTGCGCCATCGGTTGGGCGATCAACGCGCAGGCCACCTCGCTCAACGGCTACTATCTCGGCATGATCATCGCAGGCATCGGCGCCGGCGGCGTCTACGGCACCTGCGTCGGCAATGCGCTGAAATGGTTTCCGGACAAGCGCGGTCTTGCCGCCGGCATCACCGCCGCGGGATTCGGTGCGGGCTCTGCTCTGACCGTCGCGCCGATCCAGGCCATGATCAAGGACAGCGGCTTCCAGACCACCTTCCTCTATTTCGGCCTCGGGCAAGGCATCATCATCTGCATCCTCGCCTTCTTCCTGCTCGCGCCGAAAGCGGGCCAGGTGCCGAACGTGGTGGCGAATGCCAATCTGCTGCAGACCCGGCGCAACTATCAGCCGACCGAGGTGCTGCGTCAGCCGATCTTCTGGCTGATGTACTTCATGTTCGTGATCGTCGGCGCCGGCGGATTGATGGTGACCGCAAACCTGAAGCCGATCGCAGCCGACTGGAAGGTCGACAACGTGCCGGTCACGCTGATGGCGGTGACGATGACGGCGGTGACCTTCGCGGCCACGATCGACCGCGTGCTCAACGGCCTGACGCGGCCGTTCTTCGGCTGGATCTCCGACATGATCGGCCGCGAGAACACGATGTTCATCGCCTTCGGCATGGAAGGGTTCGGCATCTGGATGCTCTACCTCTGGGGCCAGGATCCGATCTGGTTCGTGCTGCTCTCGGGCTTCGTGTTCTTCGCCTGGGGTGAGATCTACTCGCTGTTCCCCTCGACCTGCACCGACACGTTCGGCGCCAAGTTCGCGACCACCAATGCCGGCCTGCTCTACACCGCGAAGGGCACCGCCGCGCTGCTGGTGCCGATCGCCAACTACATGCAGCAATCGTCGGGCACCTGGGACAGCGTGTTCATCATCGCGGCCGGCGCCAACATCCTGGCTTCGCTGCTGGCGATCGCGGTGCTGAAACCCTGGCGCAAGATCGTAGTCGCGAAATCGACCATCTGACCGCTTCACCACAGTTCACGCGAGCACGACGCCCGGCCTCACGGCCGGGCGTTTTCGTTTGGCGCGGGAAGACCGCCGCGATTCTCGGACCTCGGAACCCGCCGCATTTTGTGAACGCGGAGCCGAGATAGGACTTGCAATCTGGAATATCGTATACCAATCTCCGGACGACGCCTGCGACGATAAGACACAATATTTGCGACATCAGGTCACCTTGGCAAGCTGATGTACGACAGACAGGCGCGTTGGGAGGTTCTGATGATTTCCAGCCCGGATGGCGCCGTCACCGCCGCGCCGCTTCGCACCGGCTTCCGTTGGCTCCAGCTCGGCATGGGCATCGTCTGCATGGCCATGATCGCCAATCTGCAATATGGCTGGACGCTGTTCGTCGATCCGATCGACGCCGCCCATCATTGGGGGCGCGCCGCGATCCAGCTCGCTTTCACCATCTTCGTGGTCACCGAGACCTGGCTGGTGCCGGTCGAGGCCTGGTTCGTCGACAAATACGGCCCGCGCATCGTCGTCATGTTCGGCGGCGCGATGATCGCGCTGTCCTGGATTCTCAACTCCTACGCCGAGAGCCTCACCCTGCTCTACGCGGCCGCGATCATCGGCGGCCTGGGCGCGGGCGCAGTGTACGGCACCTGCGTCGGCAACGCGCTGAAATGGTTTCCCGACCGTCGCGGTCTCGCGGCAGGTGCGACGGCCGCCGGCTTCGGCGCGGGTGCCGCGCTCACGATCGTGCCGATCGCGAGCATGATCGTCTCGAGCGGCTACCAGCACGCATTCCTCACCTTCGGCATAGGCCAGGGCCTCGTCGTGTTCGTGCTCGCCTTCTTCCTCCAGCCACCGCGGATCTCGATTCCGCCGAAAAAGAAGCAGCTCAATCTGCCGCAGACCAAGATCGACTTCACCCCGCCGCAGGTGCTGCGCACCCCTGTTTTCTGGGTGATGTATCTCGTTTTCGTCATGGTCGCTTCGGGCGGCCTGATGACTGCGGCGCAGATCGCCCCGATCGCGCACGACTTTGGGATCGCCAACACGCCGGTGACGCTCGCCGGCTTCCAGATGGCAGCCTTGACGTTCGCAATCTCGCTCGACCGCATCTTCGACGGTTTCGGGCGTCCGTTCTTCGGCTGGGTCTCCGACACCATCGGCCGCGAGCCAACCATGTTCATCGCCTTCGGCACCGCTGCTTTGATGCTGCTGACGCTGTCGGCCTATGGCCACCTGCCGACCGTCTTCGTGCTCGCGACCGCGGTCTATTTCGGCGTGTTCGGCGAGATCTACTCGCTGTTCCCCGCGACCTGCGGCGACACCTTCGGTGCGAAGTTCGCGACCACCAACAACGGCATGCTCTACACCGCGAAGGGCACGGCCTCGCTGCTCGTCCCGCTCGCAAGCGTGATCTCCACCGCCTATGGCTGGAAGGCCGTGTTCGTGGTCGCGGTGGCGCTGAACGCAATGGCGGCGCTGATGGCGCTGTTCGTGATCAAGCCGCTGCGCCGCTCCTTCATCCTCGGCAAGGAAGCCGAGAGCACCCAAGCCGCCACCGGCACTGCCAAAACCGAGACGGCGTAAGCACCACCCGGATTACATGCTTGAGAAGGGGCGCAGCGATGCGCCCCTTTCTTTTTGGCCTCTTTGGCTGAGGACAAACGTCAGTATGGCTGTCGCAAGATTTTTCGGATCAGCCAAATCCAGCGCTTGACGATTGGCATTATGTATACCACACTTCTCCCGTCACTCACCCAGGGAGGTTGCAATGCTGGTCGGAGACATTCTGCGCAAGAAGACGCCGCGCGTTGTCACGGTGCGTATGAACGAAACGGTGGGTATCGCGGCCAAGCTGATGCGCGCCAACAACATCAGTGCTCTGGTGGTGAAGGACGTGGTCCGCTCCGAGGGCAACACCGCGGTCGGCATGTTCACCGAGCGCGACGTGGTGCGCGCCGTCGCCGAACACGGCGCGAACGCCGTCAATGTCAAGGTCTCGCAGCTCGTCTCGGTGCAGCAGCTCGTGTCCTGCACCACCTCTGATCCGATCGAGCACGTCCGCCATCTGATGAACCGTCATCACATCCGCCATCTGCCCGTGATCGACGATTACAGCCTCATCTCCGTCATCAGCATGCGCGACATCGCCGCGGCCGTCGACGAGGCCCTCAACGGCACGCCGCAAGCCGCAGCCTAAAGCGACGCCTCACGTCCAGCCACGGAAGAGCTGCGCCCCCTCTCCCGCTTGCGGGAGAGGGTTGGGGAGACGGCTGCCCCCGCTGGGGAGACTCCCCAAGAGGATGGAGTCTTCGCCCGCCGCGCTCTCCGAACGCGCCGACCTCTCCCGCAAGCGGGAGAGGTGCAGAGAGCCTGTTGCCTGATCGATCCAACTGACTGCCAATCTTGGTCCCGCGAGGATTTAATGAAGATCTGCATCTACGGCGCCGGCGCAATCGGCGGATATCTCGGGGTTCAGCTCGCGCGCGCGGGCGCCGATGTCAGCCTGGTCGCGCGCGGCGCACACCTTGCCGCGATGCGCGATCGCGGCCTGACGCTGCTCGCGGGCGAGGAGCAGCACACCGTGCATCCGCGCTGCACCGACGATCCCGCCGAGCTCGGCGTGCAGGATTTCATCATCATTACGCTGAAGGCGCATTCGATCACCGGCGTGATCGAGAAGATGCAGCCGCTGCTCGGGCCTCACACCCGCATCGTCACGGCCGTCAACGGCATCCCCTATTGGTACTTCTACAAGCACGGCGGGCAATACGAGAACTCGACGCTGGAGAGCATCGACCCCGGCGGGCGGCAGTGGCGCGAAATCGGCGCCGAGCGCGCCATCGGCTGCATCGTCTATCCCGCCACCGAGATCGAAGCGCCCGGCGTGATCCGCCACGTCTACGGCAACAACTTTCCGCTCGGCGAGCCCTCCGGCGAGATCACTGATGACGTGCAGCGTCTCGCCGGCCTGTTCGTCGCCGCCGGGCTGAAGGCGCCGGTGCTCGACCGCATCCGGGACGAGATCTGGCTGAAGCTGTGGGGCAATGTCTGCTTCAACCCGATCAGCGCGCTGACCCACGCCACGCTCGACGTGATCTGCACCGATCCGGCGACGCGCGCACTGTCCCGCGCGATCATGGTGGAGACGCAAGCCATCGCTGAGAACTTCGGCGTCAAATTCCGCGTCGACGTGGAGCGCCGCATCGAGGGCGCCCGCAAGGTCGGCGCGCACAAGACCTCGATGCTCCAGGATCTCGAGCGCGGCCGGCCCATGGAGATCGACCCGCTCGTGACAGTGGTGCAGGAGATGGGCCGTCTCACCGGCATCGCAACGCCCGCGCTCGACTCGGTGCTGGCGATGGTGACCCAGCGCGCCCGCATCGCCGGCCTCTATGACGCGGTCTCGACGGCATCGGATCCGCGCGCACTGGCTGTGGCATGATGGCGAGCGAGATGAAGAAGTGGCTCCGCTTCCGGAGCAATGGTGCGACCGGCTTCGGCACGCTGAGCCCATCTGGCATCAGCGTGCATGAGGGCGAGATGTTCGGCCGCAACACCGCTACCGGCAAGACGCTGACGCTGTCGGAGGTCGAGCTGCTCGCGCCCTGCGCGCCCAGCAAGATCGTCGCGCTCTGGAACAATTTCCACGCGCTCGCGGCAAAGCTCAACCAGCCCGAGCCGCCGGAGCCGCTCTATCTGCTGAAGGCCACCACCAGCATCGCCGCCCCCGGTGCGGTGATCCGCCGCCCCTCCTCCTACGACGGCAAGACGACCTATGAGGGCGAGCTCGGCATCGTCATCGGCAAGGCCTGCGCGCGCGTGTCGCCGGCAGAAGCGGACAGCTTCATCTTCGGCTACACCTGCGTCAACGACATCACCGCCAACGACATCCTGACGCGCGACCCCACCTTCCCGCAATGGGCCCGCGCCAAGGGCATCGACGATTACGGCCCGTTCGGCCCTGTCATCGCGACCGGCCTCGATCCGGCCAGGCTCGTGGTCCGCACCATCCTCAATGGCGCGGAGCGGCAGAACTATCCGATCTCGGACATGATCTTCAGCGCGCAGGAGCTGGTCAGCAGGATCTCCCATGACATGACCCTGCTGCCCGGCGACCTCATCGCCGTCGGCACTTCCGTCGGCGTCGGCGTGATGAAGGAGCCGGTGAACACGGTCACCGTCGCGATCGACGGCATCGGCGAGCTGACCAACGAGTTTCGGCTGTAACCACTTTCTCCGTCATTCCGAGACGACGCAAAGCTGAGTGCGCAATTAAAGGCTCGCCGGCAAATTGCCCCCGCACCGCAGCAAAATTGATCCGGCGCAAATCGGCCGTCGCCGCCACTGCTATCCTTTCGCAAAAGAAGTCAATTTCTGATGCAACGGAGGACGCCATGACGAATGCCGGCAATGCACTTTTGTGGACGGCCCTTTACTTCGCTCTCTCGTTCGTTGCGATCTTCGTGGTTTGGTTCGCCGACAAGATACGCTCGAACGTCTCCGGGAAACGATAGCCCGAGGCGCGTCTGCATCTCCGAAGCATTCGGACACATCACATCTGCGCGCGCCTGACATATGCCGCCAACATGTCCAGCGTCCGCCGCAACTTGGACGCATTCGGCCGCCCTTCTGTGAGGCGTGTCTGGGGGCACGGCGCTGCCGTGTTTGGACCAAACCTTCAGGGGTATATGACTGTGAAGAAGATTGTATTTGCTCTCGGTGCTACGCTTGCTCTGGCGACGGCTGCGAACGCTGCGGATCTGCCGCGCCGGCAGCCCGTGCCGGCCTATCCGGCCGAACAGGCGCCGATTGGCAAGATGCCGATTGGAAAGAGCCCGGTTGGAAAAGCCCCGATCGGCAAGGCGCCCGGCCCGGTCGCAGCGCGCTACTGACGCGCAGCGGAATACGCGCAGATCTGCGTAGCAGCCGACAGTCGAGGGGTGTCGCGTGACGAACAAAGCTGATCGATCGGGATCCTGCATCCTCGCGGGCTTCGCTCTTGCGGCCATGCTCTCGTGCACGACGCCCTCGGCCTCGGCCCATCAGGCAAACAAGCGCGTTGCCGACGCGAACGCGCTTGCCACGACCGACACCGCCTCGCGACCTCAGCCGCAATCGACGCGGCGCTCCGTCGCGCGCGCGGAGAAAGGCCCCTACTACGTCGACTTCCGCGCGCGTACCGCCGCGAGCTGGGGCCATGCCTTCGTCTGGTACGGCAAGACCAGCGAGCGCGCCGTGGAGGTCGCAGGGCTCACACCGGCCGGCGACACGCTTGCTTACGTGCTCGGTCACATCACCTTTGTGCCGTCCGAGACCGGCGCGAGCTACGGCGATCTCGATCCGGAATATCTGACCGCGAGCTATCGCGTCTATCTGAACGAAGCGGACGCCAAGCGCGTATTCGCCTACATCAAGAAATTGCAGGCGAACTCGCCGGTGTGGAACGCCGAGACTGCCAACTGCACCGGCTTCATCGGCGATATCGCCGAATTCATGGGATTGCAGGTCCCCAACCGCTGGCAACGCCCGGAAAACTTCGTCAACCGCCTCAAGGAAATGAACGGCGGCCGTCAGATGGTGCGGCTGTCGGCGGAGTAGCGGCGCGCAGCGTTGCCCGTTATCAACCTGGCCGTCATTGCTGTCGATGTTCAATAATTCGCTGATTGGATCGCGGTGGTCTTGGAAGCGGCGAAGGCCTTGG
>NZ_LFKY01000002.1:0-163224 GCF_028128965.1 Bradyrhizobium sp. CCBAU 25338
CCTGATCGGACGGCGACGGCAGCGCATTCCGATCGAGCTTGCCGTTCACCGTGAGCGGAAGCGCCGCCAGCTGCACGAACGCACTCGGCACCATGTAGTCCGGCAGTCGCGCACTTAAGTGCGCCCGCAAGGTGCCCGCAACCCCGCCTCCATCGCCCTCGTCCGCGCCGGCCTCGGGCGCGCAGACCACATAGGCGATCAGATGCTTGTCGCCGGCGCCGTTGGGGGGGGGGGGGGGGGGGGGGGGGGGGGGGGGGGGGGGGGGGGGGGGGGGGGGGGGGGGGGGGGGGGGGGGGGGGGGGGGGGGGGGGGGGGGGGGGGGGGGGGGGGGGGGGGGGGGGGGGGGGGGGGGGGGGGGGTGCTCGCAAAGCCGCGCGACGATCTCGCCCGGCTCGATGCGGTAGCCGCGGATCTTCACCTGATCGTCGTTGCGGCCCAGGAACTCAAGATTGCCGTCCGGTAGATAACGTGCAAGGTCGCCGGTCCGGTACAGCCGATCGCCCTCGACAAAGGGACTGGCGATGAAGCGTTCGGCGGTCAGCTCAGGGCGGTTGAGGTAGCCCCGTGCCACCCCCGCCCCGCCAATGTAAAGCTCGCCGACCGCGCCGAACGGCACGGGCGCGCCATAGCCATCCAGCAAGTACACCCGAGTGTTGGCGATTGGACGCCCGACGTGAGGCATCTGGGGCCAACATGACGGATCAGCTGCAAGGTGGTGCTCGGAAATGACGCTGATTTCCGTGGACCCATATTGATTGATCAATCTCGCGTTCGGATGTGCTTCGAAGAACGCCCTGAGCAGTGGAGTGGCCTGCAATCGCTCGCCGGCAGTATAAAGCTCTCTTAAGGAGGGCAGCTGCACGCGCTGCGTGCTCCAGACTTCCGCAAAATGATTCAATGCCACGAACGGGAGGAAAAGCCGCTCGATCGCTTCCCGCTCTACAAATTCCAGCAGGTCGGAGAAGCGCCTCCGGGTCTCTTCCCGCACGAGCACAAGCACTCCGCCGTCCTTCCAACAGATGAACAATTCCTGGCAGGACACATCGAAGTTCAGGGTCGCGAATTGAAGTGTGCGCAGTTTTGACGTGCCAATCCCCGCAAGCGAATTCACAAGCGCGCCGTGGGACATTTCCACGCCCTTTGGGATTCCGGTTGAGCCGGAGGTATAGATGACATAGGCGAGATGGCGTGATGTGAGGCCAAGCGTGCTCGGGTCCGGGTTCGAAGCCGGCCGCTCGGCCCAGGCCGGGGTCGCCGTCTCCAGATCGACCACAGTCGCACCGGCCACGGCCTCCGCACCCAATGCCGTTAGACCGCCGGCATCGCAAAGCAGCAGTTTCGGGTCTGCATCGCCAACAATCTGCCGCAGCCGCGCCGACGGATAAGCCGGATCTAGCGGCAGATACGCGCCACCCGCTTTCAGGATCGCCAAGAGACCAACCACCATCGCCAGGCTGCGTTCGAGGCAGATCGCCACCGGCTGGTCCGGCTTGACCCCGAGCTCGATCAAATGATGCGCCAGCCGGTTGGCCCGCGCATTGAGCTCGCCATAGCTCAGTCTCTCTTTCTCATAGACCACCGCCACCGCTTCCGGTGCCTTTTGCACCTGCGCCTCGAACAGCTCATGGATACATCGCTCAAACGGATAAGGCGCCGTCGTCCGATTCAAATGCTCAAGTAGATACGCGCGTTCGTCGGCGGCCAGAATGTCTATTCGGCCGACAGGCTGCCCAGCATCGGCCATCACGCTGCGTAACAAAGTTTGCAAATGCTGCGTCATGCGGTCGATCTGCTTGGACGCTAATCGAGCGGCGTCAAAATGCCAGCGGAAGCTCCCATCCAGAGCGCGAACCTCAAAGGTCAGCAAATCGCCGCACAAGGCATGGCAAGCTATGTGGTTCGTCGTCAGATCGTCAGCGACGGCACAGCTCTCTGTCGTGATTGCAATACCAATCGGCCAAGGCTGGCGCGCCCGTAGCGCCTCCACTCCTCGCAATGTCGGGCAGCGCGCGATAAGATCTCGGGTAAAGCTAGCGTGCGCCCTCAGCTGAGCGACTTCGGCCGCTACGGTTTTGCGCACTTCTTCAAAATCGAGAGCAAGCTCAATGCAAACATCCATCGGCACGACGGAGGCCATTAAGAGTTTGGAGCCAGTTTGCAATCGGTCCCATGCGGGCTTCCATCCCAGTTGAAGCTCTTTTTGCCCCGTGATCCGAGCGAGATAGATCAGCCAAGCCGCTACCAAATATTCCGAGCGATCTTGTAGGGAAAGCTTAGCCAAACCGCCTGGGCTAAACCATGAACTCGACTGCCATCGGGAAGGCGCCGCAGCCACGGACGATGAGACGAAAGGAGGATGCAATCTGCTAAACTGCTCGAGCCGCCGTCGCCAAAACTCCTCCCCACGCGCCAGCCGTTCATGCGCGGCAGATATGCTCTGCTCCTGCTCATCGCTCAAGATCGGAAGGCGACTTTCTTGATTCACGCAAATCGCTCACATCGGTTCGGATCTGTTATCGGGTCTTGGCTGGTCCGCATTGATGTGACGAAACCCTTCGCCGAAGCAGATCACTCAATCTTCCTGCCAACCTTCCGCATCACCAAATAATATGGTGTCAGCAGTATCGCCGCAGCCACTCAACCGCGTCAGAGTTTCTGGCAAGCGTCCTCATCGAACGATTTCTCCTCTATGGCGCCCTTTAGACGATTACGCATGTATCGTGCCAAAGGTGAAATCGAGTGCAATCAGTGCGATAGCCACAGCACTGCTGTGTCAGCCGTCCAACAGCGTCGCCAGACATCGTACAACTGAGCGCGGTATCAATCGGCACAAGCCCCCGCCCGCCCGGTATTCCGGACAAGGGAAAATGGACCTGGAATGCCAAAGTACTTTGTCAGCTCAGCCTAACCGCATCGCGTGCGCCTTTCGTAAAAGGTCCGCGCGTGCGGTACGAGGCAGTGCTGGATCGCTCGAGTAAATGTTTCTCGCAATTAGCGGCAGTTCATATTGGATTGGCGCTTCTTCGCATCGCTCAATATGTGGAGCCTGCCGGGTCGCCCAGCTTGTGGCGCTCGGTCCCGGTGAGGGGCGGGTTGAAGATGCTCACGAGGATCATGTCGTTGTCCCGTCCCCCGCGCAGGAAATGCTTGTCATGCTTGTCAAGCACATACATGTCACCTTTGCGAATGGGAAAGACATTGCCGTCCATGTCCTCGACCTCGCCCTCTCCGCCGATGCAGTAGCAGGCTTCGAGATGATTCCGGTATTGCAGAAGCGAAACGGTGTTAGCGCGCACCACGGTGTGGCAGATGCTAAACCCCATGCCGTCCTTATCCGTCAGAAGGCGATGGCTAGTACCATTGCCCCAATCGACGAAGTGATCGGTTGCTTCGACGTCGCGCAGGCTACGCACAATCATGGTGTTCGATTGCCCGGTACAGGTTGAAGTGATTGATCTAAAAGCTGGAGGCCATTGTTCTGGCCCGGAACTGCGACCTCCCTGTCGCGCGGCCGACTGCGGTCTGTCGAAACAACCAACCGTCGGTCGCGGAGAGCCCGTGCAGCAGTCGCATGGGATCGACTACACGCAAAAGGCCTGCCATTTGTCCGACGGCGACCAGTGAAAATATCGGCGCGAGGATATTTCGCCGCCGAGCCCGATCGGCGCGTACCAACTTGATGCTTCACCTTTCGCGTGGTGCCGCCGCTTACCTTTGTATTCCCCAGAATGCTGCTGGAGATATTGCCGACGACGTAAACTGTCTCCAATCGCAGATTTGGCAAGTCGTTTCCTTCCTTGCTGTGCCTCTCGCCGCGAATAGGGTTCCGCAGCGTCTCAGCCAACAGAGCAAATCTCATGCCGTGGTCGCAGGCCGATGAAAGATGAAGTTGTGGCTGTCTCAGCTGGCTACGAGTGAGAACGATTTGGCTGGGCGTGTAGCCAATCTAACAAACTGCCGAGATATGGCCGAATACAAACAGGACCGGAGCGAGAATCGGTCGAACAGTGCTGCTTTCTAATCCGCTATGGGCAAATGATTGAGCACCTGATACCCGAGCCGACGAACTCACGTGCAGGTCAGCAGATCAGGTCCTGGGGCTCAGCCAGCAGCGGGCGGATATCATCGATTATTTGCCGGGTCGCGATCTCATGATGATGCCGCCGGCGAGAAATCGCGTCGTCCCGAATGCGCGTGTCGTTCGCGGCTCCGCGCCTAGCTTGCCGACATGTCCGTCCCCTTCGGAAGGCTAAACGCGAGCGGGAAGGTCTCGGCCGAAACAGACTCGAGGGCGGTCTGCTCTTCGGTGAGGCGCCTTTCAATGAACTGACGTTCGACATCCGACAGGTTCGACTTCAGCAGGCGAGAATAGCGGTGGATGTTGGTACGGTAAGCACGAATGCGGGCCAAATATTCATCGAGCATCCTGGACGCTCCTGAGGTCGTCGCAATCTCTACGAAGAGATATTCAGGCAAGCATGTCGTTGATCAACGCGCCGCCTGCCATCGCATCTCGGATACCGTTCGGCAGACGGAGACCATGCTGGTATCATTCCTTCCCCTAGCCAGCATTTCCATCGCGACGATCCGCAGCGTTTTTGGCGCGCCATACACTGTCTTTCTGCTCGGCTAGTCGCTCAAACAAAGCTGGACGCTTCTAAGGCGCAAGGAATAGGCGGTCACGCCCCCGGCGCCGGACGCTTGTCGCTAACAAGCTCGCCCGTCAGTTTCTCTCCCGACGAGCTGAACATCGTTCCCCGATGTGCTATACGCATCTTCGTTGAGAACAGCTTTGTTTGAGAGTTTCGATGTCTCTTTCGATTGAATTGATTGTCGACGGCTATGTGAAACTAAACAACCGCGGCGCGCTGGAGAACCTTCTGGCGCATCGTCGGGAGCTACTGCAGCAGTTGAACTGCGTTACCGGAGTTGATTCGAAACCAGCGATCGCTCAGGTCAGTCAAGACATCACAGTGATCGAAAGGGCACTTGCGGCGCTCGCAGAGGAGTAAACAGCAATGGCGCACCGGCTCGATGGCGCTCCGGCGTCGAACACTGAGTTCGCCCTTACTTCCGGATAAAGGCTACTAGCGCGACGCCTCACCGGCATCGTGACGCGCGAGGGTGCGTGCGCCAAGGCTTGGATGCGCTGCCTGTTGTGCGAGCTCTCTCGTTTCAACGATCGGCCTCGCAGCGCACAACGCGCCAACCGACTCATATCGGAGACTGCCGCGTCTTTGGAGACGTTAGGCCGCCATCGATTTGCGACCACGATACACCTCTGCGAGCTAGCCGGATCACTTTGCCGCAGGCGACGCGACGCGCGCGCGAACCTGGATAGCAGGCCAGGATCTTCAGCACTGTGACTTGGAAATTCACCTCAATGACAAGCCATGTCCTAGATCTATCGCCACATCGTTGGTGCTCTGGAAAGAGCTTCCTGACCGATCTGTTTAAGCAGATCGGGGCGCGTCTCACCTCTGGTGGTGGCCTCCAGGATTGTGGAGGCAACGTAGGTGCGGACGCCAGCGTCATATGGTGAGACGCTTTCGCAAACCTCATCCAGGATCTTGCGCAGAAGCGCGGTCGTGACACCGTCCAGCATTGGGAGATCTCCCTCATGCCATCGAGGAAGATAGTGAGCATTTGCTAGACCGCAACTCGATCGCTGATCCATTGCGGCAGCTCGCTTGATCGGCCTGCTTTTGTCTTCTCGTCGGCCTCCTCAGCTTAACAGACAAGCTTGCTAGAGCTCAGAGGCCAATGTGAGCGCCCCGCGATCATGCTCTGCGATTTTGTACGGCATGCTCGGCGATCTATTGCGCGCCGGACTGACTGGGCGGCTGCGGCAGGCCAATGCTCTGCCCTGCTCCGATGTCGTTTCATGAGACGGCACCTATCGTCTCCAAACCTGAGCGCTTGGCATCCTGGACCGTGGGAGGATTTCGCGATCAATTGTTGCGGTGAAGCATATCTTTTGACCAAAAAACAGCGCCCGCCCCACGTCTGGCGACGAAATCGGGCCAGGATCGGGCGCCCGCGCTCAGTGCCCCCTTGAGTCGCCTCTGGCCGCTCTTCAGGGAACTTCAGCTTTATGCAGCCTGACGAGATCGTCTGCGCGATCGCGAAATGGTCATGGGCGTGTGGATATTGATCCATAATCGCACGGATTGGCAGCACACGATCTTGAGCGACTCTCCTATGACAATTGCCCGCTTGCAGGCGGATGATATCGGCAGCGACTTGCCTTTTGGATATATAAGCCCGGTGTAGCTGAAGGACCCCAGCACGGATACACGAACGTCGCGTGAAAATTCATCGGGGGCGCTGCCGTAATGCAGGATTCGAGCGCGAGAGCGCGGCTCGTTGCATTAATCGATATTGCCATTTTGTTACAGTCTCCACCCAGAGCAAATCACATGCAGCCGGAGGCGGCATACTCCGCGGCCACATTGTTGGCGGCCATTACTGCAACTGAGCATAGCGGCGAGCGAGATGGCGTCGCTGAAAGGCGCCGTCGCATGCGCGAGCTGGGCGCAAGCCCTTTGCGGGGAGTAAGCCGCAACCAGCCTACGGCGGGCTGCGTGTGAAACGCTCCGATCTGACGCCGAGGTGCCTCGTTTAGGGAAGAGAAGCGACTGGGCTGTTCAGATTATCTGCTGTGTTTGTCGAATCGGAAAGGGAGCTACATGAATCATCCCGGCAACAGCTGTCGTCGCACACCATCTGTGATGGCAGACGGACAGCACGAGCTGGAGCGCTGCAAGCAGGAGATTGCGCGCCTCAAACAGCTGGTTGTACGACTTTCTGAAATTGCCTTGCGCGACGTCGTAATACGCGCGGAAAGCGGTCCGACCGTCCCGGAGTGTCTGAGCGAGCCGCCGAAGTCATAATACAGAAAGCGAACTCGCACTTGGCTGCTCTCGGCAGCGTGGGAGCAGCCCCGCCTCGCTCCACCCGTCAGCGGCAGAGCCAATCTCCAACCGACATCATGAGCTCGAGCGGTGGGGTAGTTGTTCAGCACGCAAAGGGCAGTTGCGGATCGCCTTCGAGAGTTCTTCCAGGATGTTGAGGATTTCAGGGCCGACCCATCCGGTTCGACTGTTTCTGAGCGCAATCACTTGCGGATCTGGCTGCGATGGCGATCAGGACAGGACTACGTTGTCGATCAACCGAGTGGAGCCGACGTACGCTGCGACACAGAGGACCGCCGGATAGCGCAGAGGGCTCTCGGCAATCCTTAGGGTCCCAGTGTCGACAAGCTCAAGGTACTGCAGTCGATCGACTCTTTCCAAATGCCTTCTTGCAAGCGCAATCAGCGTTGCGGCATCGCGCTCCCCTGAGGCAAAGTCATGCGCTGCGGCGAACAAGCCACGGCTGATCGCAAGGCTCCGACCACGTTCTTCCGGGCTGAGATAACGGTTGCGACTGCTCATTGCCAGCCCATCTGGCTCCCGCACAGTTGGCACAGTGACAATTTCGATCGGAAGATTCAGATCAACCGTCACGCGGCGTATCACAGCGCATTGCTGAAAATCCTTCTGTCCAAAGTACGCGACGTCCGGCTTCACCATGTTGAATAGCTTGCAGACGACAGTCGCTACACCACGAAAATGTCCAGGCCTGAAAGCTCCGCAGAGCGGCTTTGCGAGTTCGCCCGGCTCGACAAAGCTCTCAAATTGAGCCGGATAGATCTCCTCTGCACTTGGCGCGAAGATGATGGACACCCCGGCGCTGCGGCACAACGCTTCATCGCGCGCGAAGTCGCGAGGGTACCTGCTGAGATCCTCATTTGGGCCGAACTGAGTGGGGTTGACGAAGATGCTAACGACAGTGACGTCGCAGTGTCCCCGGCTAGCCGAGATCAGGGCCAGGTGGCCGTCGTGCAAGTATCCCATCGTCGGAACGAATCCGATGCGCTTACCGGCATTGCAAACGTCTGCAAGGGCGCGACGCAGCTCAGCGACCTTCGTAATGACTTGCATTTCTTACCTTGACGTTGAACTGGAGGGCACCCAGTTGGCGACGGCATCCCGAAGCTGATCAGGAAGCCGATAGCACTCCTCTGAGCCCGGGAATGCACCTTTGCGGATATCGGCAGCCCAGCGCGACAGCGCCTCCTGGAACAGCTGGAATCCATTTGTATAGGCACGAACGAATTTGGGGCGATGGCCTTCGGTTAGCCCCAAGACATCATGGAGCACGAGCACTTGGCCCGAGCAATCGGGTCCTGCTCCGATCCCGATGGTGGGTATCGTGAGAAATTCGGTCGCTCGCGCCGCGAGCTCGGCAGGAATGCCCTCCAGGACCAGCGCGAAGCAGCCGGCTTCCTGCAGACGGTACGCGTCATCGAGCAGCCGCAAGGCGGTATCCGGTGTCCTCCCCTGCACCTTGAAACCACCCATCACGTTGACGCTCTGCGGGGTCAGACCGAGATGTCCCATCACAGGAATTTCGCAATCGACCAAGGCGCGTACCATCTCGATGCGTTTGGCACCACCCTCGAGTTTCACAGCATCGGCGCCACGCTGCAGAAAACCTCCTGCATTGCGAATCGTATCCTCAGAACCGACATGAAAGCTCAGAAAGGGCATATCGGCCACAAGCAGGGCATGAGGCCTCGTGCGCGCAACAGCCTCCAGGTGATGATTCATCATGGCCACGCTGACGGGCAGCGTGTTGTCGAATCCTAGGCAGACGTTTCCAACGCTGTCGCCGACCAGGATGATATCGACAATGGGATCGGCGATGCGCGCCGCAACCGCATCGTAGGCGGTGGTCATCACGACACGCCGTCCTTTATCCTTCCACTGCTGCAGTGCCGGAATCGTGACACGCTCTAGAGGCTGCTCTGAACTGTGGCTCATATTGAATCCGCTCCCCACACATCCGTCGGCGCTTCCTAGAGAACGCGGGAGAAACCTGTCAATGGCATGAAGGATGGAGATCCCAGTTCCCTAGAACTCGAGAACAGCGCAAAAACGGTCCAATGGTCGCGCAACCATGAGCCAAGACCTTCCTCATCGCGATTTCACCACCGATGTCTCGTCTTCCCGTGCAATTTCAGCGGCTATGCCAGCCGCGGCCCCAACCGAGGAACGGGGCTCGCGACGAACGACCATCTGCACGCGTTTCCGGGGTGATTGCAGCCTCTCCATACGGTGACGGCTCGACCGGACCGAGCTGCAGATGCACGCAGTGGGGACTTCGTCTTTAGGGCACATCTCCGTGTCTGCCCCCTAGGGGTAGTCGTGAGACTCCTGCTTCGGCGCTGGCGCACCGAGCAAAGCAAACGGATGGCAGGCCAGGAACGTCCAAAGGTGACAGGCCGCCGTAAGCGCAGCGAGAGGCGCCGTCGAGTAGATGTCGTCGCGAAGGCGCTCAGACCGAGCCAGCCTGCTGGCCCTGTAGGCCCTGAAGTCGATAATTTTTGCCGATGTTTCTGTCACTTGATTTCCACGTGCTCTAGAGGGCCACTCGAATTCTCTGACCAGGGCCGTACCGGCACAACTCAGTCCATGCCTAAGCCGCTCGAAGCCATCGGAGCCATTTCTGATCGGCCTCCCGTCGAGCCTTGAAGCGGTTGACGCATTTCTTGGAGCAAAGAGCCGTTCGCCAGCAGTAATGGCGGATCAGCCCAAACTTTCCGCCGCATATCGCGCAGCATGTGGCTGAATGGTCGAGGGAATTACGGAAGCCAATGTGCATTCTCGCCTCCTGTCAGACATTTACTTGGGAAGCCCCACTGCCCTCTGAGCACAGCACCACGCGCGCACTAAAGGTGCGCCGCCCGGCGGGCCGTCTCCCTGGTTCTTGCAACCATCAAGAGCCTTGACTCTGATGTGCGGCTGTCTCGCGAAGCAGTGCTTTCCGCAGAAAGCCTCGCCGAGAATTTGCTCAAGATAATGGATTCCTCTGTCGTGATTAACGCAATTCACTCGACATTTGTGTCAAATGCTGCACCTTTCATGGCCAGCCCGCAGAATTGCTGCGGCAGTTGGATCGGAAGCGCTTAAGTGCTTAAAGCACGATCAGCCTGGGGGCCCTGGGGGCTGCATCCTCGTTGCACTATCAAAGGCCGCAATAGGGACACTTTCGCCTTCCAAGATCCTGTCACTGCAAATGATCGCACAGTCTCGTGCATCTCACATCAGCAAGTCAGCAGCGTCGCGGATGGCAGTATAGATTTCATCAAGGTCGGCCGCCGTAACGCAGTAAGGCGGCATCACGTAGATCGTGTTGCCGAGTGGGCGTAACAGCAGATTCCGCGCTTGGAAGAAAGCCAAAAGCTTCGGACCGATGTCCGCCAGATAGCCGACATCGCTCGTGTTGAGTTCAACCGCCGTGACTGTTCCTGTGCGCCGGACGTTTGCGAACCGTGAATCGGCGCGGAACGGCGCGAGCGCCTGTTCTTGCATGCTCGCCAAGGATGCCAGCCGGCAGCGATATTCCTGATCCTGCCATAGGTCCAGATTAGCCTTGGCGGCGGCACAGGCCACTGGATTGGCCGTATACGAGCTCGAATGAAAAAACGTACGCGTGCGATCTTCAGAATAATGCGCATCGAAAATATCGGCTCGACAGAGTGTGACGGCGAGCGGCAGCGCGCCAGCCGTGAGGCCTTTCGAATAGCAGGCAATATCGGGCGTGACATCGGCCTGTTCACATGCAAACAAGGTACCCGTCCGGCCCCAGCCTGTCATGATCTCGTCCGCAATGAACAGGACGTTGAAGACTTCGCAAATCCGCTTCATCTCTCTTAGCACCGAGGGAGAATACATTAGCATTCCACCGGCACCCAATATCAGGGGCTCCACGATAAAGGCTGCGGGATGTTCGTTTCGACAGGCGTTTTCAAGCGCATCGAGCGCTCTTTGCTCACAATCTCTTGCCGGGAACGGAATCGAGGTCACCTCGAACATCAGCGCCCCGTAGGCTGCATTGAAGATGCCTCGGCTACCTACCGACATCGCCCCGATCGTGTCGCCATGGTACGAGTGCTGCATCACCACAATTTTAGTTCGCTCTCTTCCGGTATTGCGCCAGTAGCCGAGCGCCATTTTCAGCGCGACTTCGACGCTGGTTGACCCGCTATCGGAGAAGAACACATGTTCGAGCGCGGGGGAGGTGACCTTCAATAGTTCCGTCGCAACTTGCTCAGCCGGGTCGTGAGTGTATCCGGCGAAGATGACCTGGTTGAGCTTGCCTGCCTGTTCTCGGATCGCGTTCACGATGCATGGATGGCAATGGCCGTGGGTCACGACCCACCAGGAGGAGATTGCATCGATAAGGCGTCGGCCATCTTCGGTGTAGAGATAAGCCCCCTCTCCCCGCAGCACCTTCGTCATGTCCCGCTGTAGAGCATGCTGCGTGAACGGGTGCCAGATCGGCGACCTCTTGGCTGTCTTCATAGGTTCAGGAAATCGCTGACAACAAAGGAGTCTTTAAAAGCGGCCTGCAGCCTATCGTCCGTGAGGGGAACAAGCCACGGGAGCCGTCCCAACCAACGCACTCTCCCGATCTCGCAAATCGCGCTTTCAGTTTCGGCGTTTCTTTCGCCAATGAACGCAACTCCGAGGATTCGGATCTGACGCTTGCGCAGAGCCTCTATGGAGAGCAGGGAGTGATTGATTGTGCCCAGTCCCGTCCTTGCGCAAAGCACGACGGGAAGCTGCCAGCGCTCGAAGATGTCGATGTAAAGAGTGCGCGCTGTCAGCGGTACCATGAGTCCGCCGGCGCCCTCGATCACGAGTTGCCGCTCGCCGCTGTCCGGCAGTCGAAACGTCTCTGTATCTATGCGAACGCCGTCGATCTCCGCGGAGTAATGGGGCGATGCAGGCGTCCGAAGTCGATAGAGCTCCGGGACAATCCGATCGGACGAGAGGCCACCGAGGCGGCGGATGCACTCGGAGTCGATCTCTTGTTCGAGTCCAGCCTGGACCGGCTTCCAGTAATTCGCGCCGAGAAGCCCGGCGAGCCCTGCGGAGAATACCGTTTTGCCGACCCCGGTGTCCGTACCAGTCACGACGATCCGCTTATTCATCAAAACGAGCCCCTCGTCACCTCAACCAGCGCATCGAGCATTGCGCGCACGTCCGCTTCCCCAACATTGAGTGTCAACGAGATTCGCAAGCGGGCGGTGCCTGCAGGGACGGTTGGCGGCCGAATTCCGCGGACATCGAAGCCGCGCGCCTGCAGAGCAAAGGCAAGTCGCATTGCATGAGCATTGTCACCTACGAGGTACGGTACGATCTGAGAGGTCGATGATGTGCGCAAACCAAGCGAGGTGATCTGCCGATGCGCGAACGCAACGAGTTTGGCCAGCCGTTGCTGCCGCTCCGGCTCTTTCTGTAAGGTGAGGAGTGCCTCTCGAACGGCAACGGCCATCAATGGTGATGGGGCGGTTGCAAAAATAAACGGACGGCAGCGGTTGACCATGAAATCGCGCAAGATGCCGGAGGCCGTAACAAGTGCACCCGCCGCACCGAGCGCTTTGCCGCAGGTATGAACGACGATGAGATTTTCGCGCCTGTTATAAGGGGCCGTGAGCCCTCGTCCCTGATGCCCGTAAACGCCTGTGGCATGAGCCTCATCCACGATCAGAAACGCGTCCTGGCGATCGGCGATTGCTACCAGCTCTTCGAGTGGAGCGAAGTCGCCATCCATACTGTAGAGACTTTCGGCCACAATCCAGACGCGGCCCGCCCCACCTTTGTATCGCCAGTCGCGAATCGCGTCTTCGACCGACTGGGGATCATTGTGCGCGTGAATTCGATGCTCTGCGCGACCGGCCCGCGCCCCCTCGTGAATACTGGCGTGCACCAGCGAATCGAGAACGAGCAGATCGCCGCGCTGCGGCAGCGTTGTCAGGAGCGCAAAATTTGCGATGTAGCCGCCTCCAAAGAAAAGCGCGGCCTCCGCGCCAAAGAACTGAGCCGCTTCCGTTTCGAGCCGTTCATGCTCCTCGCAATTGCCGCGCAGAAGCCGCGACCCGCCGGCTCCAACCGGAGTGCCCGCCTCGAGTGCGGCGACCATCGCCTTTTTGATGCACGAGGCGTTCCCGAGCGCCAGATAGTCGTTCGATGCGAAATCGATCCCCACACGCTGCTTGAGGCAGCGCAGCCGTTTATCTTCGTTCAGGGCATTCAACGCTGCGACGTAGGGACTAAGCCTAGCTGTTTGGATCGACCGCATTCATCACTCCGAGGATCGCATCAAATCACGCAAAAGATGCGTTGGCCGTTTAAGGAAGGATGGCCCGTTGGATTCAACTTGCCAGGATGCGATTGTCTCGGTCCACGCGCACAATGCGTGGCTTGAACATCTTTGCTTCGGCCTCGTCGAACGAGGCATATGCAACGATAATGATCTTGTCTCCGGGCATCGCCAGTCGGGCGGCCGCACCGTTCAGGCTTATCGTGCCAGACATCGGCGGCGCCTCGATCACGTAGGTGGCAAAGCGCGCGCCTGTTTCGACATTGTAGATTTCGACGCGCTCGTTGATCACCATTCCTGCTGCCTCCAGGAGCGTACGATCTATCGAGATCGAGCCTTCATAGTGCAGATCAGCTTCGGTCACTGAGGCGCGATGGATTTTGCCCTTCATCAAAGTTATCTGCATTTCTCACCTAGGCTGGATATAGGGGCAATTGCGCGCACTGCTTCCGTCAGGCGAGCCCGGACGTGATGCCGAGCCGGGCCAGCAGATCCGCGTCGCGATCAACTTTAGGGTTTTTGGTGGTCAAGAGCACGTCGCCGACGAAAATTGAATTTGTGCCAGCCAAGAAGCAAAGCGCCTGCAATTCATCGGTCATGTATTGCCGCCCGGCGGACAAGCGAACCACACTCCTCGGCATCATTATCCGCGCGGTCGCCAGCAGCCGGACGAGCGCGATCGGATCGGGAGGCTCCGCGGCGTCTTCCACCGGCACGCCCTCGATCTTGTTCCACAGGTTGATCGGCACGCTTTCGGGATGGTTGGGAAGATTAGCGAGCAGCACGAGCATACCTAGGCGGTCCTCGACGCGCTCGCCCATGCCGATAATGCCGCCGCAGCAGATCTTGATGCCGGCATCGCGCACATGCGCCAGCGTATCGATGCGGTCCTGCAGGCTGCGGGTGGTGATGATCTTGCTGTAAAACTCGGGCGAGGTGTCGACGTTGTGATTGTAGAAGTCAAGGCCGGCCTCGGCGAGGCGCGCGGCCTGCTTCGGTGTCAGCATGCCGAGCGTGACGCACGTTTCCATGCCGAGTCCCTTGACCGCGTTGACCATGTCGCAGACGGAATCAAGATCGCGATCTTTTGGCGTGCGCCAGGCCGCGGCCATGCAGAAGCGCGTGGCGCCGGCATCCTTCGCGCGCTGCGCGGCCGCAACCACATCGGCGCAACGCATCAGACGGGTCGCTTTCAGGCCAGTCTCGTAATGGGCGCTTTGCGAGCAGTAGCCGCAGTCCTCCGGACAACCGCCGGTCTTGATGCTGAGCAGGCTCGCAGTTTCGACGTGGTTTGGATCGAAGTTCTTGCGATGAACGCGCTGCGCCTGAAGCATCAGGTCGGCGAAAGGAAGGTCGTAGAGCGCCTTAGCCTCTCCGACGTTCCAATGATTACGAACCTGCGCCCCGTTGCTTGCTTCCTTCCGTTGGACTTGCGCAGCAGCATCCATAACCCAACCCCGCTCAATTGTAGATAATCTCGTGAATTATCTATAGTCATCGCTCTCAAAGAGATGCTAATCGAGCTGCCTCGCAAATGCACCGGATATTGCGGTAGATAATCTATGATCACGGCTGACAACAAGACGACGGTCGCGCGCATCGCGGACTCAATCGCTGAGCGCATTATCAGCGGCGCCTTGGAGCCAGGCGCGCCACTCCGTCAGGATCACGTTGCACGAGAATTCAATTCCAGCCACGTCCCGGTGCGCGAGGCCTTTCGGCAGCTGCAGGCACAACATCTAGTTGTCGCTGTGCCGCGTCGCGGTGTTCGGGTTGCCCCGCTCGATACCCGTTCAGTGAAGGAGATCGCCGAAATGCGCGCCGCGCTCGAGGTGGTGGCATTGCGCCATTCGGGGCCAAGGCTCACAACAGCTCATTTGGCTCAGATCGAGCTGGCCTTGATCGAAGGAGACAATGCAAAGACGATCGAGGAGTTTGAGATGGCCAACCGCGCCTTTCATCAAGCCTTGGTCGCGCCATGCGGAATGCCGCGTCTGCTCGCGAGCCTCGATGGATTGCAGCTTGCCAATTCTCGATTGGTGTTCGCGATGGCGCGATCGGTGGGCTGGCGACCGCGCTCCAATCAAGATCACCGCCTGATTCTGCAAGCCTTGCGAACGCGCAACGTCGATCAAGCCTGTAACCTGCTCACGCGGCACATTCAAACCATTGAGCGCCTTGCCCTTCCGGCGTCCTGAGCAAATCTGGCAAGCTTCATTGCCGATCGCCTACGATCGCAAGCGACGATCACGCGGCAGGCGACTAGCCTCGTTGCAACGGGCTCTATTCCCAGATAGTTATGGCCCCCCCTAGCGGCATCTCCACGGACGGCCATGATTCGTCACATCGTCTTCTTCAGCGCCAAGGACGAAGCGCATATCGACCAGATCATCGAAGGTCTTTCGCTTCTCACCACGATACCACATGCGCGCCGGCTTGAGGTTGCCCGCAACCGCAAGACCGATCAGCTCGGCAACGATATCGACATCGTGGTCTATGGTGAGTTCGACAACGAGACGGAGCTCGCAGCGTACAAAGCGCACAATCTCTACCAGGAGTCGATTAAACGGGTCCGACCGCTCCGCGAGATGCGGTTCGCGGCCGACTACGATGTATCAACAGATACCCCTTTCGCCTCCAGGGCAGGATGATCCAGGTGCTGTCGCAGCAAAACGTCCACCGCCGGGTTAACTTGGCAATGGCCCTCATGTTTCGGCCCATCGCAGATAAGCGTCATTCTCATCGGGTGGGGCGAAAGATGGAACGGCACTTCCACGACGTTAGCCGCCCGTGACCGATAACCCGATGTACGTTCGCGAGTTGCAGTGGGTTGAACCTGTCACAGCGATGCGACATCTTGGGCATCGAACGCATCTCACGTTTCTCGATAGCGCAGCAAGGCACGAGCTGCTTGGGCGCTACTCATATCTAACGTGCGACCCGTTCGGCACCTACAGGGTCGCGAACGGCCAAGCCAGTTGGAACGGACTGACTCTCAAGGCCGATCCATGGAAGGTCCTTCGAACGCTACTCGCGAAGTACCCGCAAGAGCATCGCCCCGATCTCCCGCCGTTCCAGGGAGGAGCGGCAGGCTACCTTGGCTACGACATGAACAGGACATTGGAGCGATTGTCTGCGCCAGCAATTGCCGGTCTGGGTTCGCCCCAATCCATCCTGCATTTCTATGACGTGGTCATCAGCTTCGACCACCGGGATAACAAATGCTGGATCGTCTCAACCGGATGGCCGGAGCAGAATCGCGTGCGACGGAGCGAACGAGCGCGTCATCGAGCCGACGAGTTTGCAGCATTGCTTGCCGGTCCAAAGGCGCCACAGAAGGGTTGTTCCAGCAAAGCGGGCGCATGGCACTCAAACTTCAGCCGCGAGAGCTACATTGCGGCGGTACAACGCGTGATCGACTTGATCCTGGCGGGTGACGTGTTCCAGACGAATATTGCGCAGCGTTTCAGCACCCGCCTGTCGACCTCGTTTGATCCGCTCGCCTTCTATTGCCAGCTTCGATCATTGAATCCGGCGCCTTTTGCGGCCCTGCTGCGATGGGGAAAGCTGACCATCGCATCAAGTTCGCCGGAACGATTCCTAAAGCTTGACGGGCGACAAGTCGAGACACGCCCCATCAAGGGCACGATCGCTCGTTCGCCTGATCCCAAGGAAGACCACCGCCGTGCGGCAGTTCTCCTCGCTTCCGAAAAGGATCATGCCGAGAACACGATGATTGTCGACCTTTTGCGTAACGATCTGTCACGCGTTTGCACTGCGCATTCGGTCGAGGTTCCGGCCCTATGCAATCTCGAGTCCTATGCCTCGGTGCACCATCTCGTGTCGATCGTTACGGGGACACTTGCCGGAAACGAAGACGCCGTTAGCCTGCTCCGTGCTTGCTTTCCCGGCGGCTCCATTACGGGAGCGCCAAAGCTGCGGTCGATGGAAATTATTACAGAAATCGAGCGCATAGCGCGAGAGGTCTATTGTGGGGCGATCGGCTTCATCGGCTTCAACGGGCACGTGGACACGAGTATTGCGATCCGCACTGTCACGATCGACGGCGGCCTGGCTGTCTTTCATGCGGGCAGCGGTATAACGGCCTTGTCGGAGCCCGAGGCCGAATACGAGGAAACGCTCGCCAAGGCAGAGCGAATCTTTGATGCATTTAGTTCTGAACCAGCTGGTGCGTTTTGATTGTCATCATCGATAATTACGATTCCTTCGTGTTCAACATTGCCCGCTATTTCCACAAGCTCAGTGAAGCAACGGAAGTGATCCGAAACGACGCTATCAGCATCAGCGAGCTCATTGGTCTCAACCCGCGCGCGGTGGTCATATCGCCCGGCCCCTGCACCCCAACTGAGGCAGGAATATCGACAGCAGTGGTTCGCGAACTTTCAGGACGCGTACCAATTCTCGGTATCTGCCTTGGACATCAGTGTATTGCGAGCGCTTTCGGAGGACGGGTGGCGCGTGCGCGTCGGCCCATGCACGGTCGGCGCTCATACGTTGCGCATGACGGCCGAGGGTTATTCAAGGCGCTGCCAACCCCGCTTGACGTCGGACGCTACCATTCTCTTATCGTCGAGCTTGATGAGTCATGTGCGCAGAACCTCATAGTGACAGCGCGTTCGGAGGAAGGCGAGATCATGGCCCTCACGCACGGCTATTATCCCACCTATGGGGTCCAGTTCCATCCCGAGTCGATACTTACCTCACAGGGGCACGTCCTGCTCATGAACTTCTTGCGACTCACAGAGGATTTCCGAAACCACGCGGCGCAATGAGAGGCTTGGCCTGCCGATCAAGATAGTGGACCGTTGATTTTCGACGTGGTTGGAAGGCGAAGCCTCATATGGCAGGCATTTTGTGGTCATCAGCGTTGTTCCGTGCTCGGCTCCGCAGTCAGCGGCCGGCTCCGACAGAAACCGGACCTTGCGGGTTCGAGGGCCGGACGTTTCTCTTGGCCGGCTTGGATGTGGTGCACAGGGGTGGCGAAGAAGCAGCAGGAGCAGGAGAAGCAACAGCCGCCGGATTCTGCAGCTCCTCCATCCTTTGGGTCAGGGCTGCGATGTGATCCGAGGATCCGCTTTAGCTCGGCTTGCTGCGCATCGACGTTGCGATTGAGCTCGGCAATTTCATCGGCCGTCTTCTGCAGCCCTGATTGGATCCCTAAAAGGACGCGTCCCTATCCTCAGGTGACAAGCCAAGCGCGGGAGGCACGACTTCGTGCGCCAGCGGCGCCTCGACAAACGTTTCGAAAAAAATAGGCTGCTCCGGCGCAAAGAACGAGCAATACGACTAGAGGAGCAAAGATCCACCGAAAGCCTTTCGACGGTCTCTGCAGGACCGGCGGCAACTCCGATGCTTGGGGTTGATCCGAATGTCGTTACACTTGTGCAACGGCGTGAGCTTCCAGGTCGGGAAGATTTCGGCCCAAGAGAGTGTTGATTTCGTCGACATCGAAAGTCGGCAGGCCAATCTCGTGAAAGTCGTGGTGACGTCGCACAGCATCAGACGATTGCGCGGCAGAGAGCGCGCGGTTGCCTCTGCAACCGCATCGGCAATATTTGGTGATTTCTTTGAGGGCACAGAAGTCGTCGACGCTCAGCCTGCCTCGCGCTGCTGCCGGAATGGCGCCCTCGCGAGCGCGGAGCTCGCGAATATGCTCCTCAATCTTGGCGGCATGTGCTTGCACGGCAGCGTTTAAGTTCACGCCTTGCGATCCAAGAATGAGCTCATGCAGGTTCTGTCGATGACCAGATTCAATATCGATACCGGAGCACACATTTTGAGCGACGAATGCGTCGTAAAAAATCGCTGTCTCGGGGAGCGTTGCGGACTACGCTTCATTTTGGAGTCGCAGGACGCCCCGTTCGCAATGCTTACGACGATGTGCGGATTGTGAGTTGCGGTGAGACGCTTGCGCTCCGTAATGTATACGGGATTCCCGTCTCCCAGAGATCGGAGAACGGCCGCCAGCGTTGTCTTACCGCGGCCGTTTTCGGCGAATACCAGTGTAATCTTGGAGAACGGGAGCTGCCCTCCCGCGTTGACGGAATCGACCTTGCCAACATTCCTCAGCAGCCGAATACGCTCGACCACAGCCATCGCCCCATATAATAGAAGAACAACCGCAAATACCAAAAGCGTCAGGTACACGGAGTCGCGATTGCGGAAGAGCGGCGGCACTAACTCACGGTCCTTGGCCAACACTTGCTGGTCCGACCAGTCGCCTTGACCGACAGAATGTAACAACGACTGGTGTTGCGCTGCTGTCCGCTCCCAGGAGCCGTGATGGCCGCCATCGGCTCGACACTCTTACGATCGCAAGGCATCATCAGACCGGTACAGTAATCGCGAAGCGGTTTGGCTCGGCCTGCGTGCCCGATCACGCTCGTAAGACCCTCAACATATGCCGAAAACCTCGACGCGACGTCCCCCCATCTTGCCAGACGCATCTCAGCCTCTCAGCATGCTGAAAAAGATGAGTCTTCTCAAATATGTATGAATCTTCTCGGTAAAAGCCGCGACACTCTGATTCAGTAAGACTACGCAGTAGTGAGCCGGCAGTGGAAGCCGCGCAATGTCGATGGGCAGCGCTCGGCCGAATGCCTCAGGCGCGCCGTGACTTTGTCGTCGACTGGGTCTTTGCCATGGCAACTAGGCCCAAGAGCAGCTTGGCCTCCTTGCGAGCGAGCTCTGGTGTCCAAGGGCACCGTGAGGGCCGATGGTGACGAAGCGGTGCCAACCGAACGCTGGGCACTTGAGAACGTATGTCGCTTTGTCGCGTTGACGTTTACGGCGGGAAACGGCACGTCTTGATCATCCGTATGGAGCGATACCGGATACGGTTGATGACGAAGACTAAAGGCATATCTAAAGCCTGTACGTATAAACGTCGTACGATGCTGTTGGGCAGTAGCTTCTTGGGTAGCGCGTTTTTCGGGGGGGGTTACGGTGCCTACACCCAATCGGCCGCAGCGCAAGGTTGCCATGGTGTTGAAGGCGGCCGACTCTCCCTTCGTCGTTGGGTGCACACAAGACGGCATTACCTCCTTGCGTTATCGTAACGATGTGTATGACACGGATTATGTTCTGCCTGGAGCCGCGCTGGGGACGGCTCACGCTAGAGTTCGGCGTGCCGGATCCGAGTGGCATACGCTTCGAACCGGCGTTGATGCAACGAAGCCGATGCATAGCGCGGCCCTTGAACTAGCAGCCCGCGATGCCGACGTCCTTCTCACGACCCGCCTCGCAGTCGACGAGGCTGGATTGACGTGGGAGATCATGCTGCGGAACGACGGCAAGGCGAGCGTGGAGGTTGGCGACCTCTATTTGCCCATGCCGATGAACACCGAATTTCCGGCAGGGCAACCGGTATCGCTGGCGGTTTTGAAGCACAGCTTCGTCTCAGGGCATGGATCGCACATCTTCTGGATTCGCGGCAACAGCACCGGTCCCTTCCTCATGCTCTTACCGGAAGCGGACACGTCACTGGAATATTGGGATGTCCACAACGATTCGGCCGAAGCCAGTGGGACGTGGTGCGCCTACATCTTGGGCGGGGCGGCTGCCGGCGAGTCAGTGGCGGGCGGGACTCGCTGGCGACAGCCGACCCATTCTCTGTCCCTGCCGCCGGCCGAGCAACGGCGCTACCGTCTCCGCTTCCAGTGGGTTGCCGATTACGAAGCGGCGCGCAGGGCCATCGCGGACGCCGGTCTGGTGGACGTGGAAGTAATGCCGGGCATGACGGTTCCCAATGACCTGCATGTCGACATCGCGCTCGCGTCCTCCATTCCGGTGGAGCGAATCGAAGCGGAATTTACCGGCGACACGGTGGTACAACGGTTGCCGGATCGGGCTGGCAGGCGCCTGTGGCGGGTTCGCTTTTCGCGATTGGGCGAGAACCGGCTGACCCTGCACCAGCCGGGTGCGCGCCAGACCTTTCTTGAATTCTTCGCTACCGAGCCCGTCGAGACGATGATGAAGAAGCGCGCAAACTTCATCGTGAAGCGGCAGCATCGTAACCCGTCCAAATGGTACGACGGTTTGTTTGGCGAGTGGAATATGGAGACCCAGGTCCTGCTTGGCCCGGACAATTACGACCGGATCAAGGGCTGGCGCATCTACGAGGTGACGTGCGACGATCCCGGGCTGAGCAAGCCCGCTTACCTCGCGACCAAGAATGCCGAGCATCCTGATGTGGCGGAAGTGGCGGCGCTGGATCGGTATATAGATACGTTCGTCTGGGGCGGGCTGCAACGTACCACACAGGAGGCATACGCCTACGGCCTCTACGGCATACCCGATTGGAAGCAGAACAGGGAAAGCAGCGATCCCGGCCCAAAGGGTCGCCTGCATATCTGGCGGCCTTATGACTATCCGCACATCTTCGCGATGTATTTGGCCATGCACCGCATCGCGCGTGACCATCCCGCGATACCCACCCGCCAGAGCGCACGAGATTATTTGGTACGCGCCTACGGTACGGCGCTGGCCATGTTCACGGTGCCGAAGCGCGTGGTAATGTGGTCTGCCTACCGCACCGGCTTCTACAACGAATGTGTGATCCCCGAACTGGTCTCGGCGCTCACGACGGCGGGCTTGACGCGCGAGGCGGCGACGTTGGAGGCGCACTGGGCGCGTAAGGTGCGCGCCTTCGTCGATCCGAAGGCGGACCTGTTCGCGTCTGAATATCCGTTCGATTCCACAGCCTTCGAATCGACTCAGGCACTGGCGCGCTCGGCCCTTGACGACCCTGTCGCCATGGGGGTTTCGAAGGCGGCAGCGCGTGCCTTCGCGGAGCGTCAGATTGCTGCAAATCTGTTCTGCCGTGGCTGGCTGGAACCTGCTTATTACTACCTGGGCAGCGATTATCGCGCCACTGCGGGCGACGCCTATACGCTGACTTACATGGCGCAGATGGGTGGCTGGGCGCTGCTTGATCATGCGCTTAACGATGCAGATGACCCACATCCGCTCCTTCGTCTCGGCTATGCGTCACAACTCAGCGCGTGGGCTTTGCTGAACAGCGGCCCTGCGTCGGCGGGTCATGGCTATTGGTATCCGGGCGAGGAGAATGACGGCGCGGCCGGTGGCGGCTTCGAGCCGGCGCCGAGCGGGACCACATGGCTCGGTCAGCCGCATCACCGTGGATCGTGGTATTACTCGTGCGAGATCGACCTGGGATTTTGTGGGGCGGTCCGCGCTGCTGCGACGATCGTTGCCGACGATCCCATCTTTGGGCAGGTTTGTCACGGTGGCATCACGGAGACGTTCGCTCACACCCTGCGTATCTGGCCACGTGATGGCGTGCGGCGACGGCTCAACGTGCGGCTCCAGTCTCTCCGATTGGACTTGGTGCTGCTCGACGCCCGATTCCGGGCGGATCGACCGATCATTCTGAATTTGGGGGAGGGGTGGATCAGCCTTACGCCTGAGCCCTTTGCCCCATCTGCATCGGGAGTGTCGTTCGAATTGCGGTACGATGACGGGAGAAAGCGCACGGAAGTCGTCGACATCACGGACGGCCAGCTCGTCGTCCGCTTGCCTGGGGCGCGCTTACCGCGGGTTCAGGGCCGCTAGACTCTAGTGTTGCCGATTATGGGGTGCGATCGGCACTTATGGCCTGCTGTTCCACGCGGCTTCCGAGGCGATGACGATCATCCCCCCAAATCCCGAGCATCTCGGCGCACGTATCCGCATCACCGCGGTGCTGCATACCTCGGGTTCGGCGATAACCCACCATCCGCACATCCACATGATCGTGCCGGGCCCAGGGGCGCCGAGTTGATCGCCGCTAAATGAGCCGACAGCCGCAAGGTCACGCAGATCGCTTTCAAGCCCGACTGGACGAAGCACGCCAGGGCCGCTCCGTTCAAACGCAAAGATGCGATCCTGGAGACGCTACCCATCGGCGTGATGCACTTCCCCGGCAGCGAAATCTAGGACAATCTCGCCGACAAGGCCAAGAAGCTGGGAATTCCGGTCTGAAGGTTGGGCGGTGCATCGCGCCGCTTTCGCATCGACGCGTGATATACATGAACCGGAGAGGCGGATCGCCACCTTTACGCAAAAACATCTTTCGGTCCGGCTCGCCTATCACGGCGATCCGCGCCGCACGGGCATAGTGCGCTAACTCCGCCTCGTTCTCGATCATTTCGTCGAGCAGCGGCTTCATGTCGCTTTGGTCTGATGCCGATTTAAGCGGCCCCGGCAGCTGATCGATCGCCAACACGGCAATGGCGAGCGCCTTCCTCACCAGATGCGAGTCGTGCCCCGTGACTGCCGCCATGGCGCTTATCGATTGACCGGCCAAGTTTTGCGGCCCTCCTCATCGGAAATCCAGTGCGCATGCGCCGCATGCCTTGAGGATCGGATGCTCAATCGTAAAGACAAAATGCCCGTCAGGAACCAGTCCTTTGCGGATCACATGCACGAGGCGGCCAAATTCCTGAATATAGTGAAAGGTCAGCGCGCTATAGGCGCGGTCGAAAGCCGTCTCAGGTAGGTCCAGCGTGTCGAGATCGGCGATGCGATACTCGATGGCCGTTCCGCTGTGTCTCTCCTGGCCACGCTCGATCATGTTTTGCGACAGACCCAGAACCCAGGCCGCGCCCTGCTCGCGCATCCAGCGCGAGGCCCAGCCGAAGCCACATCCCAGATCGACGACACGTTTCCCGCCCAGATCGGGCAGCATAGCCCGGATCGCGGGCCATTCAGGGGCGCCGTCCAGCCCATGCACCTGTCCGGGCAACTGGCTGTAGCCAGCGAAGAAATCGGGATCGTCGTAAATATTCTGCGCCTCTACTCGGCTTTCGCTCTGCCTCGGACGGTTCCTGCAGATCAAAACAGAATTGTCGCGGTGGGCTGCGAGGCGTCATGATCCTACTCAAATCAAGCTACACAAAAGGCATCTTGAATTGGCCGGACTTCTCGCGCCGAAAACGAAAAACCCCGGCATGAAAGCCGGGGCTCCCGTGATGCCACGGCGTACATCCGGCCGCGACAACCAAGCGACAGTTAGCACGCGGTTTTCGAAGAAAATGTGACCTTCGCGTCGTCGTTCTTGAATATCGGTCGATTTGTACTTCGCACGACGATAACGCCGGGCATTGTATTTCTGTCCAAGACCCACGACCAGGCGAGACAACGGATTCCTTGCCACTTCGCGCAGAGACTTGCCGAAGGGTTCGTTGATTGATTTGGACCGATACTCTGTGGAGTGACCCAGAACGCGTAATCGCCGGAGTGACCTGTGAGAGCCTCGTCCCCAACCCGCAGGGGCAAGGATATCGTCTGAAGACTAGAGCGGCGTCAAAATGAAGAGTGCTCTCGATGAGACCGCTCGGGAGCACAGATCGATCTCAAATATCTTCGAAGCGACGCAGCCGTTCCAGCACTGTCTTTCCATCTGTTGAGGCAGCAAGGCTTCTGGTAGCCAAAGTGAGACCGGCGCATCGTGCGCTTCGGCCCATGACACCGCGTTAGCCAAGTATTGCTGGGCAGTGGCCGCGCGGCTGTCGGTATTGAGACAATGTCAGCAACTTGGCGATACACGCCGCGACGAAGTGCCTGCAAAGCCTGCGAATTCAATTCGGCACGCGACTTGCTCTCTTTGCGGCATCATCACCAACCGCAGTGCGATGGTCTTCGGGACGGATTCGGCGCCTGTCGCTGTTAGCGTCTGCTCCGACCCGACGGTTTGCTGCGGCGATAGCTTATGGACGCTCGGTTATGGACCGAGAAAATGCAGGGGACGTGTTGAATGCGATCTGGAGTTCTTCTTTTGGGGGCCACGACAATTGCGCTCGTCGCAAGTGGTGCCGGCAATGCGGCAGACTTTGAGCCGGAAGTGAAACTGCCACCGGCGGTGTGGAATTGGTCCGGAGGCTATATTGGCGGACACGTCGGCGGCGGGTACGGCCAAACCTCCTTCAGCAATCCCTACGGCCCGTCAATCTATGGCGGCATCGTCGATACGCCGACGTTCCTCGCAGGTGGCCAGATCGGCTACAATTGGCAGAAGAACGGCTGGGTGTTTGGCGTCGAACTCGATGCCAGCGGTGCTGTGTCCGACGGCACAAATACCTGCCTCGCGTCGTCCGGCTTTGTCGTGAGTGCAAACTGCAAGGCAGGTCCGAACGTCTTTGCCACCGCGACCGGTCGTGTCGGTTACACGTTTGGCGCGTCGGGTGGCACACTGGCCTATCTCAAGGGAGGCGTGGCTTGGCAAAACAATCGGGGCGACGTCGTCAATAACTACGAGTGGGGCCTATTGCCACAGGAGAAAACCCATTTTGGCTACGGTCGCATCGGCGGCATCATCGGGCTGGGCCTCGAGCAAGCGCTTACGCCCGCATGGTCGGTCACAGCTGAGTATGACTATCTGAATTTCGGCGGCCCGAGTGTCGCGACACCTCCGACGGAGCAGGGTCCGCCGTTCGCAATTGTTCCGGCGAACACAACGAGCCCATCCAGCAACTATCACATCGGAAAGATCGGTTTGAATTACCATTTTGGCGCCGACCCATGGACGGCGCAATGGTCCTATGTGCCGCTGTACGCGAAAGAACCCGCCGGTACGCCGCCGATTGCTTACACGGCCGATTGGTCATTCGAAGGGGGCTCCCGGCTCTGGCTCAGCCGGGGACGATTCCAATGGAACGCCAGCGGTTTGCGCGGTGCGCCCGGCGGCATCGGTACTATAGATCCTAACATTCTTGTATCAAGGCTCACCTACCACGGCCTGGACGGACTTTCCGGGGAGCTATTTGGCCGTGCCGACAGCCCGTGGGGAGTGTTCCTGAAGGGCAACATTGGCCTTGGGCGCTTCGATAGAGGAAACGAAAACGATGAAGATTGGAGCCTCCGCTCGGGAACGATAACGCTGCCCTACGTCAACTCGGTATCAGACCAAGCAAACGGGAGGTTCAGCTATTACACCGCCGATGCGGGTTACGATTTCCTTCGCGGCGCTAACTACAAGGTTGGGGGATTTATCGGTTGGCCTATTGCGACCAGAGCTCCGACTCGACCGGATGCGTAGAAACGGTTAACCCCCGAAGGCCATGTCTTGCGAGAGGCGACAGGATCGTTGGCAGCCAGAATACTCAGTGGAATGCACCTCGGGTCGGCCTAAGTGCCGAAACCATGCTCAGCGAGCGCTGGCGTCTGAGCACGGACATCGCCTACCTGCCCTGGACCGATTTCAAGGGGCGTGACAACCATCTCTTGCGCGACGTGACCACCTTCGCTGAACAGCGCGGCAATGGTGGCGGCGGCGTCCAGGTGGAAGGCGTATTGTCATACTTCATCACCAAGAACTTCAGCGTCGGCGTCGGCGGGCGCTATTGGGCAATGTGGACTAGAAAGGACAGCGAAGTGAGATGCACAGGCTGTGGTGGCCCCGGAAAGATCAGCGATACTCAGTTTTCGAAGTTCAGCATGGAGCGCTGGGGTACGTTCTTTCAGGCGTCCTATAAGTTTGATTGAAAAGATCACACCTCAAGCCAAGCGCCGGGCGTCTTCGACACTAAGAAATGGCGCGCATCGAGCAAGGATCATTAGCCATGTCCTTACCGGTCGCGGGCCTTATGCAGTCCGAGCATTTCGATCTTGAGCGCATGGTTTCTGTAAAACGAGACCATGCGCATTGTGCGCTTCGGTCCATGACATCGCGCCCGTAACGTAGCGCGCTGTGACATGGCGTAGTACGCGCGCCACTGTGTCAGGTAGACGTTTCGACGGCGCCCGGCTGCATACAGAGCCGACTTCGGATTTGGACAGGGCGACAAGTGGAGTTTCTGCCTGACGGCGAGCAAGATTGTCCTAGCATCGCAAGGAGCAATCGCGGTTGTCATAGAGCAGATAACAGCAGACCTCATCAGCGTTCCCAAGGTCCTCACTTAACGAGTAACGCACATCTGCTCTGTATGAAGTCCAACATCAGCGGCACAGACCGCCACAGTAGCCCCGCCGGCACCGGCCAGAAGAATGATCTTCAGAACTGAAGAGCTCAAGCTAAATGATCTCGAAGTATCTCCGACGTTCAAAGTCGGTGACCCGATGTTGAACGGCTTCCCACTCCCAACGGCGCGAGCAAGAAAATGCTTCAACAAACCTTTCTCCGAAGACATCACTGGCCGCTGCAGACCGTGCAAAACGAGATGTTGCCTCTGATAGGCTTTGAGGCAGTCTCGCCGACGGACGACACATTTCCGCGCTTGCATCACCAATGATCGAAGCCGGTAGTGGCGGACCTGTCTCGACGCCCAATATTCCCGAACCGATCGCACATGCGAGCGCGAGATATGGGTTCACGTCTGCGCCAGGCAGCCTATACTCCAGGCGATGGGCAGATGGCTCTCCCGGAATGGCGCGAACCGCGCAGGAGCGGTTGTCAACTCCCCAGCTTGGGCAGATTGGTGCCCAGGAGCCAGGTACCAATCTCTTGTAGCTGTTGAAGTTCGGCGCAGCGAGCACACAGAACTCATTCATGTATTCTAGTTGTCCGGCGATGAATTGCCTCATAAGATCGGAGAGGTTGCCGAACGCATCACCGTCGTAAAACGCATTTTGACCATCCGAGGACATCGAGATGTGAATATGGCCGGACTGGCCGGGCCATTTCTCGGAAACCTTGGCCATGAATGTAGCCATCATGCCTCGCGTTTGCGCCCAGCCTTTTATCATCGACTTGAATATGGTTGCTCGATCGGCAGCTTCCAACGCATCACAATGACGAAGTGACGCTTCGACCACGCCTGGTCCCGTTTCAAAATGTAGTCCGCTGAGAGGTATTCTAGCCTTCTCACAAAGCGCCAAGATCTCATCGAACAGCTCATGTTGCGCGACAGATCGCGCAATCGAGTAGCCGAACGGGCCGCGCGTAAAAGGAGCCCATTCGCCGAACGGCTTTTCTTCGATCGTGTCTGCGTTCTCCTTAAACAGCATAAATTCAAACTCGAACCCGGCAGTGCAGTCGTATCCGTGGTCAGCAGCCCTTCTTAGGACCTTGCGCAGAACGCCGCGGGGGCAGATGTTCTCATGTACGCCCGTGAACTCCGCGAGGTAGAGATATTGATCGCCAAGATGAGACACCGAACGGCCGGTGCCTGACAGCATACGCAGGTTAGCATCACCGAACGCTGATAGCGGCTTTTGCGTGAAACTGGCCGGAATGACCCGGTCCGTACAATCCCACGCCAGCACCGCTTCAGAGAACTTGATAACTTTATCTCCATCCGAGAGATCTTCCCCTAAGACGTGTTTGCCTCGCAGAACGCCATCGAAGTCGCTTACGCCGACCATCGCGGCGCGGGCTGGATTCGCTCCGGTCAACCTGGGATCAGTTGGCATTAGTCCCGATCCTGCATCACTAAATCGAACACCTGGTCCATCCGCATTGCTCGCAACTTGCGATAGTCATTCTCAAGCTGAGTCAAGTCGCTATTCACGAGATAAACGATGCCCGGTGTCGACGCCAAGTCGATCGTGGGAACTAGCTCTTGGCCAATCGGAACGAATGCAATGGCATCCGCGAAGCTCGGGAGCTTGCGGATTGCTTCGAGTCCCGGGTAACCGGCAACGACACCGCCCATATCCGAGATCAGCGAGACGCAAAGTGCGTGAGCCTGTCGCTTGTAAGGCCCGCGCGACCTCATATATTCACCAAAGCCCTTGGGATCTGCGTAGCGCCAGGCCGTCAGGCTCATATGGTTGTGCCCCAACGCCATCGTTCGTGCTTTTGCCGACATGGTCCCTTGAAGCCTCGCTCCGAAGTCCACCAGAACCGGTCCCCGATGATCGACGATGATCTCAGCATGAGCCGGTCCGTCGACGATCTGTAGTGCCTGCAGCGCACGCACCAAGTAGTCGGACAGTTCCTGAACGATTGGTTCGCTGCCTCCCAACAATCTCTCAAGTGAGCAGACCGAAGATGCCCTCTCAACAGGAACCGTGTCATAGGTCCAGGCCTCCGTAACGAAGGCTTCCCCGTCGATCGAGACGGCGTTTACGGTATATTGCTGGCCGTTTATTTTCTCTTGCCCAAGGGCAAAACGATTCAACGCTCCGACGCGGTTCGTCTTCCCGACAATTGCGCTCATGGCCCGCTGAATATCAGCATCTGTCGAGCAAAAGAATACATCCTCGGTACCCGTACTGTTCAGAGGCTTGATCACGATCTGATCGAACTTCGCTTCACGCTTCCAGCTCGCGATCTCTACAGGACTGTCGGACACGACTTGTCTGATCGATCGCACGCCTGCAGAGGTCAGCGCGCAAGACAATCGCGCTTTGTCACGCCGAGCAGCGGATAGCGCGGTCCCATTTGATGGTAAACCAAGCCGCTCCGACAAAGAATCGGCGAGTTCAACTCCGGTCTCGCAGCCCGCGATAACGAACTCCAATTCCCGGCCATAGAGAGCCTGAAGATGATAATCAACGATGTCGTCATATCCCATGCGCTCGCTGGGGCGAATGAGTTCATCATACAGATCCGCATTGAAATGCGATTGGAATATGGGCGGTATCTGTGCAGCCGACATCACATGCACTGTTCCAATTCCATAGCGCTTGAATTCTTCCGGTAGGTATCGGCCGGTAGAGTATGCGTCTACGATTACACAATTCCGTTCTTTCATGCGGATCTCCGATACTGCAAGTAGATGTTGCCGACAGCGACAGCCGTAATGAGAGCATTTCCAATGAACGTGTGTAGTGAAGGCACGATACGAGAATCGAAGTACTGGAACAGAAAGGTGATGATAGGGGCGGTGGACAGGACCATGTTGACTGTGAAGGGCTCTACGCGACGAATGCCCTGCTGGATCAAGAGCAAAGGAACAATGATCGTCGACAGCCCAATTGCTGCGATCGCAAACCAATGCTGCGAGATCTCAGGCGCGATAGATGAATGATCGACCAGTCCCAGCAGCAAGAGAATCGTTCCATAAAAGCGATGCGCCAGGACTTGTCGGCCAGAAAACCCATGGTCGAACAGAAGTTTGACAAGTATATTTGTAAGGGCCAGCGATAGGCCGGCCACGATTGCCAAGACGATGCCAAAGGACGATCGAGTTCCCCACTCCACGCCTGCGTTGCCGCTGGCCGAGATCCAAATCATGTAGCTCCCGATCGTTGCGATCGTAACGCTCACGACAATATCAGATGCTGGAGGGGCACCCTGGCGCCTGATCAGTGCGTTTAACCACACTGTTGCGGTGGGCCCCAGCGCCACCATGAAGGCGACGACGATCGCAGGTTCAGCGTATTTCAGTCCGATAAATAGGCCGATCCAGCTGATTGCTGTCACGATATTGAGCGCGACGAAGACCAGGAGCGACCATTTCGCCACCGTTGCCTCGCCTCCCTGGTGGCAAGCCAGGAGATTGAACATCAGACAAACCACAGCGAAGGACAGCGGGAGCGCGACGAACACATCCGCTTGCTGAAAATACGACGCCGCATAAACCTCGCCTGCCGCGCTCACGACGACATAGAGCGCTACAAATAGAACTCCCAGAGCGAAGCGATTCGTCAATCGCCCAGTATTCCTGTGCCCGCGAGGCGGCGCACGGCCCTCGCAGGACTGGAGGCGTGCATCGGCTCCGAGGGAGTGTCCCTTCGACGTGCACGGACCACGTTTGGTTTGAAATGTCACAACCCGCCTCTAGTTCTTCTTAGTTCGGTAGTATCGAACACACGCCTCTCCAAATGCCTTGAATAGTTGCTTGCTGAGGAGATCGGTTGAGGCGTGCCATTCGGGGTGCCATTGCACACCGATTTGGAGGGTCGGGGCGCCAATGACTGAAGCCGCCTCGACCAAACCGTCAGGCGCCCACGCCTCCCGCCTCAGCGCCGGGGCAAGCGCCTCGATGCCTTGATTGTGCAGCGAGTTGACTTGCGCTTCGATCGTCCGCGCGATTGGAAAGAGCGCGCCATCGGAACATATCGTGACGCCGTGCGCGGCGTCGTACTGACGGTCTCTTGGACGATCTGGCTTCTCGGCATGCATCGCGCCACTTTCCGGCCTCCACTCCGCAAGCGATGAGCGGAGCGTGCCGCCGAAATAGACGTTGAGTTCCTGAAGCCCACGGCAGATGCCCAGAATAGGCATTCCGAGTGCGATGGCGCTCGCTATAGTTACGGCAGAGAGCCTGTCCCGCGGACGGTCAAGGATCCCAATCTCAACGTCCTGCCGATCAGCCTGCGTCAGGGACGCAGGCGCTCTCAGGACGGCGGGGTCGACGTTGGATTCATCACCTGTCAACACCAAGCCATCGAGCCGGCGCATGATCGCCGGGGCGACCTCCTCCCCCGCATCCTCGGCGTCGACCGTCGGCAATATGACGCAAGCCACTCCCGCATGACGATTGAGTGCCTGCAAGTACTTGCGCCGCAACCAGTCGCGATGCACACCATCGACCAGAAGACGGTTCGAAGTGACGCCGACCACGGCTCGGGTGCTCTCTGGCCGTAGCAACGTCACGCGACCTGCCCTCGCGCGCGAACCTCGGCAACGGACTGCTCATACAAGCGTCGATTTCGCTCTTTTAACTGAGCTATGACGCTAGGTTGACCTTGAGGTCCCTTGACAAAGAGCCCACCCCAGGTCGCGGCAACCTTCGCATAGTTCGGATCCTGCATTCGGATTTTCTGAGCTTTACGCAACAGCCAAAACGGGATCCCCGGCGAAAGGTGATGCTCAAGGTGGTACTCATCCAGATTCTGTCCGAGGATAGCCCGCTCGAGAAAATTTCCTTTCCGATTCCTGGTGAGATAGACGTTCTGCGTCTCGGTTTCGCACATAGGTGAGTGCTCGGCTAGCTCGATAAACCATCCGAGGACCTGAAACGTGGTGAGATAGGGCACGATCCAAAACAGGACGACGATATGGAGCAGCCCAACAGCATATGACCCGGCCAGGATGCTGATCCAGAAGAGATAGAAGCCATACTTGTCGATAAGTATGCCTGAGCGGCTCTGATCCTCGACTTCTGTGATCGAAAATCGATTGACCCAAAGATACTTCAGATACGCCACTGTCGCGCCGCCAAAGATCGGCTTCCAGATCATGTTGAAAGCGTACCGCTCCGGAGGCTGCACGTTGTAAACCCCGCTGGCCAGGAAGAACTTCAGGTCGGGATCCTTGTCCGGATCTCCGAGATACGGATGATGCAAATAGACGTGCGAGATCCGGTAGGCCCAGTGGCGCTGGAACAAGGGATAGGAAGCGAACAGAATGCCCAGGACGTAGTTCCAGGTCGTGTTCTTCGCGAGCGTGCGGTGAGCCGCATCATGAGCGATGGTTGTCAATCCGCGCTGATAGGCGCCAATCAGAAGGACGGCGAGCGGGTAGAACCACCATGAGACCGACACAGTCGCGAGCGTACACGCTGTGATGACAGCGTAATCTTTGGCAATATAAGCCGCTCCCGTTATGTTGTCGGGCCTCAGCTCGGATAGCTGCCTATTGATTTCTCGGCTGAATTGAACGGCCTCATAGCGTGATGACCTCAATTTCCAAGCGTCTGCCTGATTCATGAGAACCTCCTCCTGATCGCCTTGCAGGTTGTCAGATTGCGGAAAGCGCCTTGTCCAGATCGCGCAGGATGTCGTTGACATCTTCGATGCCGACGCAAAGCCGGATCGAGCCGCCAAATATGCCGGCGGCTTCGCGCTTTTCCCGCGGGACGGTGGTGTGGGTCGTCGAGACAGGATGGGTCACGAGCGTGCGGGCGTCGCCTACATTCGAAACGTGATACATCAAGTCAACGTTCTGGATGAACTTGCGCCCGGCCAGTTCATCTTCCACTTCGAACATGACCATCGCCCCGTGTCCGTATGCGGTGTCGAGTGTCTGCTCGACGATTTCCCGATCGGCGCCTTCGAAGAGCCCCGGGTAAAAGACGCGACGCACTTTAGGATGCTCCTTGAGAGCGCCGGCGACGATCCTGGCATTTGCGCAGTGCTGCTTCATGCGGAGCGGCAGCGTTTCAAGCCCTTGGATCAGTTGAAAGCTCGCAAACGGGGCGATG
The DNA here is from genome assembly GCF_028128965.1 of Bradyrhizobium sp. CCBAU 25338. Taxonomy (NCBI): domain Bacteria; kingdom Pseudomonadati; phylum Pseudomonadota; class Alphaproteobacteria; order Hyphomicrobiales; family Nitrobacteraceae; genus Bradyrhizobium; species Bradyrhizobium sp. CCBAU 25338. The sequence goes on from NZ_LFKY01000002.1 coordinate 33,267, forward strand.
GCTGCGCCGGTATCGCGCAACCAGGTCATGCGAGCCTTGAGAAGAAACTCGCTCTTTCCAAGATCGTCGACATCGCACACCGCATTATGCCAAACAATTCCGCCATGCGCATCGTCGGGACGGTTGAACAAGGGAAAGCGAGAGGCTCCCCGATAGCTAAACTCGCCGTTGTCAACGATCAGTCCACCAAGCGTCGTGCCGTGGCCGCATATATATTTCGTTGCGGAGTACGTCGTAATGGCAGCGCCAAGATCTGACGGCCGGCATACCAGTGGCGTGGTCGTATTGTCCACGACCAGAGGCACGCCGTACTTTCGGCCGATCTCGGCCAGCTGTTTGACGGGGAGCGGAATCAGACAAGGATTCGAGATCACCTCTCCGAACAGGCATATCGTGCGATCATCAATGGCACGTTCAAACGTCTCGGGCCTTCGAGGATCAGCCGTCCTCACGCTGATCCCAAGACGCTTTAATGTGTTGTGGAGCAGGTTCCAGGTATTGCCATATAGATACGGAGAGGCGACGACATTGTCCCCCACTTCGCCACTTGACAGGTTGACGATAGCAAGGAACGTCGCTGCTTGACCTGACGCAACGGCGAGCGAATCGCTTCCCATATCGACGGCGGCGTAGCGCCTTTCCAGCGCGCGGGTCGTTGGATTGATGATCCTTGTGTAGGTGAACCCATCGGCCTTGACGTTGTAGACGTCAGCGATGTGGTTTAGATCGCCATCGAGTTCATAAGCTGTATTCTGGTAAATCGGCACTGCGACGGCTTTCGTCACCGGGTCTCGCCGATAGCCCGCATGCAGAGCAGCAGTCTCGGCCGAAAACGGCAGCCGCGGGTCCGCAGCCGCTCGAGCCGGCATCTTTAAGCCAGCCCCGCACGCCTCTTGGCCCGACATGGGCCTTGCTAACCGAGCCTGACCGGATCGGAAATATGTACGAAAAGCGCATCCCAACTGCTCAATCCAGCTGGATTGGATTTCCCCAATGCAACCGACCCGAAAGCTACGCGTCGCAAGATGCAGCTTTGAGTAGATGTATAGGTTGTGGGCCGCCAAATGGCGATAAAGCCCATCGAAACCTGCCTGGTCCACAATTCCCGACGGCGCACTGAACGCGACGCAAACCGGCGACTGCAAGTCCGCGGAAAGGAGCGGAGACACCAGTCCTTCGAGTTCTTTTACGAGATCGCCCCTGACCTTCTCGTACCTGCAGCGCCTGGCATCGATACCCTCCTCGTGCAGAATCTTCAGGGCCTTTGTCGTTGCCTGAACGATGTGGGTGGGAGGGGTCGAGCGCCACTCACCGGTGCGCTCGAGCGAGAGCCACTGATCTCTCACGTCGAGCACAAACGACCTCGGTTCTTGAACGGCATTCTCCAGCAGCTCGCGGGCCGCGATGACAAACGCCACTCCCGGCGGCCCTTCTATGCACTTGTTGCTCGACGTGACCAGGACGTCAGCTCCACGCTGGCTCAGGTCGATATTAAGGGCGCCGAAGGAACTCATCCCATCGACGATGGTCTTTACGCCACGTCGCCTCGCCTCCTCCACGATCTCGTGCAGCGGATTGACGATCCCGGTTGTCGTCTCACAATGCACGAAGCATAGGTGCGTAACGCCAGGATTTCGGTTCAAATACTCGCCGATTTCTTGCGGATCCAAAGGATCGGTCGCGCGCTTGACAAACTTCAGTGCTTCGATACCCCACAGTCGCAAAATTTGTAGAATGCGCTCGCCATAGATGCCGTTTACGCAGACGAGCGGCCTGTGGGCCCGGGACACGAACGAAGAGAGGGCAGCCTCCATTGCAAAGGAGCCCCCCCCTTGAATAGGCACCACCGAATAGTCCTCAGCATTTCCCAGCAAGTTGAGCATCAGGCGCCTCATGCAGGCGGTCACCTCCTTGAACTCGTCATCGCGAGATGCGAGATCAAGCTGCATCTGGCTCCTCACCGCCAGCGATAACGACAATGGACCAGGCGTCAGCAGAGAGCGCTGTCTTGTCAAACCATTCCTCCTACATTGTATTCGTTGATGACCTGGAACACGCCCACCGGGCAGCCCCCGTGGCGCACGCGTCCCCTTCCTCGTCAACAGCTTCGAATGAAGCGCCATTGAGCGCGCTTGGCATCGGCCGCTCGAAAAGGCTGCCGGATGACAAACCTCCAATATTCCATCGCGGATGGAGAGCGATTCCTCACAAAGCTCCCCGTCGATGCCCTTCAGATCTTCCAAATAGCCTTTGGCACCGAGCGCTCGGACGCAAACTGGCGCCGAACACGCTATCATCCAACTGCCACGCCATGTGCAGGCTTGGGCGCGGTCGCCTTCTTGCGCTACGCAGCGCCAGTTGGCCGACGATTTACGTGTGAGCCTGCCCAGCCAGGCGCTTTACGCCAGAAAGGCGATGCAGCCGGGATCGTCGCGCGCGGATGATTAAGCATCACACACTCGATGATCGTCGTTCGCGGCGGAAGTCCAATGCGTTTGCTTGGGACTTGATACATTTGCACTCCGTCGCTCGTTGGAGGATTTGTGACGCTAATGACCGTGTTGGCGATTTCTGAGATCGTACAACTTGACGTTACGGGCGTTTCAACCCTCTCCGGCGTTTTTCTCGCGCGAATTTTTCGTCACGTGCTCCCATTTGGCAGCGACAAGCCGACGCAGGCAGCGGAGTACGGAGGATCCACAGCGAGGGTTCGCTACTTTGAGAGTTCAATTTGGATCTATCGTAAGCATTCCGCCTGCGAGCGAGATTCCTGCAGCGAAGTGAGGGCTGATCGTTTCGTTTACGGACGATCCTGGCGAAAGCGCCATATGGAAGTACGGAGTTTCTCCTCGGTTCCGGCGAGATCCTCCTGGATGCGGCGCCCGAAAGCTTGCACCTTCTGGCTTAGCTGTTGTGTTACGTCATTGCGCTCGAATGGAGCAGCCTTCGCAGCCTGCGGCCGAGTCCGACCAGAAGCGGTTGAGCGATCTTGGATCGCTGCCCGGTCAGCAAGGATCAGTCGAGACCTTTCGGCGAGCGGCGTGACACAGAACATCTCGTCCTGAATTGCTAGGAGTACGTCAAGCCGAGTCCGGCGCATCTTGAAAGCGATCACTAGGTTGGCAGCATCTCTCGGTACTACACGCAGCTTCGCCGCGAGACGTCTCATCAAGAGATCATGGCGGCAGCCAGCATGCCGTAGTTTACTGCGGCTCCAAACCGTGAGCCGGCGGGCAGGAGTTCCGCGCATCGCCAGCACCCGGTCCGCGCCAGTACCTCGCGGATGAGACACTCTGGTTTGACGCAAGCCGCACTTCCGAGTCGTTCTGCTCTCTTCTCGTCTCCAGGGGCCGCTCGTTGATGCGAGCTCGCGTCCGACGCCGTCTACAGCGCGGTCGAGCACGTTGACGGTTGACCAGAGCGGATTATCAAGAGATCAGTCTTAGTCGCTTGCCAAGGGTTCGGCCGTGCCATGGCCGCCTTCATGGCGACACGATGGAAGGCGGAATGAAGCATGCCCCAAACACGCGGCAGGAGCTCCGTAGCTCAGGATGGCTGATGTTCGCGGCAGCGTTGCCTCGCGACACGAAGGTGCGGAGCGTACGCCGATGGTGTTCGCCCACGAGCGGCGGCCAATAGGAAGTAAGCTTCTCGGACGTTACCATCACCGCGACAGGATGGATCGTGACCGATTGCTCGGTTTAGATTGATCAATATGCCGGGAGTAAGCGCAGGCTCGCCGAATAGCCAGCCCCCCGGAACTCGCGGTACGAGCTTCGTACTGCGCGGAGGTTAAAGCTGGCCGAGTCGCGGCCCCCGGCTCGGCTTTGAACGGAGCTCTGCGTGGCCGCACGCGCAGCAAAAAGTGTCAAGCGAAAATTCAACCTGGCGGAAGACGGACTTCCTCTCTGGCCTTTCTCACCGCGTCGTAAATTTCGACCTGCAGCATGGGACGGCGTCTCTTGAGCTCCTCGGCTTTTGACCATGCTCCATCTTTGCTCGCGTACTCGGTTTTGAATTGACCATCCACCTCGAGCACAAAACCGGAAGCTGGCAGCACACGAGTTGGTGCGACCATTTTGTTCCTTTAGAGCGAAAAGTTCGGTCGCAGGCCCCGCCTCAGAGCCGTATACGCGGTGCGAGGAACATCTAACCATCAAGAATTGAGCGCGCCATCAAGAAATCCACCACCGCCTTCGCTGAATGCTCTAGGGTCTGCTCCATGGTCCTGAGATGAATGTCCGGTGTTGCTGGTGCTTCGTAGCACGCGTCGATTCCCGTGAAGTTCTTGATCTTGCCTGATTTCACCTTTGAGTACAGCCCTTTCGGGTCTCGCCGCGCGCATTCCTCGATCGGCGTATCGACAAAGACTTCTATGAACTCTTCCTTGCCAACCAGGGTGCGTACCCTGTCCCGTTCGGCTCTGGTGGGCGAGATAAGCGAACAGATCACGATCAAGCCGCTGTCTGCCATCAATTTGGCAACTTCACCGACACGACGAATGTTCTCCACGCGATCCGCCTCCGAGAAGCCCAGATCCACACTCAATCCGTGCCGGAGGTTGTCGCCATCCAGCAGCATTGTATGCCGCGACATCGCAAACAGCTTTTGATCAACGAGATTGGCAATCGCCGACTTTCCCGCACCAGACAGGCCGGTAAACCAGATGACGCAGGGCTTCTGATTCTTGAGCGCGGCGCGCTCCCTCCGATCCACAGATAGGCCTTGCCTAGCAATATTGGCAGCCCGCCGTAGCGGAAAGGCAATCATGCCGGCCCCGGCCGTACGATTGGTATAACGATCGATGAAGATAAATGATCCGGTCTTCCGATTGACATCGTAAGGATCGAATACTGCGGGCATTGTGGTCGCAACATTACAGAAAGCGATCTCGTTCAGGGAAACCATCCCGGCGGCCAGATGCTCACAAGTGTTGACGTCGATCCGATGCCTAATTTCGGTAATGCTGCCGGCAATCGTCTGCGATCCAATCCGCAGGACGTAATTGCGTCCCGGAGCGAGCGGCTCCTCGTCCATCCAGATGACATAAGCAGCGAACTGGTCGGCGACCTCCGGTTGATTGTCCGGCCGCGACAGAACGTCGCCGGCATAGCCCCGAAACTCCGGGTTCGGCCGGTTCACCCATTGTACCGGAAAGCGGAAAGCCTGGCTTGCGGTCCCGGACTGGATGTCAATGCTCTCCAGATATTCAAGCAGGCAGGGGCCATGATACCAGTTGGCGCGCGCAGAGCGGTCTACGACGTTGTCGCCGTCGCGGGCCGAGATCGGGATTGGAACGATCGAGGTGAAGCCGAGACCGGCAGCAAAGGCCAGATAGTCACGGGCGATCCGGTCGAAGCACTCCTTGTCGTAGGCGACAAGATCGATCTTGTTAACTGCCAGCACGATATGACGAATACCGAGCAGCGCACAGATAAAAGAGTGGCGGCGCGTCTGAACCATCACGCCTTTGCGTGCATCGATTAGGATAATGGCGAGCTGGGCTTGCGAGGCACCGGTAGCCATATTGCGGGTATACTGCTCGTGGCCAGGAGTGTCGGCCACCATGAAGGAGCGCCGCGGCGTAGAGAAGAAGCGGTAGGCAACATCGATCGTGATGCCCTGCTCCCGTTCGGCCTCGAGCCCGTCCACAAGCAGAGCGAAGTCGATGTTATTCCCGGTGCTACCGTATTTGATGCTGTCGCGTTCCAACGCCGTGATCTGATCGTGGTAGATCATCTTGCTGTCGTGCAGCAATCGGCCGATCAGCGTCGATTTGCCGTCGTCCACCGAGCCACATGTGATGAATCGCAACTGATCCTTCGTCCGGGCCGGGACCGGCTCCATTGTCGGATTTGTTAACATCAAAAGTAGCCTTCCCGCTTCTTCTTCTCCATTGAAGCGGCTTCATCTGTATCAATGAGGCGCCCCTGGCGCTCCGACACAGTCGCAGTTTGCATTTCTGCGACGATACCTTCGATCGTCGTCGCATCGGATTCAATTGCCCCGCTCAAGGGATAACATCCAAGGGTGCGAAAGCGGATCATCCGCATTTCCGGCGTCTCGTCGCAGTTAAGCGGCAATCGCTCGTCGTCAACCATGATCATCGCACCATTTCGATGCACTATCGGTCTCTGTTTTGCGAAGTAGAGCGGAACGACCGGAATTTTCTCGATCATGATGTATTCCCACACCTCAAGCTCGGTCCAGTTTGACATCGCAAACACGCGCATGGTTTCGCCCTGGCGAATCCGTGTGTTGAACAGGCTCCAGAGCTCCGGCCGTTGGTTACGGGGGTCCCATACGTGTCCGGCCGAACGGAAGGAGAGTATCCGTTCTTTTGCGCGACTCCTTTCCTCATCGCGCCGGGCTCCGCCAAAGGCGGCATCAAATCCGTGGAAGTCGAGCGCCTGCTTCAGGGCGTCGGTCTTCATCACCTGGGTATGGAGGGCGGAGCCGGAATCGATCGGATTGATCCCGCGGGCGATGCCGTCCTTGTTGACATGGACGATCAAGTCGAGGCCGAGTCGCCTGGCTGTTGTGTCTCGGAAGCTGATCATCTCGCGGAACTTCCATGTCGTATCGACGTGAAGCAGGGGGAAAGGTATTTTTGCCGGATAGAACGCCTTGATCGCGATGTGCAGCATCACGCTTGAATCTTTTCCGATGGAGTAAAGCATGACGGGCCTTTCGAACTCGGCGACCACATCACGCATGATTTCAATCGATTCCGCCTCGAGACGGCGCAGATGCTTCGGCAGCATATATCTTGTTTTCCGTGAGGATCTCTGTTCTTCGCCGCTCTATGGCTCCCTAGAGTGGCAATATCCGCGAAGCGACCGGCGGAGACGCATGGCTCGTCCATCGGTCGAGCCCCTTGGACAGCAGACTTCCGGACGCGGCAGCATATCGCATTCTTCCGCTCGTGCGGCCGGCGCCTGCGTCATACCTGATCGGGGGATCACCGCGCCGATTAGCGAGCTTGGCTAGATCAACCAGCGTGTCTTGATCACAAGCATCCAGAGTCCTTAGGAGATGCTGAGGATCTGTTCAAGCCGCGCGACCTCGCCTCGCAACATCTCGATAGCCACGTCCCGGTTTTCCGAAATATTCCAAGAAGTGTGGACCGGCCCTCCAGCGTGAGATGAGCTGGACAATCCTCCTGCCTTGGCACTTCGCAAATCCCACCAGGTTCGGAACATCCGACGATAGAGTTCGGTTACCTCCCGTCCCCTGTCCAGAACTCCGGCTTTCTGAGCATGCAGCAATTCCTGCTCATATCCGAGGTCTAGCAACAGCTCGGCACCGACCAGATCGGTCACGGTTTGCATCTCTTCGACGCTCAATTGAGATTGCCATGATTTGACAGAGCTTTCGTCGATGGCGTTTCGTTCCAGGATTTTTCGATCCCCAAAGCTGCTGGATTGAAGATAATCTGCTCGTCCCATGCTCGCCGATGCGACGCCTCCTGGATCACAGCCGAGCCCTGCCAGTAGACGCTGGATTTCCTCGTCCGGATGCGCCACGAGCAGCTCGTATCGCACCAAATGAGTCTGCCGGCGAGTACGTTGCGCGGCGAGCCTAGGCAGACCCAAAACCAAATCGGCGAGTGAAGATATTATGCCATCAGGCAGACGGAGCATGAGGTCAGCGAGACTGGATACGCTGACCGGCCGCTAGCTTTCTGCCCGCAGTGGGATGCCCCATGTCGATTTCAGTGAAGCGGCGATGGCGTAGGGATTGCGCATCAAGAGGATGTGTGGTGCTTCTGGGTACACGGATTCAACAAAGTCAAGGACCGTCCAATAGCGTGGTGTCTTGTCTATGATGATGCGCTTGCCCGCTTCTGCCATATACTGATTGTATGCTGCGTCTGTAAAAGCGCGGCTAACGATCTTGCGATCTATCCGTCCCAGGAATTCGGAGGTTGCGGCCTCGATCAGTGAGCTGCCCGCCGGATGGCGCCGATCCACCTTGCCAAATGCTTCAAGCGCCAGCATCAACCAGGGTTCAGGCGGAGCCACAATGTCCGGATGGAGCTGCAGCAAATGTGCCAGGAGTGTCGTCCCGGATCGTGGAAGGCCGAGCAGAAAGCACACCTCAGGTGAACGATCAAGACGTCCGCTCATCGTTCAGACACTCGTGCTTGGCAAGCGCCCCCTGTGAGCTCGATTGGGCCAAACAAAGCCAGCCGGCGGATCACATGAGGATAACCGCTTGCGTGCAAAGAGTCGAAACGACACAGATTCTGTCTGCCACTCATGACCTGAGACCCGTTCAGTTCGATTGGGTGGGATCACGGAAGGATAACTGCAATTGCTTCCCCGGTTGCTCGACCCAATAATACGAAATGAAGCAACAGCTCAATTGCACGAAGATTGACTGCGGATATGGGAAGGTTGAAAAGAACTATACCGACGTTTGCCGAAGACCGCGCGCGGCATGGAAGATAGCTACCTTTAGTCAGAAGATGCATGCGCTGGGGCCATTGAAGAGGTAAATGCGACATGCACCTCGCTGAGGCTCGGCATACTCCAATCAATTTCGGCATATGAGCGCAGTGCTGCAAAGACGCAGACCATTTCGTGGACATCACACCTGGCAGGACAGCAGCAATCTTCTCAACGCGGCAGCGATCCAGACTCAGAGCGCCGCCGTTGGTCGGTCAACACACTGGATTATAGGTCCGGCAAGCTTGTTTTACACAAGCCCATTCGTCCAAACTGTAAGAGGTATTTAGGTTAGCGGACCTCGCAACGCTGCTCCTCCCTGCCCGGCGCCAAGGAGTGTTAGATTGTTAGTGTTAGATTGATGGACCTCCACAAGATTACCCGATCAGCAAAGCGCGCTTGGCCGCACCTCTAGTGACGGAGGCAGATTGTTCGGCCGTTCATGTGGGAGATCCTTGACAGGGCTATAGCCGAGACGGTGTCTTTACTGCCGATATGGGATGGCGAGTGGTCACAACAACTGAGATCACTTCTAAGAAAGTCCATCAATGAGAGGATGCTCGAGCCCCCCACCGCGACATTGAAACACCATCCAAAAAATCCTCTCAGCGCGGATCGGTAAAACTAATTTGCGCCAAAATTTCCATGGGTGAGGGCGGCCTGCGAGCCGCCCTGCCGCGCCAGTACCAGCGCTGCCCAAAGCTACCGCTGATGTCCGAGTCCAATTCCAAGATTTAAGGCCTTCTGGCGGAGAGCACCGACGCTGCGTTTCGTCATCTTTGCTATTTTTATGACCGGGGTTCGGGCCTTCGAATGAACTTTGAGCTCCTTGATATCTGCCTTGGTCCATTCGCGCCGCTTAACGCGTTTCTTGGTTGCTTTCTTCACGATTAATGCTCCTTTTGAGAGGAGCGGCTTGTAACATGGTTTTCGAGGCGCGACGACCGCAAAAAACAGGCAATATCATAGGAAGTCGCGCCAGGGTATAAGCTCGGTCACGTCTTACGAGCGAGGCGTCTCGACTGGTGCAGCTGTGGAATTGTAAACTTCATACAAACCTCGCGCTCTAAGACCCATCACAACCACAGTGTTCTAAATTGAACTTCGCGATCTGGTCGAAGTACATATTGGTTTACGTAGGCTCCATCGCTTGCCGTGGGGCGCTTTCTGCGCGCGTTCGTTCCCAGCTGCGAAGTCAGAGAGGCGGCTGCCCAGCTTTCAGCTCTTGCGCGACCTCCCGCTCAACCTCCGCCTGCATAGTACCCCGATCTAATTGTGCGAGCGTCTCGAGCTGATCCCTTCCCTCCTCGGTGATAATCCAGCCCGGCCTTCCGCTCGATCAGCCTTTGGCCCAAAATATCGAGTGGGGGCGCGCGGCTTCCGAAGCGCTTCATACGAGCCGGCAACTCCGGGCCGCTGCCATAATAGATAGCCAAATGCTGCTCAACGACTTCGATGCTCGCCTAACCGTGCGGCTGGCCGGCAATTAGCTTCAGCATAGACAGGTGAAAACTCAGACGCACGCCATTGAGTCAAGGAAAAGCCGCATAATGCTTATTTTGAGGCAAGCTCCAGAGCAGCGCGCCGCTTTTCAAGAGAAAGATTCTCCTGAAGCCTAATGCAGGACACCCGCCTGCCGTCGCCGCGGTAAGCAACGCTTTCGAGACGGCATCGGCGAGGTCCTGCCAGAATGTTCCGAAGGACGGTTCAGCACTAGATAGCTGCGTGACTAGGAGTTTGACGAGGTCTCAACTGCCGCCTTCGACCGATTTGAGATCAAACGACGCCGGTGGTAACCACGCTGTTGTACGTCCTGACGAATGACGTCGCTCACGGAACGAACCGCCCGCTTCCTTCGCTTCCAATTGCCGTCCAGTCCCGGGGGGATCGCAAAGCCTCTCGGAACGACCAAAAGATCGTGTCTTCGGTTCAAATAAATGTCGAACATGTGGTGTCTCTTCTGACGCGAGCGTAGATCGGCTGTTCATCGATTTGGTGATATCGAAGCAACAGTCTCCTTTAAAGTCACTGGACGAACAAATGACATTCAATTGCTCCCGTCCTGATACGTGAAGACCCTCACGGGCACGATCGCGCCGCAAGATGTGAGCCCGTTCGCGTCCCAACTTACGGTCCACTGGAGGACACTCGACGATCGTCGACCTCAAACGCGGCGGAGAGTACATGATAACTGGCTCAGCCACTTTGCGGCGCTGGGGAGCATACGCCCTAATTTTGAATTCTGGCAACTAGGTGATCCAGCATAAGCTTGACCAGTCCTGGCGAGCACACCTTCGCCAGCTATCAGGCTCCAAAGCAGCGACTGTACGATCGTTGCTTTGGAAGCAGACGATTACGTATATCGTCGGTGCTAGTTGAGGTAATCCTCCGGGCCGCCTTCGCGGACCGTGTCGAGAGTAAAGCAATGGAACCCCCCGCCAAAAATCCGCCTATGGCGGTGCCGAACCGGGACTACCTGAAAGCGATTGTGTTCGAGGATCCGCGCCAGTTCTGGGCAGGCGTCGTTGACTAAAACGACGTCAGGAGCGACCGAAAGGACGTTGATATCTATGTAAAGACTGGACAACAGAAGGTCGTCATCGTCGTAAGTTGGGAAATTATTTTTGAGTGGTTCGGGCGCCACTATCATGTCCCATTTGCGCATTGCTTTTGGCAAATAGTCGGCCACCTCGCGAGATCGCACGAGCAGCCGCCCAGGTGCAAGCGCTATGACCATGCTATCGATATGGCTATCGCTCAACTTGTAGGCACGGTGGATCCGAGATCTTCCCTCCAAATGGCGCTCTAGCCAATCACATGCCATCGCGTGATTCGCGGTGGCGATATTTACGACGAGGTCGCGTCCCAGGCGCAAACACTGCGCACCATCCCACATCATCTCCAGGCCAACGTCATAGGGATGCGTTCCGGGATTTGAAATCGGTTCCGTTGGGCCACCGGTCGTTGATAGGACGTAGGAACGGTCGAATGACCGGTCGGTCATCAACGGGCGCGGCATCACTGACCATCGCGCGCCTTGGTCGAAATAGGACGCGAAGATTGGTTTGAGAAATTGTGTCTCGAAGTATCGTGAGCGGAGCATAGGAGGGGTCTCGATCACTTCGTCTCCAACCACCAAAGCTATGTCGCGGACATTGAGCGGCGGCACGACTGCCGCCGACCAGGCAAGGGTGCGAACCTCCACGCTGGAGGCATCGAGGGTCATCGGTCGATGTACGGTCACGTTAAGCGCCCGCAACGTGTTCACGATTCCTTCGACGTCCTCGTTCAATTCGTCCAGGTAGCGGTCCTTGATCCGATGGCGGACCCGTGCGCCAGCTTCCGTACCTGCTACCGCAGACGAGAGACGCGGATAATACCACTCCGAGCGGACCTTAAGATTGTCAAAAAAGAATAGATCGAAAGAGAGTTCGCGATCGTGAGCCGCATAATTAGTGGCCGTACCCACTATGACTTCCTTCAATCTCGACCACTCGTCGTACGAATTTAAGGCCACGCTTACCTCCTAGCAGCGCGATCTTCCGCTCTCTGCTTTTCCGAGATCCCGCTTGGGTCGATAGGTCAGATGCGCGCTACGCTATTGCCGGATACGTGCTCTATACCACCAATTCAACCTATCTGACTTGGGAGGCTCGCCACGGGGCGATGGCGTATTGGCCGTCCCTTCAGGATTCCAACACGACTGCCGACGTCGTGCCGTTTCTATAAGTGGAACGTGTGCTACAGTAAGGCTACCGCACGAAATGGCAGCGGGCGGAAGTAAGCTTGATCCGGAGCGGCGCCGCCAAGGTTCAAAGGGAACGCTGGCCATTGTAAAAAGCGAGGTACGTCCGATCGAGACGCCGGCGTCGGACGCACGTGCCGTAGGCATGCTCGACGACCACGATGTCGCGCCCGGCGCCCAAGCTGTCTACGCTGAAGGCGATGCCATGACTGGCGAGCACAAACGTCGCGGGCGAAAACTACGAGACTTAGTCGGTGTTGAAGACTCAAGCTTCCGTGGAACAAATCGGGAAGTACAACGCCCTTTGCTCATTCAGGAGAGCTCGTCCTTGCGGGATGCTCAAAAGGCTGATGTGGACGGATTAGCTCATGCAGGCGGGGTTCGAAGCTCCAACACATCGGCGAAGATTGTCCAATCGCGGACTCTCTTTTGCCTGCAGAAATCGGTCTCCGCCTGCTGTGCAGCAGCACTCAGCGAGGCGGCATCGACCTTGAATGCTGCCTGGCATGCACGATGCTCACCGCCGGTATCGTCGCAGACGGTCTTAATAAACCGAACGTTAAATGAAGGCATGACCCTCTCTTCCTGTTCGCTCATCCACTATCTGCCATTCGCCCTTAGAGTATTTGATTTGCCTCAAGCAGCATCCCGAGAGCTCTGTCCGCTCCTCCGAAGACAGGTCGTATAGCAGCGCGGCGCCAGCCTCCTGTTGTCGCGAAGAACCGCGATCGCTTGCCGGCTCATCGCGGCCGGATTTCTATATGCGCCGACGGGCTGCTATACGCGCAAGCGATCGCGGGGCAATGCGCATCCCGAACCTGCATCCGACGGTCCACTTGCCGGCGCGACAGCAGAGCCGATCATCAGGCTTGTCGTCGATGAGCCCGGTCCAGGACCTCAGTGCCAAAGCTTAAGGGTGGGATCAGCGCCGGCAAAGCTACCGACAATGAAAGGCGGAACATCGATCGACGATTCGGGTGGACGGAGCAATGAGGAAAATGCCGTCGTAGCCCGTGGGCGTGAGTTGCGCCTCAAATCAACATGCTGGGCGTTGCAGAGAAACGCGAGGCGCTGGCGGAAGCGCGAGTTCGGACATGTCGACTGTCAACGCGGGCGTCTGCGGCTCGTTGTGTCCGTTCGAGCTCGACCAATCCCGAACGGGCACGCACCACTTTTTGACCCGCATCAACGCTACGGCGGCTGCGTCCTGATAGAAGTATCTTCCAGTAAGGTCAGACGCATGGCAGACAGAAAGATTTGACGCCCATGATGCTTTCATGTCCGGGTACCAGCGACCGTTTTTTAGGACTGCTGCCGGGCGCAGCCGAGCCGCGGGCCAATGACCTGCACATGATAGGTTGCGCCGCTCGCGACGGCGTCTACTTTATCGGCCTGCGGACCGGCCCGACTATGGGCTCCGAGCGGAGCTACGCTCATCCTAATGCTGTTAAGCGAATCCGAGGTCTTTGCGCTCTCGCTGGATGGGCTGCGCGGCGCGCGCGAGGGCGCGGCCGAGCTCACCCACACACCCAGCAGGATGACGCCGCAGGACAGGGAATGTCTCACCAATAAGGGACGTGACATGACAGAAAGCCGGACCATTTACCCCGCCGCGGGCCAGATTGCTGGAGCTGCAGTCCAGTTTAGCTTGTGCGGTACAGCTACAAATACCAACAACCGAGTTCTTGAGCTGATCAGATCGATTCGACGGAAGCTCGGGCGTTCTTTCGTGGCGGAAGTCAAAATGTTTCAGTTCGCGAGCGGATCGTGTTCTGTTCACAACAGCGCATGGCCGATTAGCCCTATCGCCGCGGCTAACGCGATCGACACCCCGGGCCGTCCGCGCGATATCGGGCCGAGCCTGTCCGCGCGGAACCCAAGTAACGTGCGTAGTCTTCACAAGGTTATCTGAATTTGTCAGCCCGCAGCAATGAACACCGACCAGGATCCAATGGCGATCTGATCTGGGAGCGGCTCGAAACGGTGCCGCCACACGATCAGGATCTGGAGATTGCCGTGATCGAGGGTAATTCGATTCACCGGGTTGTCTTTCCTTGCCGTCGGGTCTTCGGCGGATGGATCAACGCGAATACCGGAAAGCACGTCGCCGTGCAGCCAACGCATTGGCGTATCTGGCCGCGATAGCGGCGCTATCCTGCAAAATGGACTGGCGTGAGTTGGGCGGGGACCGCCCTGCCGTGCGCTCTTCGGAAACTATGCAGCGTCGATCGAATGAGCGAGCCTGACGGGAATCATCTCCGAGCAGACCGAAGCGTGGTGGGTGCCTTGCTTTCAGTCAAGCATGACTTTTCTCGTTGCTGTCGCAACCGTTGCCATCGTGCTCAGGAGCGACAAACGTCGGTGTAGATTTTTAACTCTCAGGCTGTACGGTCGCATACCACCGCATAATTTAGCTGCGATAAACTCGTGCTTTATAATAGGCGCAGATCCTTTGGCGAATGTTGTCGCCTTGATCGAACCATCAGCTATTCTCCCTCGGCCGACGAAAGTAGCGCGACGCGTCACCGTCGTTCCTCCGACCCTGCACCTTCCCCGGTCCACGAAATGGACCGGACATTCTTGTTGGCGCCAGGGCTTGCCTCGACATTGTGGAAAGCGCAAATGGCCACAAGCGAATTAGCTTTGGCGAGAACAGACCCGGGCTCGGGATCAATGGTTTTGCGGATAGGCTGCAGCGCGCAGTTCGCGAGCGGCAGCGACCATGTTGGTTAGCGCAGGCCGAACCTCCTCCCATTTACGCGTTTTTAGGCCGCAGTCCGGATTGACCCAAAGCTGCGAATCCCGCAAACGCGTCCGAGCTAGCACCATCAGCTGCTTCATTTCGCCCGCCTCGGGAACGCGTGGAGAGTGGATGTCGTACACGCCAGGTCCGATTTGATTTGGATATTCGTACTTCTTGAATGCATCCAGTAGCTCCATTTTCGAGCGGGACGACTCGATCGAAATGACATCCGCATCCATTGCAGCGATCGCAGCGATGATATCGTTAAACTCAGAGTAGCACATATGTGTATGGATTTGCGTTTGATTGGCAACTCCCGATGAGCAGATGCGGAAGCAATCTCCGGCCCAATCGAGATATGCCTTCCAGTCCGATCGGCGCAATGGCAATCCTTCGCGGAGTGCAGCTTCGTCGATCTGGATCATGGCCGCACCGGCATTCTCGAGATCCCGGACTTCGTCGCGGATCGCGAGCGCAAGCTGACGGCAGACCTCGCTTCTAGGAATATCATCGCGAACAAACGACCAGTTCAGGATCGTCACCGGTCCGGTCAACATCGCTTTCATCGGCTTACTGGTTAGTGATTGCGCGTAGCGCCACCATTCCACGGTGATCGGCTTCGACCGTACTACGTCCCCAAACAGGATCGGGGGCCTGACGCAGCGCGAACCATAGGACTGTACCCATCCATTCCTGGTAAATGCGAAGCCGGCGAGTTGCTCGCTAAAGTACTGCACCATGTCATTACGCTCGAATTCGCCGTGCACGAGGACGTCAAGACCGATGTCTTCCTGCCAACGTACGGCGCGGGCTATCTCCTCCTTGAGGAACCTGTCGTATTGTTCGTCGCTCATCGCACCTCGCGCATGCGCCGCACGAGCATTTCGGACCTCTGTGGTCTGTGGAAACGATCCGATCGTCGTGGTAGGAAAATCTGGTAGTCCAAAGCGTTTCCTTTGGATCTCGGAACGGCGGGCAAATGGGCTGGCGCGCCGGCGCATCGTCTGGTCGATCGTCCTCATCCGGACAGCGACATTGGCATCATGGATCTTCGGCGAAGTCCGGCGGGCAGTCACAGCGCGTTCCGAATCGGCAAGAGCTAGCCCAACATTCTGGTCGCCTGCGAGTACCCGCCCCAGGATCGCAAGCTCACGCATCTTCTGAACCGAGAAAGCAAGCCAGCTCTTGACCTCGGACGTAAGCCCGGTCTCGAGTTCAACATCGACCGGCACGTGAAGCAGCGAGCAGGATGGAGCGAGCTGCACACGGTGCCTGCCGAGCTTCGCAATCGCTGGATCCAGCCGCTGACGGAGCGACGACAAGTTCGAGCGCCATATGTTCCGGCCGTCGATCACACCGAGCGACATGATGAGATCTCTTCGGCCCTCAGCAATGATTTGATCCAATAGCTCTGGCGCTCGAACAAGATCGAGGTGCAGACCGGAAACTCGCAGGTTCAAGGCAGTATTTAGATTGTCGCCTAGCGCGCCGAAATAGCTGGCAACCATGATCTTGATGGCCGGTCCCTCCTTTGCGAACCGGTTATAGGCATGTAGCAAAGATTTTCGCGCCGCCTCATCGAGATCAAGGGCCAGGCAGGGCTCGTCAAGCTGAACCCAACTAGCCCCTCGTTCGGCCAATTCATGCAGAACGTCGATATAGACCGGTATCAGATCATCCAAAAGGGAGAGGGGCTGGAACGCGCTATCGGCACTCTTGCCGAGCTTCAAGAATGTGACCGGCCCGATCAGGACCGGGCGGGTCTGAAAGCCAAGAGCCTTTGCTTCCTCGTACTCTTCAATGGGTTTGCGAGAGCACAGTCTGAACGCTTGTCCCCTGTAGAACTCGGGAGTCATGTAGTGGTAGTTGGTGTCGAACCACTTGGTCATTCCCTGCGCGGGTGCGCCAGATCCCCGTGGGCTCTGACCGCAACTCGCATCCTGGTCGTCGCATTGTGATCCGCGGGCCATGGCGAAGTACGTCTTGAGCGAAACGGATTCTCCTTTCGAGGCGTAGATCTCCGGGATGGCCCCAACCATGACACTTGTATCGAGCACCTGATCATACAGCGAGAAGTCGTTCGACGGAATGATAGTGACGCCGAGAGATTTCTGACGAGCCCAGTTCGCTGCGCGCAGGCCGGATGCGTCCTCGTGCAACTGCTGTTCGCTGATCTTTCCGGCCCAGTAGCTTTCGAGAGCGAGTTTGAGCTCACGCCTTGGACCGATGCGTGGCGTTCCGAGCGTAGCGATTGGAAGAGAGCGAAGAGACATAGCATCAACCCCTGTTGGGGACAGAGGCCATGGCGGACGCAGGCAGGGGAGTCGCGCGTGCGACGGCTGCTTGGCGCACCACCGAGACACCCCGCCCGTGGACCAATATTTTGTCGGGGCAGGTCTCCTGGCTTGCTGGTCATCGCTGCTGTCCGGCCTTCCCGAAGCCTTGGAGGCTTCAGTGACATCGTTGGACAGCGGCTCGCCGCTTACAGTTGCGGGGGCAGCGCCGGCATTCGCACCGGCTTCCCTCTTAGCTCCGGATTAAATGGGCACCGGAGAACCTCGACGGCCGTGGATTATCGGCAGGAGAACTCTTCCGTCAACCTCTCAGATTGTGTGCCAAGCCAATCTGCGACATTTGCTAGGCGAATGAGCGTGCATGTGTATGATTCACCACCATCTAGAGACATTCTCCAATCAGAGATGCAGTAATCAGACATGTCTTTGTCAGATGTCTCAATGAGCATCGGAGGTGCGTCGAGGCGATGCGGCGCGCCAGACCGATGAAAGGGACAGAAGCAGCTTGCCGGCGGGGAGTACCGCTGTTTCGCGCAGAATACTGGCGATGCGGCTTCCGATTTCCAGAGGCTCGCCCAGCACCTCCGTTGGCCAGCTGTTTTCGGACTAAAGGATCTACATCGAATAGGCCAAGGCACAAGGATACAACAGCTGCGGCGGATACACTGAATGAAGACATCGAAACGGGCGCAGGTCGGAAAGTCGACAAGAGGGACACAGAAATCGTGGAAATTTCTGTCTATTGCCTGGCACGAAGAATGCAATCGCTCGGCATGCCCAATCTCCTCCTGCTGGGCATGTCCAGCTCAGCCAATTGACGCTGTCGCTGGCGAGGGAAGTCAGCGGCGCGTGACATAGAGGGGAGCGCCTGCTGGCGCGGGAGAGCGGTGCCCCCTAGCATCTCGGGACATTTCTTGCGCTCGCTCATAGCAGGTTCAAGGTTGCCCGCTTTGAAAGATGTCTGGATGAAACGCGATAGGCTGAGGGTTATGAAGAGAATGTCTGGAAGAGCAGCGCCATGGCTTTGCCTGGGCGGATTTCTAATCTGCCTCGCCTGGCCGGCTGCCATGAGCACCAATATTCGCGCCAGCGACAGCCCCATTGTCGAACGACTCAAGTCAACTTGGCGAGCGCAAAATGGTGAGACGATCGAACAAATCATCTCCAATGTTTCGATGGTGGCCCAGTTCGTCCCTCAAATGTGGGGCGTTGTTGAACTTGGCCAAAACGACTTTGTTTTCGTTTCGTGGACCAGGCACCGGGACAACAAATCGGACGAACAGTACGTTATCGCCTGGAAAGTCGCGCCCGACGGTACGATTGAACTCGCCTCAACGTATGCGAAGCCGATGGAGTTGGGCTGGCGCGCCCTGGCGCTCTCGTTGATCGCCACTGAAGTCGCAGATGGCGAACGGGGCGCAAATCTTAACTTTCTGCATGATCCGACCAACTTCAACTTTGTGAGTACGCCGCAAGGCCAGCTCGGCGATCTTCTGCGGCACGGCCGCTGCACTATCATCGATCCTGTTGGAGTGGACTACCTACCGAAGCGGAATGACAAGCCGACCGAGAAAGGTGATATGTGGCGCATTCTGCTCGTGGTGAACTGTAGTATCCAAGGACCACGTTATTTTACACACAATGGGGTCATCTCCTTCGAGAAGAGCGAAGGACCTGATTGGGAGCCACAATCCTCCTTTGCCAAGCGCATCGCGAAATTCCCTCCTGGCTCCTGGTTCCAACCTACCGAGCCAAAGGAAGAGGAAGACTTAGGAGAGCAGAGGCCTTAGTAAACCATCTTGCAGCGCAATATCGCGCCGCAGCCCGTCCATGGCCGGGCGCGTCGGAGCCTACTGCAGACATACCCGCTCTGTTGTTTAGGGCTCCGCAACCGTAAGCATATCGGCTCGAGGCGGCACCAAGGGCCCAGTGCTGAGACGAAAGCGACGAGGAAGTTACCGCGAACGGGGCAGCGATAGCGACCCTGGCATACCCGCTGAGCGCCTGCCCATTTCCGAGTGCGCAGGGCGGGAAGCTCCGGGGCGGTACGCGAGAACGTGGAGGACCAGACTGGCTCGGCCGCTAGCTTTCCTCGCACTCATTCGTCTGCACGCATAGATCCGGATTCGAAGCATGGGAAAGCGCGTCTTCAGCTCTGCTCCATCCGTCCTGGCACCGTCTCTGATTGCGAATTCGGCTCTGAGTCGGCCATCCAGTTCAAGCGCGCAACAAAAGACCGGTACTTCCCGAACGGCCGCGACCATGTCATTCCAATAGTGCAGCGAGGTGCTTAAGTATGATGCGCAGCCTGAGTCGGCAGCCGCACCGAAGCTATCCGCCCCGAGTGCGGTGATGCGCAACGCGTATTGTAGACTCAAGCCTCGCACTGAATTGCACCAGGATGGTACTCGCGATTGTCCGAACACGTGGGCCGCCTCCCCTTCTCCGGCGCGTCTACGGCAAAGCCGGGCCTCAATATCGCAGCCTTTACAATTTGTGGAGCAAACGCACGCTAATGCCAGCGCTCCTGGGTATGCACGTTGAGATCGCGGGGAACGTCCCTACCAAAGAGCGGCCGCCCGTCGCGCGGCCTCAGTCATAAATGATTCAGTCCTTGTACAAACGTTTGGGAGCTAGCGCTTAACGGAATACGGCGCAGCGCGGAGGAGCCAAAAGCCCCAATGCGATTGCCATCAGCGATCATCTGGTCGGGCGTAAGAAGGGACCGGATTTGTGCGGTTTGCTCAAACAAGAACGGTTCATTTGTGCGGCGAGCGTTGAGGCTCGCACTCCATTGCGTCCTTTTTCTAAAATCCGTCAGAGCGATTCAGACCAGAACCTTCTTGAACATCTTTTTTCTGTTAAGACTTAGGGCGAACTTCATTGTCCTAGTCGGGAGGGTCGGCAGCGTCCAGTTTGCCGATCGAAGTCGTCACCAACTACAGCAAGGTTGCTCCTCCACGCCTGACTGGACCGCGAGCGCCAACGCTTCATAGCTGGCAACTTTTTGCAAAGACAACATTCCGAGGCTCGGGTTTGTCCATCAGCGCGAGTTCGTCAGGGTCCGACGCCCATCTTCTTCTCAGGTCGAGAGCGTACAGTGCGCTCCCAGTGAGAGAGCCGTCGATGCTCGAAGAATAACGCCGCACGCAATGCGGAAGAAATCTCTTGATCCTTACGCAGCGTCAGGTCGTAGCTTCGCGAAGCTCTCATAAAGCACGTCGAAAAAGCCAGCGGGATAGCGGATATCATTCGGTCGGCAGTCGAATGTATCGGCACCGTATCGTGCGTGAACATGGATCAGGAGCGAAAGGTTATTCTCGGGATGACGCACCGCGGAATCATATGCGCATTGCTCGCTCTCATCACATCTCCGGTCTGCGCCGCGACACTCAGCGGTGTTCCGCGCATCCTCGACGGCAATACTATCGAGATCGAGCACACCAACGTTCGGCTCTCAGGTATCGGAGCTCCTGAGACGGACCAGATTTGCCTCGACGCCCAGGGCCGGAGATGGGCCTGCGGCGTAGCTGCTCGCGACGAGCTCATCAAGCATTCGAATGGGCGAACCTGGGATTGTCACACCCAAAGAGCCGACGAGTACAGGCGAGCCCTCGGCAGCTGTTTCATCGAAGGTGAGAATGTGAACGCCTGGATGGTACGCTCCGGCTGGGCACTATCGGCTGGTGCATCTCGCCATACCTACTCTGTCTATGAGTTGGTGGCGAGCACAGCCCATGCGGGGCTGTGGTCGGGGGCGTTCATCGCGCCCTGGGACTGGCCTCGCCGCAATAGGGGCACGATTATCGTCGGCGCGACGTTGGTTCCGATCGACGCTCAGGAAGTCCTTCTCGGATCCGATCTGCTATCGGAACCGCCGTCCCCCGAGTGCCTGATAAAAGGCATTCACGAGCGCAGCGGCGAGCGCATTTATCACCTGCCAGGGCAACCTAGTTACGACCAAATCGACATGACGAAGAGGCGCGGCGAACGCTGGCTCTGTAGCGAAGCGGAAGCCGAAGCCACCGGGTGGCGTAAGGCCGTGCGATGAGGCGACACATGCATGCAGCCAATACTCCAAACATGTACCATTTAACCAAGATAGCGCGTTCGCGCCGGTCGCTGTTGGTGTTCGCGGCTTTGGCAGTTTCCCTGCGGTTCGGCAATGGCATTGTCGATGCGAAGGAAGCAAAAGGCCCGCCCAAGCCAGACAACCTGCTGGCGCCAGATGCTGCCCTGAAGCGGCTGCTGAGGGGGAACGATCGCTTTGTCCAGGGCGCATCACGAGTCGACGATTTCAGGCGCGAGCGTCCGGTCTTAGTTGAGGGCCAAAATCCATATGCGGCGGTTCTGAGCTGCGCCGACTCTCGCGTGGCGCCCGAACTTGTCTTCGACAGCGGACTAGGTGATCTATTTGTCTGCCGCGTCGCCGGAAACTTCGCTAATGATGATACGCTCGCCAGTATGGAATATGCGGTCGCAGTACTGAACACGCCGCTGATTCTTGTACTCGGCCACGATCATTGCGGTGCGATCGACGCCACGATCAAGTCTCTCCATCAAGATAAGCCGCCGCCGGGGCACATTTCATCCCTGGTCACCGCACTTGCTCCTGCAGTGAAGGCATCTCTACAGCAAGCCGGCGACACATTTGCTCACGCAACCCGACAAAATGTGATCGATAATGTCAACAAACTTAAATCGACGGGCCCTATTCTGAACGCCGCACTCGAGCAGAACCGACTGAAGGTCGTCGGGGGCCTGTATCGGATCGACACCGGCAAGGTCGATATTGTGAGCTGACGCTTGCACCTTCACACCCGCGGCAAATCATCTGCCGTCTGATGCAGAACTTCTCTTCTCCGCTGCTGTGTTGGTCCATCGTCTGCAACACATGCGCCGGATACCATCCGCTCAACAATATTCATGGCTTCGGGAAGCCCTTCGGTATGCGTGGCCTCGTAATTCTGCTCTTGTTCTACGCACTCATGTTGGCAACGCGCGGCCAGCATCCAGAAACGCACATTGCGCGTCCGACGGCATTCATGCCTCGAGATTGAGTTGCCGACCCAATAGAGGTGGTTCCGTCAGCAGATCGCAATGAAAAACATTGCCCTCTGAACTCCCGAGCACGCGACGATTACGAGAGCTTCTCAGCCCAGATCGGGCAAACCATCCATGGTCCTGCTTTACCAAGCTCAGCCAGGGCTGAACATCAGATAGAACCACCAGCACGACTGGCAGCCCTGGGGCTGTAAAGAAACATGCTATCCGCCTCAGTACCGGACAGCCCTTCTTGATCGATTTAGGAGACCGCGACCTCACACTCTCAGCCGCTCATCAATCATTTGTTAGGTCGTCTCGTTCGCCGCCAAGGATGCGGCCCACATTGACGGTGCCGTTGAAGGCATGACTGTTCTCGCTACGATTTCGCATACGCTCTGCTTGACATTCCACACAATCGCACGACCGACCACTTGGACAATCTACTATCCGTCCTCCATGACGAGTTCGACTCTCAGGTTCTTAGTGCCTGCGGGACTCGGCAAATGAGCTAGATCTATCCGCCTAGGTGAATTCGGTGGGCCAGCAACAATGATTTAAGCGTCGCACACCGCGTCTGGAGCAGGAAATGATCTGGCAACCGAGCGCTTCCGGAAGCAGGCTCTTCAGCCAGAAAGTCGCTCAGTGCGAAACAGAGCGCTAGCTTCAGAACGTAGGGTGCCTGGTCTGTCGCAATGCTCGTCGTGCGGGGATAGTGGCTGCGCGACTTTGGCAAGCTCGGCAAAGATCGGAAGCATTGGAAAACCGCCGAAGAGAGAGGCGCCAGCGGCCGCAAAAGAGTCGGCCAGGAAAAGGAATCTGCGTCGATCTCTTGCGTCCGGTACGACAGAACGTAGATAGCTCGTGTGTTGCTGGCGACTCTCGAATACTCCCTAAACCTGTCCGAAGCGCTTCCTCTTCGCTTGCATGTGAGGGGCATTCTTGCAGTCACCTTGAACCTGGCTTGATCGCGAAATTACAGCCTCCTGAGCTCCGTGCGGTTGAATACCTGCCGTCTGGAGGTCCTCTTCTAACCAGGCGCTCTCCCGCAGTCGCACGAAAAGCAAATTGGACTTTGTCGCGTCGGGAGATCGGAGCGGGCCCCCATTTTAGCAAAAACATTGAATCCGGTCGGCGCTCGAGGTCCGCCTCTGTCGTTTTGCTTGCGGGTCGTTGAGTTCATGACATTCGCGCCTGAAAGTGGACATGAAGACACGAGTATGCGCTGGCACGGCACGCCGGTGGGGGCCCGCGCAATTCAGACAGGGACGGCAGACATGCTTAATGGCACGTCGATTGCTGGGAAGATGGAAAAGAAGACGCAGGCTTGGCGCCCTCCCAAGCACAACTCGGAAATTCCAAACCTCGTTTGACCCGGCTTGTCATAAGTGTGACACACGTCCGTGGAGAAGACATGACGCCGCATGCGCCCGATCAAACGCCGGAGACCCAGTGCGGCAAAGACGGATCGATGTCGCCGCCTATCGGCTGCTTTGCCAGCCAGCCTCAATACCAACGGCAACAGCTGTATCTCGGTCAGGCTTCCGCGCCCTTAAGCCGGGAAGTTACCGTGCGCAATCTCATGCATTCCATACAGCTTTGGGGATGCCCTCCTCGCTATTAAATCACGCGGCGTCGCCATGCGCGCGTATGAATGACGCGCGAATGATCGGAAAACACGGAGGACGTTTTATGAATGCACCACCAGAAAAGATAACTCCCGAAACCCACGCTGCGGCTGCGACCTGGGCTCATCTGTCCCCCCTACTCGTCGAGATCCGTGCGCGTCGCAACGAGTTTGGCCGAGTGCAGAAAATCCCAAAAGAGATCATAGACGGCTTCAGGCGTGTCGGCGTCTATCGGGCTATGGTCGCCAAGCGATTCGGCGGCGAGGAGCGAACGCCAGCCGATTTTTGTCGCCTGATCGAGCGCATCTCCGAGGCCGACGGATCCGCCGGTTGGGTTGCCAGCTTCGGGGATGGGGCTCGCTACCTCGCTGCTCTTCCGGACGACACGCTTCGAAAAGTGTACGCCAATGGGCCGGACGTCGTGTTGGCGGGCGCGCTTTTCCCGCTCCAGCCCGCCAAGCGATGCACCGATGGATTTGTCGTGAACGGCGTGTGGCCATTCGCTAGCGGCTCGCCGGGGGCAGATTTGATAGGAGTTGGTATCACAGTGGAAGGCGAGCCGACCGGAGACCTCCCGCGCGTAGCGGTGATCCCGGCCGAGAAGGTAACAATCCGGCCCAATTGGGACGTCATCGGACTACAAGGCACCGGAAGCCACGACGTTGTTGTCAGCGACGTCATTGTGCCAGAGGAATGGACTTTGATCCGCGGTGGTCCGGCGACACTTGATGGGCCGATCTATAGTTACCCATCCGTCGCTTTCGCCGCGCAGGCGCATGCGATTGTGGGCATCGGGATTGCACGTTCCGCAATCGACGAGGTGCTCGCCATGGCCGGAAGCCGCGCCTCGATCACTGGAGCGCCTGTGATGGCTGAGCGCGGCTATGTCCAGCTTGAGATCGCCAAAGCCGAAGCCATGCTACGTTCCGCTCGTTCCTTCTTTTACGAGACCACGGAGGAGCTGTGGAAGCAAGCGCTCACGGGTGAGGTAAATCTGAGCACCACGATGCTGATGCGGCTCGCCGCTACGAACGCCGCGCAGCGGGGCGCTGAGGTCTGCAGGATTGCGAGCGGCCTTGCTGGAACTCAGGCGCTCTATACCACCGGCAATCTCGCACGCGCCATGTGCGACAGCTTCGTGGTTGCCCAGCACGCAGCTTTAAACGAGGGAACGCTTCAGAGCGCTGGCCGCGCTCTGCTCGGCACTGCAATACAGCCGGGCTTTCCATGAAGTGGGGCACGCACGGGCAAGCCACACGCCACGCGAACGAATTACCGGACCGGAGTCGTGATGTGGTCTGCCGCTGAGGACTTGGCGCCTTGTTTCAATGTGGACAAAGACAGCTTTGGGCTGTCCCTCTTCAAAAATCCCACTTCATATCCTGGAGCGCAGGTTCGTTGTCCGAACATAGCGCGCCATTATTAGCCTCTACAGCCCTGCCCCGATCATTGACGTGCCGAGCGGGACCACCTGAAATTCTGCGCAACGGCTCGCGGTTCAACTCACACTTGCCGCTTGGGCCGCACGGTGCGGAAGACGCTCTGCATTGCGCACTTCCTAGCACTCACCCTTGCGCTCATCGATGCGGCACGCCAACGCGCTGGCAACGGCCGTGCGACATTGATATGAAGCGTACTGTACACCGCCGATCGGAATTAATGGATCAATTCGGCCTTGGCGGCTGCTGGCGGATCAGCATCGACGGCGCGCAAGAGAAGCTGCGGCCCATGAGGTCGCGCATCGCCCAACCGCTTATCTTGCGGCTGAAGAGATCCATGTCGGCCGCCAACACAGCCAGCCCTTTGCCGTTGCGATCGAGCGATATCGGCGAGCTGGACCGGTTCGGGCTACGCCGATGAAATCGCGCGATCAGGTTCGGCGTGATCAACATTAGATCGTAGCGACTGTCGCTAGAGCGAAACCGACGTAGCGGCGTCACGAGCGCCCGCCCCGCTGCTACATCGGCCGTTCGATCGCAGCGGCAGCACCACGGCCTGCCTGCTCGGGACCGCGTGGACCCGAGAACTGCCATGGCGCTGCCCCCCGATGGACCGGCCGACGTGCACGCCGGCCCAATGCCAGCCCGTCGCGCTGCCTGTCCGGCTAGCGATGGCCGCTTGCCTTGACGATCACCGCTGTGCAGCTACGACCATCATAGAGTCCGCTGGTCAAGCCTTCCGTGAATGAGACGTCGATATGGGTAGCTGCTAGAGACGCGTATTTTTGAGCAGCACATCACCTTCCACAGTGCGCGGATAGTGAGCCGCCACTTCAAATGATGGCAATAAGTTAAGAATGCCTTGCAGGGTTAACTGCCCTTCGTAGAGCTCGCGGTCACTATATTCGGTGTAGATGAAGCGCGTGTTGCTCAAGGTCCGCATTCCGCCGGCGATAACGTCGGCTTCGGCTCCCTGAACGTCCATCCAGATGAAATCAATTGCGTCCACGTTGGCTTCTCTGCACCAGTCGTCCAGCCGCCGTGTTTCAACCGAGACAGGGTGATCAAACCGAACCCAATCATACTCGGTAAGATGGTTCTTTGGCCGGCGTATTGAACCGGATAAGTCCCAATCCTTCGCATCCCCATCTGCATTGCTCGGATGGAAGTCGATCGTCCCGTTTCGATCACTGATGGCGATTTCAAGCAGCTTCACCCTGTCGAGGGATGGACCGAGCTTCCTCTTGAAGCGCGCGATCGCTCGGGGGTCCGGCTCAAAGCAGTAGAGCCTGGGTTGCGGGCACAGCTCGAGAAACTTTTTCGTATCAGTCCCATCATTGCAGCCAATATCCAGGATGACCGGATCCGGCTTCTGAAGAAGTGAGAGGATGTGCTGATGTACTTCTACGGACGACACAGCTGCTCTTCCATGGTGCGCGGAGATCGGATGATTTTCGACTTCGAAACCGATCACACGTCAGAAGCCGCTGCACAACGTATATCAAGGTATAAAGTTCATATATGCGCCAGCACCCCTTGATCCACGACAGCCGTTTGGATGCCATCGACATCAAACGGAGAGCCTGTCGAACAGCTCGCGATGCAATTCTCGAACTTATCGTCGGAAAAATGCGGCCTCGGAGAGCCAGATCGTCGTCCTACTTTTCCAATTGCCGAAAGAGCGCCTTGGTCCGAGCGTCACCTATCGGAAATGTTTTCTGGCGCGTGCCGATCAGAGTGCCCCTCGTGCAGAGCAACAGCCACTCCGCTCGATGACGAGTGGTGCGAAAATGTGCTCTGCCCACTGACGGCCGCCATCTCAGATTGGCTGACGGTAGCTCCCGGCGATCCCTTCCTCGGAATCGTCGGTGGAAGCGAAGTCGGTGAAAGCACCGGCCCACGCGTTGCTAGGCGTGATCCTGCTTTCGCGGCATGTTCAAATTTCTTAAAATGCTGTGGCCCTAGGATAACCAGGCTCAACTCAATAGGCTTTGAGCGGCGCGCCGCGGCCGGACACGCATCATTCGCTACGATGGTGACCTGGCTTGGAGCACGCCGCGTCTTACAAGAAACAGCTCTCGGTTTTTCGAGATCGTTGCAAACTTCTTCGCATGCACGACTACGACAGCTTTGACGAGCCGCTCTTCGATATTACTCGTGGACTGCACGCTGCGCCGACCCCAGCTGCCAGATGATGCGTCAGGTCGTCATGTGCAATCCCGGCACCGTCCTCGACCGGCGGCGTTTCGGTTGGTGCAACGCCAACCGAGCAAAGTTGAAGTATCCCAAGGACCGATGCAGGTGTCTCGAAGAAACGCAATGTCAATTTCACGACAGCAGGGCGGCCGTGCACCTCTGCACGTTTGCTTCCGGACAAACACACACGCAGTCCGGTCAATGCTTCAGCAGAACTGGAAGGATAGATCGCTCAGCGCATTTCTGGCCTGACTCTTGCTACGAGGGGCTGGTCACATTCTGTCTAACGCCAACTTGTTCAAACGCGCAGGAGACCTCTATGCAATTCCGACCGCTTCACGACCGCGTCGTGGTTAAGCGCATCGACGCCGAAGAGAAGACCGCAGGCGGCATCATCATTCCGGACACAGCGAAGGAAAAGCCATCGCAGGGCGAGGTCATTGCAGTTGGCCCGGGCGGCCGCGATGATAGCGGCAAGCAGATTCCGATCGACATCGAAGTCGGTGACCGAGTGCTGTTTGGCAAGTGGTCCGGCACCGAAGTCAAGATCGATGGGCAAGACCTGTTAATCATGAAGGAGAGCGACATTATGGGCGTTCTCACCGAGGTGTTCTCGAAGAAGAAAGCCGCCTGACACAGGGCTCGCAGCAGCCCCTCCTGAGGAGTGCCCATCGGGCGCGCTAAAGGATGAACCAATAGGAATTGAGGGAATTTGTATGTCAGCCAAAGAAGTCAAGTTCGGAGTGGAAGCGCGAGACCGCATGCTGCGAGGCGTCGACATTCTCGCCAATGCCGTGCAGGTCACGCTCGGCCCGAAGGGCCGCAACGTCGTGCTCGACAAGTCGTTCGGCGCGCCTCGGATTACCAAGGACGGCGTCACCGTCGCCAAGGAGATTGAGCTCGACGACAAGTTCGAGAACATGGGCGCCCAGATGGTGCGCGAAGTGGCTTCGAAGGCCGCGGATGCAGCCGGCGACGGCACCACCACCGCGACCGTCCTGGCGGCCGCGATCGTGCGTGAAGGCGCCAAGTCGGTTGCCGCCGGCATGAACCCGATGGACCTCAAGCGCGGTATCGACCTCGCGGTCGAAGCCGTCGTGGCGGACCTCGAGAAGAACTCAAAGAAGGTCACCTCGAATGAGGAGATCGCCCAGGTCGGCACAATTTCGGCCAATGGCGATGCCGAGATCGGCAAGTTTCTCGCCGACGCGGTGAAGCAGGTCGGTAACGATGGTGTCATCACGGTCGAGGAAGCCAAGTCGCTCGAGACCGAACTCAACGTCGTCGAGGGCATGCAGTTCGACCGCGGCTACATCTCGCCCTACTTCGTCACCAACGCCGACAAGATGCGCGTTGAGATGGACGACGCCTACATCCTCATCAACGAGAAGAAGCTCTCCTCGCTGAATGAGCTGCTGCCGCTGCTCGAGGCCGTGGTGCAGACCGGCAAGCCGCTGGTCATCGTCGCCGAGGACGTCGAGGGTGAAGCGCTCGCGAGCCTGGTCGTGAACCGCCTTCGCGGCGGCCTGAAGGTCGCGGCCGTCAAGGCTCCGGGCTTCGGCGATCGCCGCAAGGCCATGCTGCAGGACATCGCGATCCTGACAGGCGGCCAGGCGATCTCGGAAGATCTCGGCATCAAGCTTGAGAACGTCACGCTCAACATGCTCGGTCGCACCAAGAAGGTTACGATCGACAAGGATAACACCACGTTTGTCAACGGCGCCGGCAAGAAGGCCGACATCGAGGCGCGCGTGGCCCAGATCAAGGCGCAGATCGAGGAGACCACCTCGGACTACGACCGTGAGAAGCTCCAGGAGCGTCTCGCCAAGCTCGCCGGCGGCGTCGCGGTGATCCGCGTCGGCGGCGCGACGGAGGTCGAGGTGAAGGAGCGCAAGGATCGCGTTGATGACGCGATGCATGCCACCCGCGCGGCGGTCGACGAAGGCATCGTCCCGGGCGGCGGCGTCGCCCTGCTCCGTGCCTCCGAGCAGCTCAAGGGCCTGCCTACCAATAACGACGACCAGAAGACCGGGGTCGAGATCGTTCGCAAGGCGCTGTCTTGGCCGGCCCGCCAGATCGCGATCAACGCCGGCGAAGACGGCTCGATAGTGGTCGGCAAGGTCCTCGATAACGAGCAGTACTCTTTTGGCTTTGATGCGCAGACAGGCGAGTACAGCAACCTTCTCTCCAAAGGCATCATCGACCCGACCAAGGTCGTGCGCATCGCGGTCCAGAACGCCTCCTCGGTAGCCGGGCTGCTGATCACGACGGAAGCCATGGTTGCCGAGCTGCCGAAGAAGGCGACGGCTGGTCCAGCAATGCCGGCGGCTCCAGGTATGGGCGGTATGGACTTCTGATCCCTTCAAGTTCTCGATGACATGTGAAACCCTGGCAATAATGTCAGGGTTTTTTTGCATCGAGCGGCCTGTAGCCTGCCAGCCGCGGAAGGATTGGGCCATCGGCCTATCCATGTGCGCCGCGGCTGGACTCGGACGCAATTTTCTTGTGACCATTCCTTCGGGCACTGAGCGAGAGTGGAAGATCGTCCATCGGACGTGCTGGTGGATTCGTTGTCGATGCTGATGGACTCGCCTAGCCCGAAAGTCACAGAGACAATCATTTTCTGTCGTAGCTGATACAGCGGAGCCGCGCGATCCAATAGCGCTGGGCTAGTTATGTTTTAAGCATCCTGCCACCTTCTCGCTGGCACATGGCATTATGCCAGTTTCATTGAAGGGATGGGCTTGTGCTTAGCTCGATTATACCCTTAAGCCAGTCGTCCGCTAGGCGGACAGCAGGGTTCAAGGCAGGAGGGCATCGATCCGCACAGGCCGCTACGCCTGATGCATCGCGTCGGGTCCGTCAGCTTTTGGACAGCTTGTCGGTGTACAATGATCTTGAAGTTAGCGGCGCGTGGTAGGGACAGCGCTAGCCCCGAGTATGCGTGGGGATTTCGGCGCCGAGTCACGTTTCTGCTAACTTCAACCAGTAGTGCGGGCGTGGCAGAGATAACGTCTGGTCCATCCAGCCCGACCAGCGCCGAGTCGCGCCCGCGCTGCTTCCGTGAGACTGGGATCAGATCCACACAGGCGATGGTCTTCCAAGTCAGCTTAATAGCTCGCTTGCGCTCGCTGCGGCCGAGAGAGCTCCTAGTCTTAGCTTCAGGATGTCATTCCGATTATCGGCAAGTTAATCCTAAAATGGCTTTGTAGCCCAGCTCGGCGCACAATTCGATTGAGACGCTTGGAACGAGACAGGTGCTGTAAGATCACTGAGTCAGATCGCGGATGAGGCCTTCACCGAAGCCAGAAGTCAAGTGCAGCAACGAGGAGAAGACGCGGATTGTCGCGGAGCTCCTAGCGAGCGAGGACTGGGTTTGTGCGCCGGTGCGAGGGCATGCGGATGTGCCCAGCAGCAGCTGTCTGGTTGACGAACCCACTATAGAAGCGACGATTCCGATGCAGACGAACTAGAGCTTCGTGCCGACTGTGGATGCCTGGTCCCAACCTTATCCCTGAGCGCGCGATTGCGCGCAGGTAACGAAACAGGTTCGCCAAACGGGCCGCCGATCGTGCCTGAGTGCAAGCGCAGGCGATTGAGGCTTTGAGGGGCGAGGGCGGGCTCACGAACTTGAGTGATCGGCCAACCTATATCGCTGAACATTCGCCCCTCTCCGCACTACGTCCAGAGAGCTTCCGTCTAGAACACCGACTGAACATCGTCAGAACCGCGCCGGGTGCATCATGGTTGGCGATGCGACTGTCCCGCATCGACCGATGAGGTTCCGCGCGGCATCGGGCAAGTCCGTTGCAACGTCGGAAGCCCTCACGCTATCCTTTGTGTGACGACAGTCGATATATCAAGGTTGTTCGGGGGGCTGCCGTAGCGCTCCGCCAGACTCTTGAACAACCCTCCGACCCGATCTGACGCAACAGCAAATTCCCCATAGTTGGGATCAAAGAGGGTCGTCGTTCCATTCGACGTCGCCGTCGCGATCGAGTGGCCGCCACCCCCGACGAAATTCAAGCGGACCCAATAGCGGGACGCATCCTGGGTGACCTCCTTCACGATCTTGTCAATGCGCGAAGATGTACCAAACCTATGTCCCGTCTGTTCACCAGACGGTTCTAGGCCGGCGTTGCGTAACATCGTGCTTTTTGCCTGGAGGTTGTGAGACCCTTCCGCCGTATCCTCTTTCAATGAAGTCAAGACCCGTTCATACTCCCCCTGCCGCCTTGCCGCTGAGCTGTGATTTTCAGTCCCCGGGAGCAGAGCCCTCATTCGGGATGAAGGGTTGCTTGGGAGACTAAGGAGCCACTCCGCTACCAATCCAACACAAATTCCGCTGACATTGGCTTCGGACAATTCAGCAGTCCTGTAATCGAACAGATCACGGACAGGACTACCGGCTGAGGATAGCTCCGAGCTGGAGGACAGAGAGGATGTGCTGTGGCGCGAGGTGCTTGGACTAGAATCGATTGCATCTGAGGTATGTGGCTTGCTGAAGCAGAGCCCCATTCGGTCGACCGATTCGTCTGACGGCAGGCTCTCCCGCCGTGCGACTTCGGTGAGTGTTTGCGCAAATTCGCTACTGTCTGCGGGCCTACTCAATTCATCAGCTTGGCCAGGGCGTGTGTATTCGCCATCGACTCGATTATACATGCTGGTCACCTGCTTCTTCGGCGTACGCGTCCTCAGAGGGAGCGCGCAGCTTTCCTGCGGCTGATATCGCGGCAAACTGACGAAGAGCTGACCACCAAACAAGCTTGCGGAAGCTACCGCCGCGTCGGCAAATTGGTTGCGCGACAGTCCCTGTTCATTGAGGCAGTGGTCGACCAGCTAGTTACTCTTGCACAGTGACGCGGGCGCCGCTCGGCCGGCACAACTTCGCCTCCAAAGAGTGCGCAATTCGCGTCTTTCAAATCGCTCCGTGATCGGCCATCGGCCAGCGAGATGCCGTTGCTGCCGCTCAGGCACCTTCAGCGCAGATCCGCAAAAACTGGTTTGAACCTGCCAAGACCCAAATTACGATCTATCGGTCTCTCTATAACAATGGCGCAGACATTCCCCCCGAATCAGGGTGCATTAGCAAGCTCCTGTTTGACAGCGGCATTTCAGAGCAGCCCGCCGTGCACAATGCAACAGTCGAGCGAGCCTGACATGCACCCGCTTGTGACACCTCATTTCGGGACGCGGAACCTGTGCTCCTGCAACCGCTCGACACGTCTGCTCGAACGTTGTTAACTCAGCCCGTCATGCTGTCGCGCTGATCCGCGCGAACAACGTTGCCGCATCTGAGGGACTTAATCCAACGACGCCTACGAAGCTCGGGGACGTCATCGGAATGTCTCGATAAGTGGAGCTCCACAAGTGAAGGCAATATCGGCTGTTATTCACATACCGCGATTGTGCCGGATGCAATTGCATGACGCTCTCCCCTTCATCCCAGAACAGGTCTTTGACAAAGCACATCTCCTCCCAGTTTGGACGACGCCGCGGGGTCGAAACAGCGACATGCTCCCAGCCAGGATGGACAAATGCAGTTATCTCGAGTTCACACCCGCAGGGCCCCTGTACAAAGAAAACACCGCAAGGTCCTGATCCCGGAGCAGTAGCGAACTGGCCATGTTGCACACGGCCAGCCTCCAGCTTGTCTATCATCTGCGCTCGCACGCCCGCTCCTTTGGGTCTTGGATAGCACTAAGCTCTACGTAGATGACGTTGTCGCACAACAAGTCAAGCTTCTCGGTTCTCGGCCCAGCGTTCCTGAATCAGTCTACAGCGTACCATCCGCAAAAGCGGTAGATGTCTATCGTCATTCACGCGCCTCTTATTCCTCCCGTGCTCGAATTGCGGCCTCGGTGCCGCTGGTTGCTCGAGCATGGGCGGTAGCACGGTCTGCGCGTTGGGCGAATTGACCCACCGATCGGACCTTCCTGCTACTTATGTAAATGCGTCATTGAGCCTCTCCGAGGCGAAGCAGTTTGCCATCGCTGCCAGGCATTCACTGCTCATCGCCGGCAGAGCGCACATCGCGCTCGAGCACACGAAGTTGGCGGCTGTTGAGGCTCCACCTCCTCTTCAACGAATTGGCCTTCATCATGGCGCGCCCCGATTGGCGGCGACATTTAGATCTCATGATGCTGGCAACACCAGTAGCGGCACCAGATAGGTGGGGGCCACTTGCTTCGTGAGGGAGTACTTCATGACTCGCGGCCTCCTCGCCAAGGCTCAGCGTTCCTAATGCGCCACTTATGTGAAAATGATTCAGTTCTATGGCGTCCAAATCGGTGCAGATAGCCGCGGACGTCTGGCACGCCCCTTCTTCGAACTGATACATCCAGCGGGTCGCCTGCGATCTTGGTCGTAAGCTAACGGTCAGGAACAATGGATAGTCATCTCATTGACTGCAACGGCGAGTATCGCCCGATCTTTTCCGCGCCACTAAGATGCAGCTCTTAACGCGTTGTCTAGGGCATGTCACTCGCGAAGCGCTCACCCTTTGCTGCTAATGGGGGTGTCGTTTCCGACATAAATGTCGCGACTTCGACGTCGCGCAACTGCTTCGTGTGACGAACCCATCTCATCAAACGCGCTGTCGACAGTTCTACCTCCTGGCATGTCGCTTGCTGTGCTGCCAGAACGCGACCTTGCTGTACCAAGGATGCATGAGCAATCAATCGGCCGAGTGGTCGTCAGGCAACTATCATCGATTCTCATACTGCCTACGAAAGAGGACTGCTAACTTATGAGTGATAGGAGGCATGCAAAGCTTGGCATATTTCTGTCGACCTGCGCGGAGCGCGATGAAACGACACATTGGCGCGCAACAAAGCACTCAATGGTCAAGCATTTCGGCGCCGATCGTCCCTCCCTGCAACCCCGGAAGAGGTTGAACTGGGGCCTTTGCGCCGCACTTCTCATAAATGCGCTGCTTTGGGCTGGAATCTACTGGGTCATCACATCGTTCTTCTGAAAGACTCTCGCGCGTGGCAACCGCGCGAGGCGGCTCCTAGGGCCTATCCCAAGCCGCGGCCACCAGGGCTGATGCCAGTGCGCATTTCACTGCTACCTGGATATAGAATGCGCTGCTCCGGCGGTCGCAAAGGGGAGGTCGACGCATAACCCCGATGGCTCAAATTGGCGACACTGACATGCGTTGCAGCCGCGACCAAGTGCCAAACATTGACCAGTAGCAGGTCAATGCGTCCGTACGCAGTTGGCATCTTGGCGTCCTCGTTAGGCGCAACGGATTGACTGCAAGTGAGAACGAGTACTCCCCATTCCCATCATGTGAAAGGTCCCGGCTCCCGCAACGCCCCTGCAGGCGGGATTGACTCGCTTGCTGAGCGATGTCTGCCTAGCCATTGGAGCGGGTATAACAGGCTGAGGCCTTTATGTGAGGTAGCGACGCTCTAAAGCTCTTGCTCAGGCCACGTATCGTCCTCGTTTTTGCGCATCTGCCACACGAGGGCACGCCGCGCTAACTTGTCGTATTCCAAGGCGATCTTAAGCAGCCTGTCTTTGGCTTTTCCGTCATCGAGCCCTGCCGCTTTCTTTCGCGTTGCTTCCGCGCGGCCTAGCCAGTGATCGGGCTGGTAGAGTTTGCTTTTCGAATTCATGCCGAGAGCATGCAACTCGTAGATCAAAGAATTGCGACACCGACGCTCCGTATCATCACGTAGGAGCCACGCTCGCCGCCGCGGCTTCCGAAGCAGTCAGGCCCAGTCCAGGCTAATAATTCAGAAACGGCTAAGTACGCGTTGCAGACGATCCTTGTAGGAACAATGCACAGGCACCGACATCTTAAGACCATCGGTCCCGAGAAGAGACTTGAATCGCACGCAGCGTCAGATTGTAGGGTTCTAGACAAGTGGAGATCACCTCTGACAATCGCGTGATTCCTGACAGTTTACGAGAATTGCCAATGTCTCAAGTACCTACACTCGCCCAGGACGATCGAATAGAGAGCCTAACATCATTCCGATGCAGACCTGCCCGCGATTGATCGAATGCTATTCCTGTCACTGCTGGACGAAATCGCGCGTTGCGGAGTCTGCACGGCAGGACTCCTATCACCGCAGTCTCCCCTGACCCAACGCAAGACGAGACCTACCTCACAGACAACCCCACCCAACCTCTTCACATAAAGTGGAACAGAAGGGCGATGATACTAAACATTGTCTCAGCGCGTCATCATCGTCGCGCTTGCAAGTCCGAATGCGTCATCAACAACGACCTAAGCACATCTGGTTTGCCTGATCTCTTTGCCTCGCCAGAGCTGGCCTGTGCCGCTTCGAGCCGGCATCGCGCCGAGTCCTCCGTCACTCATCGGCCTACGATTAGGCCGCCCCATAGTCCCTCAGGTCATGTCAGGCGGGCCCAAGCAATGCCACGAGACATCGAGGCATGCACCGGCCGCACAACCACCAGCAGCTCCAAAAAGATCATCTGCTGCGTCGGCGCAACCGCTAGTACTTCCCCCTTTCGTGAGGCTCTGCCGGTATGGAAGGTGTCGTCCCTGTCATGCTGGACAGATGACGCGCTCCGTACGGTTGGCAGGTGATCGCTCCGCGGGGCAAGAACAATAAGTAGCTCCACCGAATCAAAGAAATGTCATGAATCGAAAACAACGAATTCAGTTGGCTTCGTGCCTCAGACTCTCCTACCGCCCCGTCGCTCTTGGCCTGGCAATGACAACTGTAATGCTCGGGCCGCTCAACGCGCGTGATCGAACGCCGACCGCAGAGGAGAAAGAGGCCTGCATGGAAGACGTGTTCCGCCTTTGTAGTAGTCAAATACCAGATCGCACCGCTATCACTGCCTGCCTCAGATCCAGGCAAGATCGCCTCAGTCAGCAATGTCGCGACGTGATCTCCGGGCGGGACATCAGCAATAAGAGCAGCGGCTCGAAATGAAGATGCTGAGACCTGTCCGTCCGCCTCCTCTCCAAAGACGTCGCCCCAGCTTGACATGCAACACGTCACTCGAGGGGCGCCGGGCGGCTCACCTCTTCATGCGGGCGGATCAAGGACGCGTCCTCGCTTCTTGAAGGCTGTCGCGCACAGGCTCATTTGCGCCCGGCGAATTTATTTCGTAGAGCCAGCTGAGCGCGGCCTGAACTCTTCAGCACGATATACTCATAGTGCGTGGGAAGCCCATCAGCGGCTCCGCTACGCCGGCGCCCGGAAAGCCAAGACTAGCCGCCACTATCCTATCGACGGCACCATCGATGGAGAGAGCTTGACCCTCACGTAGCGTCAGGTTGTAGCGTCGCCACCGATGCCCACGTTCAGCTGACGGCCGCCTCAAGGACAAGTGCGACACTGCGCGTGCGAATAGACCGGCAGCTGCGACAAGGCATCCGGTTTGCAAAGGCGCGTTGGCTGAACGGTCAGGCCGCAGATTGGACAAAGGAACGTGTAAAGCTCGATGGAACCGCTCAAGTCGATCATCGCCAAAGTTGCCAGCGGCGCCACTCTGACGCGTGAAGAGGCTGCGTCAGCGTTCGACAGCATGCTGACGGGTGACGCAACTCCCTCGCAAATCGGTGGCTTGTTGATTGGGATGAGGGTCCGCGGCGAGACAGTCGAAGAAGTCACCGGCGCCGCATCCGCAATGCGAAATATAATGCCCAAGGTGGAAATGCGATGCGACCCCATCGATATCACTGGCACGAGCGATACCGCTATGTGTTCGCTCAACGTATCGACGTGCGCCTCTTTCATCGTCGCCGGGGTCGGCGTTCCCGTCGCCAAGAATGTCAGCCCCGCTGCATCCTTGCGCTCGAGCATCGCAGACGTGTTGGGGCGCCTCGGCGTAAAGGTCGATCTCAAGCCTGACGCGATTGCACGTTGTGTGCACGAAGCCGACATTGGCTTCATGTTTGCGTCAGCCGGCTATCCTGCGATGCAGCGTATCAGCCAGATCCGGAGCGTGCTTGGAACCCACACGATGTTCAACCTGATCGAGGCCCTGTCCAATCCGGCCGGGGTCAAGCGGCAGATCCTTGGAGTGTTCACTCCCGAATGGGTGCAGCCTCTGGCGTACGTCTTGAACAACCTGGGCGCCGATTCGGTATGGGTTGTTCATGGCTCGGACGGGCTCGACGAAATATCCCTCACCGGGACAAGCTTCGTTGCTGCGGTTGAGGCCGGTACAGTCCGCACGTTCGAAGTGACGCCGGAAGAAGCCGGGCTCCCCCGCTACCGCGCGGATGCGTTGGAGAACTGTGATGTTGAGGCTCGCGCCGCTGCGTTACAAAAAGTGCTTGATGGCTTGCCAGGACGTTTTCGTGATGCCGCACTTTTGAACGCGGCGGCGGCACTGGTCGTGGCCGGGCGTGCCTCGAACCTACAGGAAGGCGTGGCACTTGGACAAGAATCACTTGATCGCGGCGCGGCAGCCGCCCGGTTGAATCGCTTGATCGCGGTTTCAAACGCCTGAGAACCGAGTTGGCTGATGCTCGATCAATGCCGTCAAGAGTGCAACTTACGCGCGCGAAAATATTGCAGCCGCAATACGCGTCAGTTCTGCGGAATTTGAGTGAGCGCCACCGGCTAAGTCTTTGTCAAAACAACTCGCCTGAGCACGTGACCCGACAGCCCCCCCTTCATCTACTAGAGGCTGTTCGAGGCCAGGTCGCTGAGGTGAGGACTCGCGCCGCAACGTGCGTTGCGCGCCAAAGGAGATAATCGGTGATGCCTTGGCAAAGGACTGAAACACTCGGAACGATCGCAACGATAGAGCACATCATTCGGAAGTTTCGGGAATTGATCGATACAGATAGCTCGATCCCGCCAGAGCTGCGGCGTGCGCTGCACGAGACCCTAGATGAGCATCTTCTCGAGGCAAAACAGCGTGTTCTCCTGAGAGCGCATTAGGCGCGCCGATTCCGTCTACATTTACGCAGACGCTTAAAACATGCCGCCAACCGGGCTTCGATCTGCTCGCTCGTCCAGCGGTGGCTAATCGAGATTGCTAAGCGCCGCGACTCTCGCCCTTCTCAGACCGACCGACGATGGTGATTCCCGCATACGCCCCGTGAGCAACTCAAACTTTCGTCGGAAGTCAGCGACCAACGTGCGTTGGACACGCCGCCGGGCATTCGTCGAATCTCTCATCAAAGGCCTCACAGGGCTACAGCCCAGCCCAACCAGGGCAGCGCTGACATGCTTGCGACAGCCCCTTGGCGGGCTGCTTGGGCCAGCGTGAGCTTGGCCACTTTCCCGTAGACCGACGGAAAAGGCTTGAATCTGACGTAGCGTTAAATCGTAGGCTCCTGGGGTGACACCCATCTGGGTGTTGAAGGACTTCGAATGCCTCAGCTGGTCAGATCCGCGGACCGATGGCCGCTCATGCTCCTCATTCTCTATAACCCGTCGCTCGGGAGGGCTGTGCAGCGAGGTGCGGCGGCAGAGCTCGCACGTAGCCATAAATGGTTCGGCATTTCTGATCCGAACCATGCGGCTGTCGACGACCGCTCCGCGCCGATAAGGTCAGCATTTGTCGGCGTGGAACTCTATCCTACGGCCCTAGGTGGCGCTGCTTTGCTAACAAGCCCCTCGTCTCGCGCAGCAACGCAAAAATCAGTTTGCCGAACCCACTACTTTCAAAAGCCTTCCCGCACCTGGCAAGGCATTTCGATCGCGCAAGGTGTGCCAGATCGTGAGCCGGCGCAGGTTTTCGAGGAGTGACCCGCGCGTGTGACTTCGCGCAACCAGCGCGGCACCGAAGACATTGCTTGGCATGCTGGAGCAGAACGTTGAAAGACCCGGACGGCCTTAAGAAGGTCCTGTTAATTGATCATATTGAAGGCCAGTGCCGTTACATCATCGGCTTCAAGGATAAAGATATGAGAGCGGCCTATATGTGCGGCGAGCCCGTATATCAAAGGCGCGGCAAGAAAACCTCTTCGTGGTGCGCCTATCATTACCGACAGATGCACACGAGCGCAGCAGAGCAGAGCGAAGTGAGTGATCGATCGGCAGATCTGCCTCGAGCGATATCCGTCCGTCGCACCCCATGACAGCCATCAAGAGCCGGGTTCTGCCAAGACGCTGTGATCATAGCGTGTACAAGGGGCAACCGAAGCATATCACCCGGGCATCGCCAGGATCCGGGCTTCCATTGAAGCGCGTCGGCGCAGACATAATGTGCGGACCTGATACACATGAATAGCCGACTGGATTGCTCGACCCTGGTCGAGCGACAAAATACGTATACTCTCGACAAGACCGTAATCCATTTCGACCGGAAGACGCCCAGCTATGTCGTCAGTCGACACATAGAGCGGGCCTCTCGTACCTTCGAAAGCCGCTTTGGTGTCCAGAGAGGAGACCGACCCGAGATTCCCAGCGTCGCCGGGGACATTGAATGCTACGACACCGATGGAACTTTTCCGCTTCACGGCGGCAACACAACACTCGACTATTTCAAGCGAAAATATCCATATAGCAAGAATAGAGCGAGCGCTTACGGAATATCCAGCTGCAGCCGAATGCAGCTGGTCGGTCGAGCCGATGCGCGCTGGGAAGAAGCACCGGGCGGTTATGTGACCAAGCAACGGGGCGGCAGGATCGAGGAAGCGCTGATCGCACCTATTAGGTCACAACCAATTCTAGTGTCCCCCGCGACATCATTTCACGCGAACGGCTCCGAACACCGCGCTAGGCGACGTAAAGCTCGTCTGAAGCGACTTGCCACGCGACCAAGCTGTCAAGCGAAATCTGCAGATCGGAAACAAGCCGTTCTCTCGCGCTACATCGTAGGTGACTCGAGACGGCGCAAAAACCTCTCCTCTCTCAGAGCCTCACCACGGCATGGCAAAGACATCATGGTTGTCATGCGATCCCATCCTGATCACGTCCAGATACCCGGAGTCGAGAATGCCGCGAATCATAATTATGAATGCCGGTACGCCTCAGATGTCCGGCGCCCATCTAACAAAAGCTCAACTTTCGCTGGCCGCCAACTCGGCATATCGTTCAGCGTGGTTTGCTCAGGAGGGCGACCTGATAGTCTCCCCGGTCGTCATCCCGGCGGATCTGCTATCCTTCATTGGCGGGACGCTCGATTTCGATGTATCGAGTCTTCGCCTGCTTGTACCTGCGAGCCGCCAATCGACGATCCTCGATGACTGTACGTTGCTGTCCAAGACTGTTGTCGAGCGAATCAAAAGACATCTTCGTCAGAAATCAGCCTGGCGATTGTATCCCTGCTACCCGACCGAAGGCGTCGCACGCCTGGCGGCCATGCTAGGCATACCGAACACCGGTGACGAGTTCGCTTTGCAGCGCGGGCCTGATCTGTTGAATCGCAAGAGCCACTTCCGCCAATTGGCAACCAGCGTCGCACTTCCGCTCCCTCATGGGTCGGTCGCGACAGACCCAAATGGACTATTCGAAGCCGTCACCTCCCTCAAATCCGAGACCGGCAGGGTCATTGTAAAGTTGGATAATGGAGCTGGTGGAGTCGGAAATGTCATCTTGACCAGCACTAAGAGCGATCCGCTACCTGGAGCCAGGGATACAAGGTGGATTTCGTGGCCGTCGTTTGATCCCGAAGCACTTTGGTCTGAGATGACAACAGCCTCGTGTAAGACGCTTGTCGTGGAATCGTACCACTTGGCCCAATCTTTGTTCTATCTCGAGTATGCAATCCAGGATGATGCATCAATCGCCTTTATCAATAGTGGAAGCATACGTCTGCGCAAAAGCACAGACCGATCCGAAAGAGCTCTGATCTGGACCGGGCTCGAGCTTCCTAGCGACCTGGAGAATGAGCAATGGTTGGCTGCCCAGGCGCATGCCTACCGATTTGTGGCACTAGCGCGCGACCTGGGATATCGCGGAATGATCAACATCGACGCCATTTTCGCTAAAGATGGACGGTTGCTGTTCAATGAAGCGAACGGCCGCTGGGGTGGCGGCTCGGTGTTACACGACATCGCCATTCGTCTGCTAGGCTTCGACTATTCCGGTTCCAACGTTGTTTTGTCAGTAAGAAATGTCCGATCACCATCCTTCCAAGCCGCGCATGATCGTTTCGTCAAAGACGGACTTATATTTGACCGCACCCGTAAGGAGGGCGTGATCCCGCTTGCCGCCGACGAAGAGGCTGGCACTGTGGAGTGTGTTGTGATTGCGCCCAACAGGCCCGCGGCCCACGATCAGCAACACCGACTGTTGAGGTCCTAGCAAACAAACCGTCAGCCGCTCAATTTGGCGCAGCTGCCCGGGGGTACACTATCGCGCACCGCCGACGCGCCCCCCGTGGTTTCACGCAGCGACGAAGATGGCCACAAGCACCTAGTAAGCTTTGGTCGGATGATGTGTCGTGGCCGTACAGAGATCAATGTTAGCCATCTCTTCCGACAAGAATTGTCCCAGACCTTACGAAGGTCAGTCTGACCACAAGATGGGAAAGCAATCTAATTCTCCGGAGAGCCGCCCGATTCTCAGAGAACCATATCAGGCGCCACCCTAAAGCCGAGCGGTAGGACCTTCGATGACCCGGCGGTTCGCGCCGCCGCGTTTCGAACAGAAGTACACGAGGGATCGGCGTTCCCCGCTCAACACCGGCCTTACCTCATGCCGCACCTTACATGTTGTGACAATCACGGCGCCAAATGGCGGTCGGAATACGTGTTGTTCGTACCCCGTTGGATATACCACGAATTCGCCGCCGTTGAAGTCTCTCGTTAGCTGCACAATCACCGAGTACTCGAAATCCGGATCGCTCTCCGCGTCCAAATGGATGCCGACAAAGGACCCCGGCGGCATACGATGCATTTGGCATCGGCGAACCACGTAATCTGAGGATGCTCCGAATATCCTGCTTAGCGCGAAGCTGCGGTCTTTACTTTCGAGTAGCTCCATGATCTGCCGTGCAGCTGTCCCACTCACGTTGCTAGGCGCGCGGCCCGGCGGGTCTACCCTCACGCGCTTGACAAAGACCCTGTGCAAGTCGCCGGCATCTCCCTCCCGCACTTCTTCTTCCGGGATATCAGCCTGCAGCTGATCGATCTTGGCCAAGTCGTCTTGCGTGAATAATATCTGCGGGGCGATCACGACCGTCCCTTTTACTAACAGCTCTACGCGGTACTTTGTCAGGACTTCTTCTGTAAGCAGACGGGATTTATCATTCATTACGCGCGCCATTCGAGCTCACTCCTTTGATTTTCGAAGCATGACTCCGGGTCCCGGTGCATTGACGCGAATGCTTGCTCCCAATGCTCGCCGTCGAACTCAGTTATTCTTATGCGCTCGATCGTCCTTCTATCTAGACATCGAACATTTACGCTGAACCCGGAGGGGCTCGACCTCGGCCTATAGAATGGCTTTACGCCACAAAGCCGGCAAAACGTGTGCCGAGCAATGTTCTTGTTGAACTGGTACGTAGTGAGGAATTCTTCACCGCACTCGATGCGTAGCTTATCGCCAGTTACGAGCAAGTGGACAAATCCAGACATTTGACAAATTGAGCAATTGCATCGAACTG
Organism: Bradyrhizobium sp. CCBAU 25338; assembly: GCF_028128965.1. Taxonomy (NCBI): domain Bacteria; kingdom Pseudomonadati; phylum Pseudomonadota; class Alphaproteobacteria; order Hyphomicrobiales; family Nitrobacteraceae; genus Bradyrhizobium; species Bradyrhizobium sp. CCBAU 25338. The sequence continues at coordinate 76,306 of NZ_LFKY01000002.1, forward strand.
CGGACAGCTCTCGGGGCGCACTGACGTGGAACTTGATAGAGCCACAATGACAACGCCCACGATGTTGGATCTCGGAGTGATCATCTCCCGTGCGCACGGCCATTCCGAGCAGATCGCGGCACCACTGGACGCTGAGCTCATAGGCTCGACCGAATTCATCCAAAAAGCGATCACTACTCCCAGCCGGCACGAGTTTACCAATCAGCCGGCCTGTCATGTCTCCGTGGTACCTCTCCGCAGGATCCTCTCCACCGACATGAACGCGAAAATACTCGAGATCGTCCGGCCGCGCCTTGAAGGTCTTTACCAGACTGGTCCACAGCGACTGGATCATATCCGCAGCATGGAGTTCAAACGCGACCATGTAGGCGCAACGAACCAGGGCGTCTTTCGATGACAATCCGGCATAGAGAGAATGCAGGTACTGCTTCGTCCTGTCGCTATAGTTGGGCAGTATTGCTCTGCCGAGTAGTTGCGAGGCATCCTTTCTCAAGAGGTTGGAGTGAAAGTATTCCGTCAAAAGAATATCGGGTAGCGCCGCCTTGCCGCCCTGGAGAATCCGGCCATGGCCGCCGGTCTCATCCCAGCAGATAAAATTGGCGACCACGCTGGTTAATTCAATGTCCCTCGCAAGATCCCGATTTTGATCCATCGCATCGAATATGAGATCCCTTTGGGACCCTGCCTGTAGGTACGGGAACGCCTGTGACATCGCCAGGTATTCAGGCAGCAGGCTGGCGACCTGATCTTGGGACATCTGCGAAGCGAACGGATGCGGACCGAACAAGGCTTGCGCTTGCTCGGTCAAGTACTCGCAGGATATCCTCGGAGGCTGATCCGGTGCAAATTGAGACGCTCGAGATGTCATTTGACCCTTGCAGATGAGAAGCGAACCGGTCGTTGACGAAGCAACTCCGTATTCGGGCCCACTATTAACCGTCCTGAGTTCATTGACTTCGAAGGGCCTATGACTGCGTTCACCTTTCTGGCGGACTTTCGTATTTTCCTTGGCGGGGCAGACAGCGGCATGCTCTGTCCCGCTCATGCACATCGAAGGGAATGCGTTCATTGATGGAGCGGCGAGGATCCGTTGGTTTCCGGTCCACCAGCAATCCGATGCGGCAATGCCAGCCACGGCCAGCATGCGCGTGGAGGCTCATCGTGGATACTTCGCCGCCCACGCCATGCTGAGGCTAATGTCGCGTGCGCGAGTAGCGCATCTGCTCGCTCGGCGAGCTTGCAGCTTTCGCGATCCGGGGCGAATGAGCCAAGCCCTCGCGGTTGCTGCTGCCATTTCATCGAAGCGCTGTCAGCTTGGTACAGCATTGCAAATCCAATTTGTACCTACCGAGCTCATATGGCCTCCGGTCTCTGGTGGGTCGGGTTCGCGATCACCACCTCTTAGTTGTTACTGGCTCACAGCAATCATCATGCCAACCCTCGAATTCGGTTCGCAAGAGTCCGAAGAGGTTGCTATACGCTCGTGACCTCTCCTCATTGCAAGTGCATGCACTTGAGAGGCTGCGCACCGCCGTTAGGAACCAAACAGCGAACGGCCAGCAGCCGTTCACATGCGTACGGGGCTGCTGAACCGTGGAGATTGCCTCGAGTGCGCCGCATAGATTGGCTTTGCGCCCTAAAGCCAGCGACAGCGCTTTTGGCGCGCACAGCGCTGCGCTAGTATGGTGACGAGGGTCGCTGACGTATTCCGTCTTCGCTCGCGATCGTTAAAGGGGAAGCAGTGGCCTTCGCCGTCGAACACGACCGAACGGAGGATCTGGAATATGCCCAGGCACGTTTGGCCGTATCCCGACAAACCCGTGCGATTCCGGGCATCGACCGTAACCATAGCGTCGTCTACGGACCATGCGGCCCCGGTTGATCGCGAGATCGACGGACGCCATAGCAGACTCTCTTGGCAGCTGGTCGAGATTCCTAGGTACATGTTGCGCGCTCATCGACACGGCGCGGCATTGATACATTCCTTGGAGCGTAACTGCTACGATTGCCTGGACTCTCCAGATCGAGCCTCACGAGCAAGCGCCGCAAGATCGGTTTCGAGCTTCGGTTGATGCGAGAAAATTGCGTCTATCAACGCCTGCGCCGGTTGCTCGGCGCACTCGACCAACGCCGCCTTCTCGGCCCGCGCAGAGGGAGCGAACACACGCTTGACGACAGTTGGCGAGCCCTTGAGCCCGCATTTGGAGATGTCTTCGATACCGGCATCTTGCGCGCTCCATTTCACGATTTGGGCACGCGCGGCACGTAAGGCATCCGGCATCGCGCCACGACGAATCTGATTCGTCGCCTCAAGCATGGTGATGAGGCAGGGCAATCTGGTGTGCAGAACCTGCACACCACCTTCCGAGCGTCGCTCAGCTTCTATTGTTTGATTGGTGACGTCCAGGGATCTGACCTTCGCAACGTAAGTTAGTTGGCCTACGCCCAGTCGCTTTGCGATGCCGGGACCGACCTGCGCAGTATCGCCGTCGATGGTCTGCTTTCCCGTGAAGATGAGGTTTGTCCGGCCATATTCCTTACCAATTTTCCGGATCGCTGTTGCAAGTGCATACGTTGTGGCCAGCGTATCGGATCCCGCAAAGCAGCGATCGGTGAGTAGGACGGCGCGATCAGCACCATAGGTCAGTGCCTTTCTCAAGGACTCCTCGGCCGATGGCGGTCCCATGGTAAGCACGGTAATTTCACCGCCGAACCGATCGCGCAGCTCCAGCGCGGCCTCGAGCGCGAAGAGGTCATATGGGTTGATGATGGTCGGCACTCCCTGACGCATGATTGTATTGGTTACGGGGTGCACGCGGATCTGCGCCGAGTCCGGCACTTGTTTGATGCAGACAACATTATGCACGGGGTTGCTCCTAAACTTGCGTCAGCTGCGAAGAGAACAGCAAGTGTTGTACCATCCCCGCGGTTTTGGACTCGGCTTGCGGTCACAAAGGCTCAAACCGGCTAATGCGTCTCTCTAGGCTGCTCTGCCGACGAACGAATGACGACACAAGTCAGGGCTCCGACACAGCGCTGTTCCGCAGCGCACGCCAGGCAAATGACGGCTGCTTGCGGATGACTGCCGCTAATCACCTGCGCGCATCAGACCGATCGAGGGTCAATAAGCATTTGGTTCGCTAATCCGGTTTGATTGAGCACCGGGATGATAGCTCTTCGTGACGAGCAACCGGCGGTTCGCGATTGTATGACCCGCAGGCGAGGCTCTCATGGCGCACGCTCCATCTCTGACCGAACAGATCAGCCCTCCTCGCGGTCGCAGCGCTCGCAGCCAGGTCGTCGCCGCGGACGGACCCATTCCCTTCAGATTGCATGGACTGGCTTAGGCGGATCGTCTTCACCTATCGATTTGGCGGTATCAGTTCCGACCGATGTGGTCGTTCAGAACCGCTTTATCTCGATTCCGTATTTCCTCAGCGCGTAGCCGATTTGGCGCGGGGTTAGTCCAAGTAGGCGCGCTGCCTTGGCCTGGACCCAGCCAGATTTTTCCATGGCCGCAATGACCCGCTCGCGATCGGCCATCCTCGCACCACCAACGAGAACCGTGCCAGGAGGTGCCAGTGAGGCCAGTTCGCAGCCAGACTGCGGCGGCGGGGTCGTTTCAGCTAGCGGAATGATAGGCTTTGCAGGCATCGGTTGCATCGGTGCCGCTTGGTCTGTTTTGCCGTGCGATGTGCTTTTCCACAGCATCGTGGAAAGGCACTGGTCTTGGCTGCATGCAAAGTCACTTCTCACAATCGATGATCCGGCACACAGCGTCGCTGTTCGCTCGATGCAGTTTTCGAGTTCGCGGACATTTCCCGGAAAGCCACAGCTCATCAGTACTTCGATCGCGCTCGCCTCCAGAGTGAGCGTACGGCCGTTCTCGCTGTTGAACTTTCTGAGGAACTCTCTGGCGAGCAGCGGAATATCACTGCGTCTTTCGCGCAGCGGCGGCAACAACAAGGGCACTACGCTAATACGATAATAGAGGTCCGCGCGGAACTCGCTCCTTGCCACGGCCTCTTCAAGGTTCCGGTTGGTCGCAGCTATAACTCGAACATCGACTTTAATCGTGTGATTGCTGCCGACGCGCTCGAACTCCTGCTCTTGCAGAACTCGCAGCAACTTCGCCTGGAACGGAGCTGAGATCTCGCCGATCTCGTCAAGAAATAGCGACCCTTTATCAGCAAGTTCGAAGCGCCCCTTGCGGGAGCTGACAGCACCGGTAAAGGCACCTTTCTCATGGCCAAACAATTCCGATTCCAGAACCGTCTCAGGGAGCGCCGCGCAATTCAGCTTAACGAACGGCCGCTTAGCACGGGCCGAGGACTCGTGAATGGCCTTGGCTACGAGCTCCTTGCCGGTGCCGGATTCGCCGCGCAGCAGAACCGTGCTGTTTGATCTGGCTACAACCGCAATCTTCTCGAGCAGCCCGCTCAGCGCCGGGCTGTCGCCAATGATCGCGTGGGCGTGAAGCTTTTTGCGCTCGCGAGCGGGCGGCCCACCGTCAACTATCTGCTTCTCTAGCCGGTCTTTGTCCACTAACAATGGCTCGCGATCGCTGGCGAACACGCGATGTAACTTTACTGCTTGTCCCACCAGGTTGGCGACCATGGTGAGCAGCCGCGTATCGTACTCGAGCCGGAGACCTGAACTATCTTCCGGGATACGGTCGATCGTCAGCGTGCCAACGACCCCCTGATCAATACGAATCGGAACCCCGATGAATGCTACCGGCATACTCTCGGAGGCGCCGAGAACCTCCCGGTCGGCAGCGCTGAAGGCCGGCTCGGCGGCTACGTTCTCGACGACAAGAGGCCTACCTGTCGTTACAATCTCGTCGATTGCTTTCTGCGGCAGGCAGCTCCGGTAACGCTCGCCAGTGCCTTCGCTCCAGCCGGCGCCGACTGTAATTTCTGGCATGCCGTCATCCCTGAACAGTGAGACGATGCCGTGTCGCATCGGCACAAACGATTGCAGAACAGCCAGGACGTTGGCCAAAGTGACTTCGAGCCGACCAGGAGCATTGAGTATGTTCGATATTTCGAAGATGCCGGTCAGCGCGCTCTCATGCGACGGCTCCCCCGGGGGCTTACGCTCCGGCTCCGGTTGCGAGGCAGGTCTTTTGCTTGAGGAAGGAATGTGCAGCATGAGCCTGTCTCCGTTGTCTTGATCATCCTCCCTGGAGCAATGTCCGGATTGGCGAGCTTCGTTTTGCATGTCACTCTCGATCTAGCGCCAAGTGTTGACGAGATGACATCGAACCGTGACACTTTTTCATGGCACGACAGTAAACTTGCGGTGTGCCTTCGATTCATTTTTTGTTGATTGTATGCGCGCCGTCAGCGGAGAACACGAGTGCGGTTGCTGCAGTTCAAGTCAGCCTCGCCGCCGCGCCGGCCGATTCACAGATGCTGCCCACCATTGATCGGCACCTCAGCACCCGTGACATAACTCGCCGCATCCGAGCACAGGAAGAAGATGACCTTGGCCACTTCATCCGGGGTCCCCACTCTGCGCAGCGGGATACTTGGAACGAGACGGGCTTCCGTCTCCGGCGATAGCATGTCGGTTTTGATTTCGCCGGGCGCGATCGCATTTACGCGAATGCCATGCGGCGCGTAGTCGTGGGCCAGTTCGCGTGTGAGGCTCGCAAGCGCAGCTTTCGAGGTCGCATACGCGCTACCGGCGAATGGGTGCACCCGCGAGCCCGCAATTGACGTCACATTCACGATCGATCCTGACGCGGCTCTTAGCTCATCAAACAAACCCTGCGCCAGCAGGATCGGAGCCACCAGATTAAGGTGAAAGACCCTCATCCAGGTATCGGTTGACGTGGTCAACGATGTCAGCCGATCGCCAGTGGGCGTTTTCGGCGAGACACCGGCATTGTTCACCAGCGCGTGCAAGGGCGCACCGGCCAAGCGTTTCTTGACCTCGGTGATCGCGCGCGGCAGCATTCGATGATCGCCCAGGTCGATCTGGAAGTGATCGTCATTCCCAGCCCCCCAGGGGCATCGCTCACCGTCGAACGGTTGGCGCGCGCAAGAAATGATGCGCCAGCCCGCCTCCGAGAATAGCTTGGCGGTGGCATGGCCAATTCCGCGCGATGCCCCGGTGAGCAACATCGCCTTCGGTTCACCACGATCAACATGCGCTTTATCAGCCTCAATGAGGCGATCCATATGTGCTTCGGGCAGCGGGCCTCTGATCAGTTTGTCATTTGGCAGATCGAGACCCACAGCCGCCTCCTCTACTGTTGCTCCCGCGCACCCGTAGCAGGATTTGCGCCACTGCGATGCACGTAAATCCACTTCCGTTTCGCGTCCTAATGTCGCGCACGCGGAATGCTTGGCGGATTCAAGACAGCGGCGGTGAGCTTTCCGACAGCGATGGTGAATTCGCTACGTAAGTTTGCGAGTACACTCGCCTCCTTCATGAAAGGGCGACCAGCCGCGTTCGCTCTCTTGATCGCGCAGCCGTACGAGCCTGCGGCTGGCCGGCACCTCTCGTCGAGGTCAAAGATCGCTCGGGAAAAACTGACGTACCAGGCTTGCACGTTAGATTCGGCAGGCGGTCGATTTTGATTTATCGCGCGATGCTCTGAGCAGCACTGGGATCGGGCGTGTCGGTTCCAAACACGAGCTGGCGTGCTGAAATGTTCATCCGTGATTGAGCGCCGATTAGCTTCCATTTGTGGCCCGCCCGAAAAGAAGACGACGACGTGCTCCTCCTTTGCTGAAGCAGCAGTTTAGGGCCGTTCTTGTCGAAGTCGCGCCTCAGCCGAGGGCATCCGACCCCCGCTTCGTTCTCTTCGCCGCTGGAAGTTCGCGGCAACTGCAACACGGGCAGAAAATCGTCGCAGGAAAGATCTTCCAGTACTCTTGGATGTACAGAGCGGCTGTCAGATCGATCCAGCCGGTCTGCGACTTTCATGAAGCCATGAGCTCTTGCGAGTCTTCCTCAATTAGGATCAAGCGGCCCGGATCGTTCAAATCGAATTCTATAACGCGTGGGGCGAAAAGACGCGCATAGCGCGTGAACGCGCTCGTTGGGGGAAAACGGATCACGGTGTCGCAGCGGGCTAGGAGATACATCTCGGTGAGTGCAGAAAAGCCACCTTCGGCTCCGAGAGCTGGATTGTGCAATGGGCCGGCTTGAGGCGCCTGGAACTGCTTTGGGATCGCGAAAACATCAGGGAATTTAGCCGAAACCTGCTCAAGGACGAGCGCGCTGTCCGTGCACAGGAACGCCCTCACAGGTTTTGCGTGGCGCAAGCCCCTGGCCTTATCAATGGCATTACAGACCTGCCGCAAGGCGCGCTCCGCGTCCGCCCAGTAAGGAGCATGCCCCATAATATCTTCGCCGTTGCCATGCCGGACATGAATGCCGATGACGCTGTACGGCTCAAAGTGCTCGCGGTAGATAGCATCAATCCGAGCCTGAATTTCAGGTCGCGGCTTGATACTCCGGAAGATTTCTCGTTCCGCCTCCTGATCGCAGCGCCACATCAGGCAGGCATCACAGACAACCGTGTTAGCGTCGCTATCTCTCTGACTTTGGAATAGTTGATCGAGTTGGTCGCGTTCCCGGAAAATCTGCTCGTCCGGGCGATAGACGCAATCGATAGATGGCTTATTCCACCATGCCGGAAAGAATGGGCCCGGAAACGAACGTTGATTGATGTCGTCATCGCAAATTATCTGCACACCTGCAATGTCATCAACCGGTTCGAAGAAAACTGGAAAGGCATTGGTGAATGGTTCATCAAGATAACAAGATCCCCGCCAATCAATGGCTAGCGTCCGTCCTGTCTGCTTTGCAAAACGCCAGGCTGCCGCCAGTGACCACAGACAGTCGCCGAACCCCGTACGTCGCCGGGACACGACGAACCGATCCTTCCTCAAATCGCTACCCATCTGCCTTGCCTTTTCGTGCGCTCCTGGTTGGACACGAGATGTCAACACAGACATCTCGGGCATCTTCTCGCCCGACGTCAGGGCCTGCGATCGCAGTACCGGCGAGCTGCGTCGGTAGAACTTCATAGCGGGGTTATCCGTGCTGAACCGCGTTCTCTCAATACTTTCCGTACTTTCTTCAGCGGTGTTGCATCGACCAGCCCGAAGTCCAGACGCCCAATGGCCCGCTGTGCATCGGATGGCCTGGTCCCCTCACATACACGCATAGGCATAGCCGTGCTCATGACTTACGGCTATGTTCCGCTTTGCACTTCATTGTGGCCGCAAGCCGCGCGCGGCGGATGCAGGCGAATGCACCGCCGTTCCCATACGAGCCGCAATTCCTTCACAAGATCTTCACGCTTGGCCTGGTCCAGCATGGCTGGTTCGAAAAGCCACCCGAGCGACGCCTCGCCCTCGATTCGCATCAACATCTCGAAAAGCTCAGGTGAGATACGCATACTCGAGTGGGCGGAATGTCCCGTGCGGATCTCGCAGACCGTGTCCTGACGATCTGGCGCTGTGTGGGAGCGAACACGATGAAGGGATGCATACGGCGGCAATGAAACGCCTAGCGCACTCCAATCCTCCAGTGATGTTGGTCGCTTCCTGACGAGGAACGGCCCAACAACAAGTCCGTCCAGGTCAGTCGTCAAGAACGTGGTGATCGCGTCCGACACGGACTGCACGATCGGTTCGGCATTGTTGTTAAATGAGGTATTTAGAAGAATCGGAATGCCCGTTCGCTTCTTGAACGCATTAATTACATCCCAGTAGGCGGGGTTTGTCTTGCGCGATACGGTCTGCAGCCGAGCCGTCCCATCAACGTGCGTGATCGCACCGAGCACGTTACGCTTGGCTTCACGCACACGAACCACGAAGTTCATGAAGGGGAGCTGCCACGCGCCGTCCGGGAGCTCAAAGAACTCGCTCGCATCTTCCTCCAGTACAGATGGCGCAAAGGGGCGATAGCCCTCCCGCTTCTTGACCATCGCGTTGATGCGGTCCTTGTTCTCCGCAGGACGCGGGTCGGCAAGAATGCTTCGGTTACCAAGCGCACGTGGGCCGAATTCAGAGCGGCCCTGAACCCAGCCGATTACAGCGCCATTTGCCATCAAGTCTGCCGCACTGGATGCTATGTCATCACTGCGTTGAATGTCGAGATGGCCTGACCATGCGTTGAGCTCAAGCTCTACGGCTTGCTCGTTCCCCAGATCGGGCCCCCAATAAACGTCCGGCAGTCGCACGCGCGGCGCTGGCCTACCTAGCTCATTTGATACCATTAATGCAGCGCCGAGTGCGCAACCAGCGTCGTGCGCCGCTGGTTGAACAAAGATGTCGTCAAATAGTCCGGAATAAAGCAGCTTACCATTGAGCGAGCAATTATGGGCCACCCCGCCAGCTAGGCACAAGCGTTTCATGCCTGTCGCTTCACGATGGTGCCGCAGGGTGTGAAGGACGATCCGCTCCAGTGCTTCCTGCAGCGACGCGCTGACATCTCGATGCTGTTGGGTGAATGGCATTCCCTTTCGCCGCACTTGGATGTTGCGGACCAGGGCCGGTCCGATTCGGTCCAGGTGAACGCGATAGCCACCGCTGTCCAACAGCTCGTAGAACTGGGCGAACAGTTCGCGATAGCGATCGGGATCACCATACGGTGCGAGCCCCATCACTTTGTATTCGTCGAACATCCCGTAGCCGAGATATCGGATCGTCTCAAGATAGAGCAGCCCCAAGGAGTTATGTTCCGGGAAACTTACAAGTTCCGCAATTTCGGTGCCAGACCCTACCGCCAATAAGCCTGAGAGAAAATCTCCACCTCCGTCGATCGCAAAGACGAGACTTTGCTCGAACCCGGACATGGCAAACGCGCTCACGGCATGTGCTTCGTGGTGATTCACGAAGGAAAGCCGGGACGAATCGATCTCAGCCCCGAACTCCCGTGCCAGCAGCTGCTGCAGCAACAGTTTGGCGTCCAACGGAACGGGCTGAGAAACAGAAAGGCGCTCGAGCATGGTTTTGCAGTAGGCTTCAGTCGCGTAGAACGCGATACGGTCGATGTCCCCGAGCTCGACTCCTGCGGTAGAAAGGCAGTACCGGATCGAATTGCTAGGGAACTTGTTGGAGTGCTTGATGCGGTTGAGGCGCTCCTCTTCGACAGCAGCAATTACGCGGCCATCCTGCACAAGAACCGCAGCGCCATCGTGAAGAAGTGTATTCGGCAGCTCCGGAGAGCTTTCATAGATTCTGTCAAGGCCGCCACTCAGTCCCAGGCACAACATTGCGTTCTCCAACTAGCCATGGCGGGAAGGCCAAACTGCACCGTCCCACCGATCTAACCTGTACTGTCACGCTCCGCAGGTGCGAAAGCCAGACAGCACAACACGACTTTGTAAGGTCCGTCTCGGCGCCGAGCGACAGGCGCTCATAAATAAGGGTGCTGACGTCCGACACCGATCGGCCGAACAGGCGGCCGTAGAGCTGGGTCGATCGTGGCTTCTTAAGGTCATTGCAGAAGCTGTCACAGACCAGGTCACTCGCGAGCTACCGCGGTACCTACCATGACACTGCATTGATTCGACCTTCTCCGTTTCGCTCATGTCATGTCAACGCAGAAGCCGGCGCTGAAATAGCGCTGTCGACGCGAAAAAGGGCAAGACCGCGTATACGCAGAGCGCACCTACGTGCAGGGCAGCACTGTCGGCGCCGCGCTCAAGCATCGCTGGACGAATAAGGTCGACCGAATGTGCGAGCGGCAGCATGGCGGCAGCGTGCTGAAATGAACCGGGCAGTTGGCTCGTCGGAAAGACCGCGCCACACAAGAACACCATAGGAGTGAGGACAAGTGTCTGGTAGAACACGAAGTAGTCGTAACTTGGTGCGAGAGATATGACGACCATCGCAAGGCTCGCGAATACGAGGCCAGTAAGGGCGATTGTGGGCATCGCATACAGAATGGACGGCCATGACGTATAGCCCATCGTGGCGGCGACGATTCCGATCGCTGTTCCGGCCAGAACGGACTTACTGGCCGCCCACACCAGTTCACCCAGGACGATATCGCCAAGCGTGAGCTGAGTAGAAAGGATTGCTTCCCAAGTGCGCTTGGCGTCCATGCGAGCAAAGGCTGCATATAGCGTTTCAAAGGTCGCGGATGTCATCGCGCTGACCGCGACCATACCCGCTGCCAAAAAAGCAATGTACGAAGTTCCCTCAACTTGTCCCACGATGAGTCCGAGGCCAAAGCCAAGACCAAACAGATTGGTTATGGGGTCTGCGAGATTGCCGAGAATCGATGCAAGCGCGACTTTCCTCCATGCCATGAAGTTTCGTCGCCATACCGCGATCCAGTTGTAAGCGTTAGCCGGCATCACCGACGCATAACTCTCATTCATTGCTCATTTCTCCATCTCGCGCCCGGTCAACCGCAAAAACACGTCTTCGAGGTTCGGGGGGCGCTGCAGAACGCGAAGGCCCGCTCGCCCGCGCAAATGCACGCAGACTTGCTCCGGATATTGCGCGTAGCAGAAAAGCGTCTCACCACTGACTTCGATGTGCCGCGCATAAGGCCTGATCAGCTCTTGGAGTTGATGTAGATCACCGCCATAGATTTCGAGCACGTTGCAGCCAATATGTTCGTCGATCAAAGCGTCTGGCTTGCCTTCGGCGATTTTACATCCACTCTCAAGCACGCATAGCCGATCGCACAGGCGTTCGGCTTCTTCCATGAAGTGGGTGGTCAAGAGGATCGTCTTGCCACGTGCAAGCAGAACCCGCAGGCGCTCCCAAATCAGGTGACGTGCATGCGGATCCAGACCAGTCGTCGGCTCGTCCATCACGAGTAAATGCGGATCATTAATCAGGGCACGCGCCAGCGTCAGCCGCCGCTTCATGCCACCGGACAACTTGGAGACACGCACGTCCGCTTTGGCCTCAAGGCGCGCAAACTCGAGCAGCGAGGGCGCAACCGCCTCGATCTTGCGAGCGCTCATGCCGAAATAGCGGCCAAACACAAGCAAATTCTCTAGTACCGTGAACTCGTTTTCAAGATTATCGAACTGCGGCACCACGCCGACGCGCACACGCGCCGCACGAGCGCGGGAAGGCACAGGCTCATCGAGGACTGTAATCTCGCCAACGTCGGGCGAAATCATGCCGAGGAGCATGCGTGCAATCGTGCTTTTGCCAGCTCCATTGGGCCCCAGCAGTCCGAAGCACTCTCCGCGCGCAACCGAGAACGACAAGTCGTTGACGATGAGCTTGTCGCCAAATGACTTTTTCACGCCGGAAAAGTCGATTGCCACAGTGGACATGTTCATCTTAGGCTGACAGAAGTCGTTCCGTGGACGACGGTATCTTGACGAACGTTTTGCTCCAGAGGATGCCTTCGCACCAGACATGCTCGACAAGCCCCCATTGGCAGGCCGCCGCAGCGTCCGGGAAAAAGCCCCGTCCGTGGAGGTTTGCGCTCGTGTTGCAGAGCAGCGGAATGCCCGTGAGTTGCTCAAATTCGACGAGAAGCGCAGCAACTTTGTGAGGAGAGTTGCGGGAAATTGTCTGCAGCCGCGCCGAGCCGTCAAGATGGACCACCGCGGGGACCCTGTCGCGCCAATTCGCCCGGGTCTGGTGATCGAACAGCATGTAAGGATCTGGCGTCCCCGGGCTGAAGATCTCCGGCGCCCGATCTTCCAGACAGATCGGCGCCACGGGCCGGAAGTGCTCGCGACGCTTGATGTCGTTGAGATGATCCTTCATTGCCGAGCACGTCGGCGCTGCAAGAATGCTTCTACCCCCCAGGGCCCGCGGCCCAAGCTCGGCACACCCGGAAAGAAAGATGACGGGCTTGTTGTCGGCAAGAATCGACGCAAGTTCACGCAGACTGCAGGGTGCCGCCTCCCAGTCCGGCGGAACCTCGCTCTCCTGCAAGGCCGGACCATTGTAAACTGACCATTCCAACGGCCCGAAGCCATCCTGCGCTGCCATAGCGCCGCACGCCGCCCCGATTGCCGAGCCGCTGTCATTCGGAAACGGCGGCACCCAGACATCATCGAACAGTCCCGTCGCGCGAAGCGCGCTATTCCATTTGATATTGAGACCGCAACCTCCGGCGATGCAGAGATTTCGCGCTCCCGGAAGCGACGAGTACCGCAGCAGAACCATCGCGATTTCCTTAACAAGAAGACGTTCCAAGAACACATGAAAGGACGCAAGGACGTCTTCCGCGCGCTTGGCCGTCAGGCGCAATGCGCTTGCCTCGAAGAAGTCGTGAATGGCTGCAAGGGACGCTTCCGCATTGTTGATGTTTTCGCGGTAGCGACGGGCCTGCTCCGTGTCAGCCGCCAACCGCGTTTCATAAAGCTCCTGGAACACTTCCACGATGCTTTCGTCCACGGAGCCAAGCGCGATGTAGGCCATCAGCTTGCCAGCAATGCCCAAATCCCAACTGGAGCGGTTCGGCTGCCGGTATGGCCCGAAGTGAAGGCCCGCGGCAGCATAGGCATGGCCAATCATCGGAAACAGCGATCCGATGAGCCGCGCCCCCTGAGGTTCGACATAGTAAAGGCGTGGAAAGATACAGCCGTCCCATACCAGACAGAACGCGGGTTTCCCCGCGCTGGCGAAGGGACTGGTGCTATATGCTGACGCGACGTGGCCCGTGACATGCGGGTAGCTCTTATATGGAAACTCCTCGCCTTCGAGGATGAGGCCAAAGCCGTCGACGGAATCGAGGAGGCCCTCAGCATGACGCTCGACATATGGCGCGCCTTTTAGCGCGATCGGCAACTCTCCGCTTAGGAGCTGGAACTGCGATTCATTCTCCCCGTCCCAGCCATCAATCACGAACTGATCGATGTCGCGCGGATCCAGGCCATGCTCCGCCAAGGCGCGCACGACTGCATCGAGATTGTCGACGGACTGATAGCGTGGACTGTTGCCGCGCTTCTCTTGCTCGACGCAAAAAAGAAGCCGACCGTCCTCGACGACAGCAATTGCTCCGTCATGTGTCAACTTTATTCCGCAGATGCGCATACGTCCTCCTGGCCTAATGGCCAACGTTTGATTGTTCTGAGGGGTCGCTCGGCTTCCGAAACCGGACGATCAAACAGTCTTCGTTCGCCGACCCGGTGCGGCAGTGCCGACGCTCGATCTCCGACAGGCTCTCCTTGAAGAGAGTGATCACCGTTTCGGCACCAGCAGCATGCCCCCAGCGTTGACATATTTCATCGCGCGCAGACCCGAAAATGAGAGTGCCACTTGGCGCAAGCATACTCACTAGGTTGCGGATAGCCGCATGCATCTCGACCACGTCCTTGAGGTAATAAAGAACCTCGGCCACGACAATCAAATCGAATTGCTCAGTGGTCGAGAACCGCTGAATGTCGCAGGCGACCCAAGTAATATGTGACCACTTCCCAGTCCGCAGTCTCGCTCGCTCGATTGCCTGCGGCATGACATCCACGACCGTAAGTCGCACGCATAGCGGCGCCAGCATCTCGGTGAATGCACCGGCTGCACATCCGACCTCGAGGGCAGACCCCGCATCTCCGTTGCAACGCGACATCCGGAGCATTTGCGCGTATCGCTCCTGCTCGAACGCACTAGTGTCGAGGCACCATGGGTCGTCGACAGCCAACTCTCGCTCTAATAGTTGATGGTTTGCGTCCTGAGTCATGAGCCGACCACCTATTTGTAGACAGTCGAACGATCGCGACCGGAAACACTCTCCGTCGCCGCCAGGCTCGACGGAGGCTGCGATAACGGCGCCGTACGAATAGGAGCAGGCGCCACCCCCACACCAGCCGCACCTCGTCCGGCATTAGGGTGCAGAATGACACGCTGTTTCTCCTCTTCCGCCGGCACATCGGTGACTTTTCGCGATAGCCAATCGCTATTACTCAATGTACAAAGCGCATAGGCCTTCAAAGGCAGTAAGAGAAAGATATTGATCGGTGTGTGGAGCGAGAAGCCGATGAACCGCAGCTCGCGAGCACGAAGCGCTGCCACACTGCACCGGACCATAGTCATTGCAGCAATCGTCAATCCGGTCCACCAGGGTATAGAGCCGTCGATCAGGAGCTGTGCGAGCGCAGCAAGTGATGAAATGGCGAGGAGCAATGGGCCGAGATTTTGCCCGATAACGTCTAGCGTCAAATAACCATCGAGCTCTGGCAGCAGGCGCCAAGCAAGAAACGTATCTCGAAAGGTACTGCGCGCCCAGCGGAGTTGCTGTCGTAGATATGGCCGAAGACTGTGCGGGACGACTGTGGCTGCTATCGCGTCCGGAACGTATTCGGTTCGAAACCCCGCCTTGAGCATGAGTATCGTTAGGTGGCGGTCTTCGCCGAAATCGCTCGGCTTCCCACGAAAGAATTGGGCTTCATATTGATCAAGAAGCATGGTGAGTGCGGACCGCCGATACATGGCACATGGGCCGCAGCAACACATGACGGCACCGAAGCGCGCCTGTGCCGCGCGCTCTTCGTTGCACGCGAGCCAATATTCCATGTCGATCAGCCTGGTCAGCCAGGTCTGGTTGCGATTGCTTGCTATCAGCTGACCCATGGCCGCACCGATTGCCGGGTCATGCATCTTCAATACAAGCTTCGTGACGACGTCGGCCGCAAGTATCGTATCGGAATCGACGTTGAGAACCAGATCACCGGATGAGCTGCGTATTGCTGCGATCTGCGCCTTGCGCTTTCCCACGTTGCTTGCCAACAAGATGAAACTGAGCCTCGGATCGCTCGCATATATCTGGTGCACAGGAGCGACAACGTCGCGGTTTGCCGATCCGTCATCGACTACATAGACCTGTATCTTTCCGGCGTAGTCTTGACTGGCAATCGACTCCAGACATTCGGCGAGTGTGTTTGGATCCTCGTTGAAGCACGGTACGATGACGTCCACAGCAGGAAGGACCACCTCTGCTTGTCCAAGGTCGTCCAACGATGAGTCGATCGCCGGCTGGGCATACAGCGCTTGCACGCTCTTATAGATAGTCGAGAGGAGCGCATAAGATGAAACGGCGGCAGCACTGGTTGTCGCGAGCAGGTCCATGGGGTGTCGTTTTTTTCAGTGGAGTTGAGGGAGTGGACGGATTACAAACCCGCGCCGTTGCAGTGCGGGAATCAGATATGCCAGCGCCGTCTTGGTCTGATCGCGCAGCGTGGCATCACCGCACAGTCTCTCCTCATCGGGAGGATATCCGTCGTGCAGGAGCACAATTGCACCCGGGCGAACGTTCGCCAGTACCGTATTCACAATTGTATCAACCCCGGGGCGGGACCAATCTCTAGGGTCGACCGACCAGTGCAGAGCCGTGAGACCAGCGCTCGCCGCCATTGCGAGCACCTCTTGCGTCCATTTGCCGTAAGGCGCTCGCATATGCCTGGGCGAGGCCTTCCGGCACGCCAGACGGATGGCCTCGCTCGCCGTCAGCACCTCGTCGTGTAACTCCGCAGGTCCGCATCTGGATAGATCAGGATGGGTCATCGTATGGTTCGCAACCTCATGCCCTTCCGCAATCATTCGTCGGATGAGTTCAGGATGCTCCGTAGCGTACGTCCCGATGACGAAGAATGTCGCGGGGACCCGATGTTGCGCCAGCACATCGAGCACCCCTGGCGTACAAAATGGATTTGGCCCATCGTCAAAGGTCAAATAGACAGCTCGACTTTCGCCCGCGTCAGCGTAGTCGCAGCGGACAATAGATAGGGTAGAACGCTCTGTCACAACTCAGGCCCGTTCCGATCGATGACAGTCCCGGCCGGCCATTCGCTTATCGAGCGTCCGACCGGAAACACCACGACAATCACGTCTTCGATGCGCGTCGGCGATAAATTTGGATAGACGTCCGGCAGGGTGGAGCGGACGCGAATGCCACGCATCAGGGTGGCGAGCCCCTGCCTTTCGACCAGTCGGGTCAAATGTTTTTCAAGCGCCGAGCGAACCGCGCCAAAGGCGAATGGAACACCCAGCTCCTGCAGTGCGGGATACATCACGCGCATTGCGTGGCTTATCCCGTGACCCTCGAGATCCGGGCGCACCGCATATAACCCCAGCTCGGCCACAAGGAGATCGGCTCCACCAACGTTGATGAAGCGGCGCAGTAGCCCGATGTGAGCCGCTACCCCGAGCGCGTCGTAACCAATTACGCGGAGCTCGGGTCTTGCGCCGGCCCAACTTCGGTTCCCCTCAAACGGCTGCGCATTGAACGAACCCGTCGGTCCGTAGCTCTTGCGGAAGAACTCCGCGAGCTCGGCATGATCGGAGAGCTGAAGTTCACTTTCCCAACGACGGCTCCACTGCACTTGGGCGCGAGCAGAAGGCACTTCCGCAGTCGGGGACACGGCAACGTTCATGGCGAGCTTCCTTGCGCCGGTGGAATTAAGAGGGATGGTCACGTGAATTCGCTATTCGGCGAACCGCCGATCAATGCTGAGATGCGCCGCCATGCTCTGTCGGAGCTCGGCACCGCTCGCCTGCTCCGCGCCGCTGGCCTTTGCACGATGGAGCGATCGTTTGATTGCACGCTCGTCCGGTTAATGCCGCGCGCGCTATAAATCGGAAGGTGCCGACGAGGCGGTTGGACTAGCCAGAACCTGTCTGCATCAGCTAGCTTTTGCGCCTGCTGTCGCATCGTCTTCCGGCGCTTCGACGTCTGAGGGCTGGCCATCGACGCGCAAGCCTCATCGATGGCGCATCGGAGCGGCATCGGATCAAACTGGCTTCTATACATCTTCGACACGCCCCGCATTCACTGGACAGCCGAGCCATTTGGAGCGGCGCCTGGAATTCTTGGCATCCGCAATCTGCGTCTGCCGCTATTCCTCGACACTAGAATGAGGCTGAACGCGCGCTCAATTGTACGCGGGTAAACGTCAAATATGGAAACGGATGAAATCCGCATACCAACGTTTATCGGGACGCGCTTGGCGTTACGGGCGAGCTTAAGAAGAAGAAGCAACAGCGCGCGCCCATGGTGCGCTCGCACGTCTGGACGCTCTTCTCTTAGCTCACGTGAACGATCGGAAAGCATCGTGGCGCGCCCAATTACTTTTGCAAACTTCAGTTTGCTATCCAATTTCCCGCAGTTTGGTAAAATCGATTGTTTCGATGCAACACATCCACGCGATGGATAGACTGACAGCATGCGGTTCAAGGGACTTGATCTAAATCTTCTCGTTGCGCTCGACGCCGTGATGACGGAACGCAACCTCACAGCGGCGGCTCGTAAAATTAACCTGAGTCAGCCCGCTATGAGCGCTGCGATCGCACGGCTGCGCACCTATTTCCGCGATGAACTATTTACTATGAGAGGTCGCGAGCTCGTCCCGACACCTGGCGCGGAGGCGCTTGCAGGCCCGGTTCGCGAGGCCCTGCTGCACATCCAACTCTCGATCATATCACGGGACGCGTTCGACCCGGCTCAGTCGAGTCGACGCTTCAGGGTCATTCTCTCAGATTTCATGACGATCGTTTTCTTTCGCAGAATTGTGGACCGCATGGCACAAGAAGCTCCCGCAGTGCGCTTCGAACTGCTGCCATTTTCTGATGAACCGGATGAGCTGCTGCGGCGGGGCGAGGTCGACTTTCTCATTCTGCCGGAACTGTTCATGTCGAGCTCGCACCCTAAGGCGACGCTGTTCGATGAGAGCCTCGTATGCGTGGGATGCCGCACGAATAAGCAGCTATCCCGGCAGCTTACGTTCGAGAAATACATCTCGATGGGGCACGTTACTGCCAAGTTCGGACGGGCCCTGAGACCGAACCTCGAAGAATGGTTTTTGCTTGAGCACGGTCTGAGGAGACGAATCGAGGTCGTTGTGCAGGGTTTTAGCCTGATTCCGCCCATATTGTTAGACACGAGCCGCATCGGCACGATGCCCTTACGGCTGGCCAGACACTTCGAAAAGCGAATGCCACTGCGGATCATCGAACCGCCGCTCCCTCTCCCCACATTCACAGAGGCCGTGCAGTGGCCGTCGTTCCACAACACCGACCCGGCGAGCATCTGGATGCGGCGGATATTGCTCGAGGAGGCATCCAACATGGCATCTGGGGAGCAAACGCCTCCGGCTCGCAGGCGCTGTTAGGCTTACCCGCAAGCTACGCTTTGGACATCCTAGGCACGCTTGCCCCTCCGACGTGCTCGGTCCCTTTCCTCGCTTCAGGGTCCTTTGCGGAGAAACCGCCACAGACCTCGCAATGCGGCAATCGCTTGCGAAGACTTCCCCGGTGAGCGTGGTAACTGAAGGTCTATTTTGATGCGCTTGCGCCGGATTCAGGCTACGCCAGCCGCTGTCGCGGCCGGACATGCCTCCAGTAAAAAATGTATAGCTTCGCGAATAAAATGGCTTGAATCGCACATTGCGTCAGGTTGTAGGTTCACCGTCGTGACTAACGCTGCACGACGCAGCCTCGACAGGTCGCTTTGGCGAGCTCGCGGACTGTGGGTTGATCTGCCATTAGCGAACGACCGGACTCAGCTGCGTTGTCGGGCAGAAACCGGCGAGACCAATCAGCTGAGAGGCTCCTGACGCTTACGCGCCGCTGCCGATTGGCCTAGCGTTCGCTCTCCATTCTTGCGGAATTTCGCGAGCTTCCTTTCGCGGTAGCAGGATTGCGCGATGTCAACTCGGGCGAGTCGAGACGATTGCTCCAGACGCAGCCGTCACGGCACGCTTTTGCGTAGCAAGGACGTTTCTGCCGGATAGGAAGAGATGCGTTTCAAAGGTCTGGATCTAAACCTTCTCGTCGCGCTGGACGCTTTAATAGCTGAGCGCAACCTCTCCTCAGCGGCACGCAAAATCAATCTCAGTCAGCCGGCCATGAGCGCGGCCGTTGCCCGGCTGCGCTCCTATTTCGGTGATGAGCTGTTTGGAATGAGGGGGCGCGAACTTGTCTTGAGCTCACGCGCGCAAGGGCTGGCGGCTCCTGTGCGCGAGGCTCTAATGCACATTGAACTCTCGATTATGGCGCGGGATGCGTTCGACCCAGCTCGATTGAACCGCCGATTCAAGATCGTCCTTTCGGATTTTATAACAGTTGTATTCTTCCGAAATGTCGTAGAGCGCGTCACGCGAGAAGCCCCCACCGTCAGCTTCCAACTGGAGGCGCCGACCGATGAGCACGAGGAGCTCCTCCGCCGCGGCGAAGTCGATTTTGTTATCTTGCCAGATTTTTTCATGTCCAGCACGCACCCAAGAGCGGCCCTATTCGAGGAGAGACTCGTCTGCGTAGGCTGCTGCACCAACAGGGAATTACAACGCCGGCTTACATTCGATCGATATATGTCGATGGGTCACGTTGCAGTTAAGCACGAAGGTGCGCCCCAAACGCCAGTTGAGCATTCATTCTTAATGGATCTCGGCCCCACTCGGCGCATCGACATTCTCGTGCAGAGCTTCAGTATGATCCCGCCCCTCCTGGTTGGGACGAACCGCATAGGCACCATGCCGTTAGGGCTCGTGAGGCATTTCCAAAGAACGATGCCCCTTAAGATCGTCGAGCTTCCGCATCCATTCCCCGCCTTCACTGAGGCGGTCCAATGGCCCGCGCTTCAGAACAGCGACCCGGGAAGTCTGTGGATGAGGGATATATTGTTGCAGGAGGCCACCCGCATGGCAACTACACAAGAGCTCCCTGTCACCAGCCTCTCGGAAGAAGCAGACACCGCGGGACATCTCGTACGATCTGTCTCCCCGTTGCCGTAAGCCCATCCGTAAAGTCTACGGTCCTCGCATTCCAACACTTGTCTCAACACACCTCGCCTATCTTGCTCTCATTGTCGGAGGATAAAGCTCCTCGCGACCCACCGGCTCGTAGGACGTTATGTAGTTCCTCGCATCTTCGCCTAGGCGCGGCAGACTGCCGGCCTGATTTTAGCGACGTGGACGGGGACAAACCGACGAGCTCGCGTTGAAGCTAGGCGCTTCCGTTGCAACTGCGGGTGCGGGCGCACCTGTCTCAAGGAGGTAGGACAGGCAGGCAGCTCTTGTCGTGTCAGTCAGTCGTTGCTCCCGATGAACGGAGACGATCAGCGTCTTCGGAGTCCTACCAACATCCACTGCTCGCATAGAGATCGTCGGACCAGCCGCGCAGTCGAAGCAAGCATCGCGCACGCGTGTGGCGCTAGCGCATCACCCAGCAGTACATCACACCTTCATTGCTCCGCGCCGCAGGTATGACTTGTTTTGGCCCTACCGCAGCCAAACGTCTTGACGACGTGCGCTGCGCTGACCAATTTCAAACAAGGAGCTGAACGTTGAAGCTTTGCAGCGGGGTGTTCGATCCAGAAGAGCTTTCTGCCCTCGGACGACTTTATGACGGCGCCGTCAACGCGCTTCCTCCATCGATGCGGAGTCCAGAGAACCGCACGGCAATCGCCAAGCTCATCCTGGAGCGCACAGCGGCTGGCGAGGCTCAACTGGCACGCCTGACGAAGTTGTTGATCACCATTTCCCCTAAGGGTTGATCGGCCGCCATTCTAAGGATAGTCACCACTCGCGTGTCGGGGTGGAAGACGATTCAGCTGGAGCTTAGAAAGCCGCTTGAATCATACGTGACGTCAGGTTGTAGGCTTTGAAATTGAACAACATGAACAGAGCTACACCAAGAAGGCGTCGATGGCGCATTGGCGAACTTGCAGAGGCGACCGGAGTAACGGTACGCACGCTGCACCATTATGAGCACACTGGACTCCTAGCCGCCACAGAGCGTACTGACGGCGGTCACCGGATGTATGACCGCGAAAGCGTGCAGCGGGTTCACCAGATTCGCGCGCTGCGTGAGCTTGGCTTCTCGCTAATCGAGATCCGTAAAGCTATGGAAGGCACGACCTCACTCACGGACCTGCTGCGCAAACACCTAGAGCGCATAGAACTTCAAGTCGCGCGAGCAACTTTGTTACGGGACCGTTTGCGCAACATGACCATCGACGGCGAGGCGCAGGTAAGTGTGCATGAGCTGCCTGCCACCCTGAATGCCATGTCGCGGGTTGAGACGCGTAGTCAGACGTCCGAATGCACCTGCAATTTAGCTGCGGAGCGCGAGGACCGCTGGCGCCGAATCCGCGACGACCTTCGCGACTGCATGGATCGGGGCGAGCACCCTTGCGGCGAGCGCGCAAAGACTGTCGCAGTTGCAGCACGCTTGCTGATCAGCGAAATCGCCGGCGCCGATTCACGCGTTTCGATGATCCTGAAGGTACTTGCACGATTAAGCGCCCCCCGCAGTCTGGCTGGTTGGGATCCCTGCCTGATGCAATATCTCGATCTCGCCCTTAGCGGGTTGGAGGATCAGCCGTACTGACGCGTTCAAGGCCGGTTCCACACGTCTCCGGGACAACCTCTAGAAGCGCTAGGTTAACCGGCCGCTCTCTGATGCGGCTGAGAGTCTCAGGGAATGGGCAGATGGTCATCGCCCATCGATTCGCTTCCCTGACAGCTCCATCGCTCCCTCCCGAAAGGGCTTGATCCGCACGTAACGTCAAGTTGTAGACCTTCCAGTTGGAAGCTCACTGAGCCATCGCACGTCTGCTCGGCAGGCAACCTCGCCCTGCCGACGTGCAAGCTTACAACTAACTGTGGTTCACTTCAGGTGAGCATTGGAAGTTCTACAATGGTGAATAGGCGGCCCGCCTCTGTTGCGAGTGCAGCGCTTCTCTTCTGCGCTCTCGCCGGTCCGTCTGCGCGCGGCTCTGAAATAAAGATCGCCGTGGCTGACCCAATGACCGGAAGCAGCGCCGCGTTCGGCGCCCAAATGCGCGATGGTGCGGCTGCGGCAGTCGAAGTCTTGAATGTTTCGGGCCTACTGCCCGATAACGCCAAGGTTGTATTGAGTGTCGCTGACGACGCCTGCGACCCCAGGCAAGCTGTCGCAGTCGCGAATAAGCTCACGACAGAGCGGGTCCTGTTGGTGGTTGGCTACTTTTGTTCCTCTTCCTCGATCCCCGCCTCCGACATCTACGCCGAAGCAGGCATCGTTCAGGTGTCACCAGGCTCGTCAACTCCTCAGCTTACAGATCGCGGCCTTGAGACTGTCTTTCGGATCTGCGGCCGCGACGACCAACAGGGAACCGTTGCCGCCGAGTACATTCACATGAATTATCCCAACGAGAATATCGCGGTGCTCGACGATAAGAGCACTGCTGGCAAGGGAATTGCCGACGTGGTTGAAGCCCGGCTTCATCGATTCGGACGACAAGTCACTCGGCAAAGCTATGTTGCCGGCGAAAAGGACTTCAGAGCGTTGGTCTCAAGAATGAAGAAGGATCGGGTGCGCGTCGCCTATATCGGCGGTTATCATACCGAAATTGGATTGTTTCTACGCCAGGCATCAGAAGCAAAAGCAGACTTCAGAGTATGGCGAACGATCCCCTGATGACCTCCGAATTCTGGGCCATTACCGGCAGCACTGGGAATGACACACTGTTTACCTTCATGCCCGATCCCGCCGGGAATGCCAACGCGGCCGGCGCGGTCGCCGGCCTCAAAGCTTCCAGCCGGTCCGCTGAAGGCTACACGCTATACGCTTATGCAGCTGTGCAAGCCTGGGCAGAGGCGGTGTACCGTAGCGGCTCCTTCGACCCTGCGCGGGTCGCCAGCGCACTTCGTTCACGGCCGATCGATACCGTGGTTGGCCCGGTCCGGTTCGACAAAAAAGGAGACAACTCGGCTTCTGGATTTCTGGTTTACCGCTGGCGCAACGGCCATGTTGAACGCGTCACGAGGTACTGATTTGCACGGAACGCCGCGTTCCCGACCGCAAAGTATACGCAAGATGAGACGTCCTCCGAACTTGATTGCAGCGATACTCGCTAGCTCTTTTATACTTGCCGCTTTCGGAGCGTTTTTCGCTCTCGCTGCGGCGCTCGCAGAGCTACGCAGCGTCGAGCTGCCGGAGGTGCTACATCCGATGATAGACAAATAGCAGCACCGTTGTCTGATTTCGGCTTGGGAGTATCCAGGGTTTTAGGGTTGGATTCAACGCTGTTCGCCCCGCAACTTCGTGCCGGTCAATTTCGATCGGGCATCAGCAGATCAGCAGCGCTGCCCAGCATTCCTTATGCACGCTAGACCTAGACCGTAGGAAACACCAATTAACCGACTCCCGATGAAGGCACTGAGGCTGCTCACGGGCGCTATCAACGAGCTGGATGCATCCCATCAACACTTTCTATTTTACTAATTCAACCCAATCACCGCATAAGTCGGTCGCCGGCTTACGGAAAGCAAAGTTCACGAATGTCGCGCGATAATGGATCCTTTTCAGCTTGGTCGCAGCGCCACCCAGGTCTGTCGTGGCTGCATCGAGCAATGTTTGACAGCGAGACACGCGGGGCACGAATGCAGTGCGATGACCAATCGCAGTTCGCGCGGAATCTATCACGTCGTCGCCTCTCCCCTTGGCACGATACTTGAAGACTCCAAGAAGACAGCTCTCACGCACACTGTTCGGCGATGGTAAATGCGTCCGCAGCATAGAACTCAGGCAGGTGAGCTGCCCTTTCCACCGGTGCAGGCTGGACTTTTCGCTCTGACGAGGCCTGTAGCGTCAACAATCCGATGCCCCCGCGGCGGCCTCCAAGCAAAGCAGTACCATCAGCTGTTGGCCCCCCAACGGAGTCGGTGCCATTGCCGGACGCGCTGGACAGCGCGACAATCCATTCAAATCCCGCGCCAACGACAACGCTCTTCGTTTTTCCCTAGACCCTCATCCGCCTTTGCAGTCCTTTCGCGGCACATGTGTGCCCGCCTCTATGGGACCGAGCGCACCTCCTGTGCAGCAATCACGTCCAGCGAAGCGTCGGGCATCTGCCGAACGGGAAACGATACCTCTACTCAGCCTGTCCTGCATTTCACCACTTTGGAGAAATACCGTGGAACTTGACCCTTCCAATTCACGCATACAGAACCTCGAGGATCGCATCGACCTGCAACTCGAGATCGTGGCTGCCCTCATGCGCGAAGAAGATAACGAGCTCGAAGCGATCCGATTACTTAATGCGCTCATAGGCCAAATGATTACGGCGGAATTGGAGCTCGGCCGGCTTGGCGACACGAGAACCGGCGACGGACGAATGCGACTGTCGCGAGACCGTGGCGTTTACCACCCCGAGGACCTTCAGGTTCTGGGACGCCTATTTGATCAGACTGTCGCGGCATTACCGGCCGCGCTGCGGACTTCCGCCAATCGAATGACGATCGCCAAACTCATTTTTTCACGTGCAGCAGCGGACTGAGATTTAATTTGCTTTTTTCTGAAGGTTGACGGCGTTGACCGAACGTTTATCGCTGGGCTGACGGTTGCGCTAAGGCCGTACGCACCAGCGATCGACATTTTCTATTTATGGGCTCACCATCCGTAGGCGCGCCGCTCCCGCTGGCTTGCCATATAGCAACTGCTCGCCACCACGTTCGAAACCAGGCTCGCTCTATCTTGCGCCGCGGACGACACATTATATTCCATCCAGCTGGACCTTGCTGTCTCTCGACGTCTGTGGCCAGCTGCAGGGGTCGAGAGCTCGGAAGCGCAACCCAACACATACGTGCGAGACCTCGGATGACTACCGCCGCTTCCGGTCCCTCGCTGCGCCGGCTTCCCTACGCCGGTCTGTCTCAAACCCGCAGCGAACGGGGCCGAACCGTCTTTGCCAGACGACAAAGAATCCATTATGGGAGCATCGCCATTGCCGTTGCATCTCGCTCCTCTCTAGGGCGACTGACCGGTAACAAACACCACACCCGGAGCAGGAGGCCATGCGCAGGTGACTCACCCGGCAATGGGCCATCGAGACATGTCAAAAAGCCGACAGACAAGTCACATCCGGAACACGCTACATGATCCACAATTCGACATCACAAGGACTATTGCGGTCTGGACGCTTCTTGGCTTGAGGGTGGAAAATGAGCGCGCGGTCCAATTCATCATGCTCGGCTTTAGTCGCGACTGGTGGGCGCCGATCTTCCGAGTAAATGAACAGGAGCCACAACTTGTGACTCGTGACCTACCAACAGGACCACTGCGGCAATGAAGTGCACGGTAACCCGTACTCGTCTCACTCGTTTCAGAATTATTCGAATGGTGCCCGTCACGACGTTCGGTCATCACAACTTCAACAAGCATCTTTATCCTCTCCTGAAAGCGCCGAGAGCAGCTCGGTAGAAAGTCTTGCAGAGCTGATGTCTTTCTTGCTTAGACATGCAACACAATCTCGGTTTGCTTTGCGAAGGTACTTCCTTTCAGGATGTCGAGGAGTGTTTGAATGGATCAGTTCTCTTCCCAGCAGGTGCCAGATGCCGTCGTGAGCGTCGCATTTGAGAAGGCTTGGAGCTTTGTCGAGAAGGATCCGCTGCTGGCACATAATCGCAAGGCCGTCCTTCATAGCCGACTGCGCACTTACCTCGAGCATTTGATAAGAAACGGAGAACGGAATACTCTGGATCTGGCAAACGAGGCGATACGCAACTTGCGGGCTGAACTGGCGCTGTCGCCCGAGCAACCAGGCGCTTGTACATGGACCGGCGAGAGCGTCCGGCGCCGTTGAGGTATTTAGGGCGCCTTTATCGTAGAACAATCGGGTCAGCACGTGGTCGAGCGGACTTTTCTCTGCTCATGTGCGGCCCCGTTGACGAGAACGTTCCCGAAAGCTGAGGCCTGCCGCTCCTCTGGCGACCGCAAGACCAGTAAGCTGAATACAGGCCCAATCGGGGGCGAGACGGGGCGGCCGCGCTAGTATTCCTCGCGCCAGGAAGCCGACCACCCTTTTCTGCCTCACCTTGAGCTCGGCCCGGGCTTGCGCAATTTCAAGCAAGAGCATTGTCTAGCATAGCCACAGCAGGCTTCGCGACCCATCGATCGGTGGTAGAGTTACGGACTTCGAGCTAGCTAGATTTGTGGTAGTTCCCGAGCCAGAGCGATCGAGCCTGCAACGGCCGGCATCGCTCAAGCGATAGCACACCGTGCCGAAAGAATGACCTTGAGCGCCCGAGGCGGGCCATCGGTCCAGCATTGTAGGGCGCGGCCTGGGTTTGTCGCTCCTTAGCGACAGAAGGAGCCAAACACCTCCCAGATTGCTTCGCGTCGTAGCTCATCATGAACGATCATGTCAAAGAACAATCCGCGCGGGGCAACCACTGCCGAGCCGTAGCGTCTCCGTAGAAGCGGAACAGCGGCAAGCTGCGGGCTCCGCAATCTGACGCCACGTACGATTGGTGACATTTCTTTCGAAGACATGTGGTGCGGCAGTTACAGCAATTCGCGTTCATGTTGTTAAACGCACGGCGCCGGGGGGCACCGAAAGGAAACGACACTCGAATGAAAAAGATTCTGATTCTGACTGCCATTATGGGCGCACTCGGTGCGGCCACTCCCTCATTCGGCACGGACCTGGCCGGGCAGCCTGTCAAGGTCAAGGCGGCACCGCTGCCGGTCGCAGCCCCGATCATCGATTGGTCCGGCTACTATATCGGCGCCAATGGTGGCTGGGGAACGAGCAGCAATTGCTGGGATTTCAATGGCGTCGCTTCCGAGGGGTGCCACAATTCGACTGGCGGTACGATTGGCGGCCAGATCGGCTATCGTTGGCACATCTTCAACATGGTGTACGGCCTCGAAGGCCAGGGCAACTGGGCCGACTTCCGCGGCTCCAATGTCAGCACCGCCTTCCCGGCAGACACCGTTGGCACCACGACAGATGCATTCGGTCTACTCACGGGCCATATTGGATACGCGTTCAATGCTATCCTCCTTTATGGCAAGGGCGGCGCTGCGCTGACCAGCAACACCTATCACGTCAACTCGGTGGCAACTGGCACAGAGATTGGCAAAAACAGTGATGTTCGCTGGGGTGGCGTGCTGGGCGCCGGTGCCGAAGTCAGCCTCACGCCGAGCTGGTCGGCTGGCGTCGAGTATAACCACTTGTTCATGCAGCGCAGCAACATAAGCTTCCCAGCGGCCCTTGGCGCGGATCGCGTGCACCAGGACATCGATCTCATCACGGCACGGCTCAACTACAAGTTTGGCTCGCCGTTTGCCAGATAAAGGTCCCCCCGCGCTTGCTTGAATCGGGACCCCGACCGGCGGTCGGGGTTCTTTCCTCAGCTGTCCCTCTCCCTAGGGACCCCTGTCCTACTTCCGGAGCAAGGATTGCGAGCGCGTCTGAGCAAAGGATCACGCGCTCGATGGAGAGAGGCCGCCATGCTCCGACCAGTGAGCATTAGATCCGCCGATTCCACATCTCACCGACCCTACGAAGCCCCAGAGCCTCACCCAGCGCGAGATGCAGACTTGCCCAAAGGAGCGTTATATCTGCGAGTTCGCCGAAAGCGCCATGGTCAACTTGCCAGAAACTGGGAGCCAAAGATGTGACAGTTGGCGCTCGTTCCTTAACTGAATTCAAAGAACATCGAGGCGAATAGCTATCGCGACTGCTTGAATCCGGCTGGTCGCGCCCAGCTTTCCCATCGTATTCTCGACATGAAAAATGACTGCATTGTCGCTGATTCCCACGATCATCCCAATTTCCCATGACGATTTTCCCTCTCCGACGCCATTCACCGCATTCGTTGCTCTGCCGGCGACTGCGCCAGGATGATCGCATCGTCAGGCAGCCGAGATAGCGTCATCATCCTTGCTCCGAGGCGATCGACAAAGTACTCGCTGATGGCGGAGCTGGCGAAATCGGAGATCATCGCCTGTCGTCCTTGTGGATCGAATCGGTGCGAACACAAAGATGCCTCCACCTTACTCATGCCCCTAGTGATAGACGGTCCGAGGGCCCCCGGGACTGTGCCGGCGACAAGAACCAAGCAGCACTAACGGCTAGATGCTTGGGTCTGTTTAGCTTGCATGGCGAGAAAACGCAGTTGCGTCCGAACGACGCTTCGCTTTCTCTCGAATGCGAGCACGGCGATCCTGGGCTCTGAACTTCGCGATACACGTAAGGTAGAGCACGCGCGTTTCGGTGCGGGACTCGATCTGCGTCTTGTCAGTACCAATTCCCTGCTTTCAGATGAAGACAACAGAAGCGTCATCTTTTTTCCCAATCTTTCACATCGCCCATCGCTAACCTGTCGCTGATCGTCGGCGTGTGACAGCGCCGGTGACGCGATCGATGAGCAGCACGGAAGATCCGATGCAGACGCCATGCTCTCCACATTGTTGTCCGACGCTTCATCGGACCCGTCCGGCAGGCCCGGGACAAACGAACCGAACGGGCAGAAAAGGGCCACGTCAAAAGCGCAACAAGAGATAGCCGCAGTCGCGAGACCTGCTTGATGCGGAAGACATTTTGCATGCGCATCTCCAGAAGGAAGCCCCCCGGATCGGACTAGCAAGTGCCATACCAACTGTTGATTTCGCCAAAATCAATCGTCGCAGAAGGGCTTCGAACGCGGACGGTTCGTTGCGAGGTAGGTGCCTCGAAGCATTCATGACATGGGGAGGGAAGGCGACAGCACCATCGCGAACCGCGGCACGAGGTGAGCTACAGCAAGAAATGCAGCTCACCTCGGCCGCCCCCTCCTCGAGTGCCGTCCTCTCAGGGACTCACCCCCCTATTGGGGCCCAGTCAACTACCAACCTCGGCAATTGATGGGAGGGTCCACACATGGCACTCGCTAAGGAACTTGAACTGACTGCACCTCCGGCCGCGCGATTCGGGGAAACGATTAGAGCCGCCCCCGATCGGAAACACAATTTGAGCCGCACCAGATGCACCAATCATGATGGGCTTGGTAAAACAGGGCGAAGGTCGTCGCCAAAATCGGTGAAGCATGGCTTCCCTGCTCTTCGCGATCATCTCCCTGCTATATGCGAGCGTTGGCCAGGCTGGCGGTACTGCATTCCTCTCGCTGATGGCATTCTTTGGTATGTCATCGACAGAGATGCGCCCCACGGCGCTTGGTCTCAACATTGTTGTCGCGACCTATTCTACTTGGCTGTTCAACCGCAACAAGGTCGTTGACTGGACACTCCTGCGCCCTCTTCTTTTTTCGTCGATGCCAGCGTCACTTGCCGGTGGCTTGATTGTGCTCGAGGAGCAGATGTACAAAACACTGACCGGGCTCGTTCTTCTTCTGGCGAGCGCAGTAATGATCATGCACCGGGGACAAGCCGTCGATCGCGTCGGCGAAACTCCGCTCCGGGCAAGCGTGAGCATTGGCGCGGTCCTTGGCCTCGTCTCCGGCCTGACAGGGGTGGGCGGCGGTGTGTTCCTCGCCCCGACGCTCATCGCACTGAATTGGGCATCACCGAGGCAGACCGTCGCGCTATCCCCCCCTTTTATCCTGGCCAACTCCACAGTCGGATTCGTCGGAGCTCTTTTCACTGGCCAATTTCCTTCCCAGGATTTTGCTCTTTACACAATCGCCGTGCTGGCGGGTGCGGTCGCTGGAACAGTAATCGGCCTGAAATGGTTGAGCCAGACAGCCATCAGATACATACTGGCAGCGGTTCTGCTCGTTGCCGGCATCCAATTGGTTCGCACTTGAGATCGAAACGCACATCTTTCATGCGGGGATCCCAGCGCGGTCAAATCGAAGTACAAGGTTTCTGCAAGCCGCGGCTCAAGCCTGGTCCGAGCGCCTTGCCCAACTCTGAAAGCCGCCAACACGATGGCGAAAAGCCGTAGGGTCGAGCGACGGTGAGGCGGATCCGAGCGCGTTCCGGCTGATGGTCCTCAGCCGGACGGTCAGTACTAGATCGCATTCGGTTCACGCTTCCAATCGAGGGGAGGATCAACGTCGGGCAGGCCGGGCGAGCAAACGAGGCCGTCCATCAGGTGCTCTTCGTTCGGCACGCTTGGTTGAAGCCTCGCCAGGCCATAGCCGAGATCGGCGACGCCTCACCAGGAGGCTTATGTGGAACTGAATCTGGAGGTTCAACGCATTGATGCGACGCCAATGAAGACTACACAGATATCCGATCTGGCCGATCAACGGCTGCAACGGTGTTATCAGAAACGAAACGCCTCAACGATGAAGCAGAATAGAACGTATAGCAGATCGTTCCGAGCTCGCGTTTACCATCAGCACGACGTCCAAGTCGTTGTGAGTTGGTGACATGTATTTGGATCTGAACGAGATGCCGGCGAACCAAGGCGTCCCGACGCACCTCGCGGGGGGCGGTAAAGTGCGCCGGGGCCACCCCAACATCATCAGTACATCCGTGATGATGCTTCCCGCAATGAGACAAGCAGCGTGGCGGAATTGAGGCTCATTGATTTTTGCTTGAAACCAAAAAAAGTTTTTCGTGAGCTGCTCCAAAAGACTTGAATCGCACGTAGCGTCATGTGCTGCAATCGCACATCGCGCTCTGATCTAGCAAGTCACTTATCTCCGTGACGCTCCGGCCTTGAACGGGAGGCATTGCAGAGCAACCACGTCGACCTTTCCTCGGGAAGCCGGGTCGAACAGCAACAAGCTCAGCTGCCCTGCTGAGGTTTTAAGATCCCTGTTTGCGTCGCAAAGAGGTAGCACGCCAGGGAATGCGGAAACGACGCTGCCCGATGAGCGATTGATACTGCGCGCGGCTAGTCGCGGCACGCCGCGCCAATTCGAGCGTCCTTTTAGGAATTCATATGCCACCATAAACGTCCAGATAATCGCGGACGAGCGGCTCTCACTTCCAGGCCTGAACCCCTACGCTGCGTTTGGCAGTGACATCGAAAGCAGGCCAAACCTCAGGGACCGTTAGACCCCTTTGACATAACGCAAAGACATAACAGTGGGCATCGGTCAGCTTCATGCCGCTGGATCACGAGAAAGTTGGGCTTTGCAGACGTCTCTTCTGAACAAATATTGCGACGCTCGCCTGCCTTGGTACACCATATACCCGACCGTACCGGATTTCTCCGCGACTGTCGGTGCCAAGACTTGTGAGACGTGGTTGAGGCGGCTGCCGCCCGACGATCCCGTGTCGCTATACATCCATGTTCCGTTCTGTCGTTCTATCTGTTGGTATTGCGGCTTCCCTACAAGCCTCACGCGCAGCGAGCGACCGATCCGCAATTACTTGGCGGCGTTGCATGCCGAGATACTTTTGGTCGCAGAGCAAGCGCCTCGGGCTCTGCGGGTCAGCGACGTGCATTTCGGCGGCGGGACGCCGACCGCCATTGCACCGGCCGATTTCCTCGCCTTGATGGGTCTCCTGCGACGCCGCTTCGCGTTCAGCAAATCAGCTACCATTGCCATAGAAATCGACCCACGTGCGTTCACGGCGGAGATGGTCGAAACATTACAAGTGGCCGGCGTCAATCGCGCGAGCATCGGCGTGCAAAGCTTCGATCGGGTGGTTCAAAGGTCGGTGAACCGCGTGCAGAGCGAGGTGCAGACGGTGTCTGTCGTCGAAACTCTTCGCCAGCATGGGATAAGCCGCATCAATTTCGACCTCCTCTTCGGACTCCCACATCAGACGGTGCGGTCTTGCGTGGACTCTACACGGACGGCTCTGGCCATGCGGCCAGACCGGCTTGCGGTTTTCGGCTATGCTCACGTCCCCTCCTATATGAAGCGTCAGCGCCAGATCGATGAGACGGCGCTGCCGGACAATGTCGCCCGCGCCGAGCAAGCCGCGGCCATTGCAGATACGCTGGTCTCGGCCGGCTACCGCCAGATCGGGCTCGACCATTTCGCCCTGCCCAACGACGAGCTCGCGCTCGCGCAGAAATCGGGTCGGCTGCGCCGCAACTCCCTGGGCTATTCGGCTGATACCTGCAAAACCGTAATCGGCTTAGGTCCGTCAGCCATCGGCCGTCTGCGTGAGGGTTACGTCCAGAACGAGATCGCAACCGCCTCCTATCACGAACACATTCAGGCTGGTCGTCCGGCAACCTCAAAAGGCTACTGCCTCTCCCCCGAAGATCGCCTCCGCGCCGCAATTATCGAGCGTCTGATGTGCGATTTGCAGGCCGACGTACCAGCGATCTGTGCTGCTCACGGATTTGATCCGATTCCTCTTCTAAATTCGGCCAACCGGCTGGGAATGCTCGCCGACGACGGAATAGTGGACATTGAAGAGGGATTCATTCGGGTCAAGCAGGAACACCGGTTTCTCATTCGTGCTGTTGCTGCCGCATTCGACACCTATCTCGACCGTACCCCTATTAACTAAGCCGCGCATGTGAGCAGATTTCAAACATTTAAGCTCTTCGCGACGGAATGATCTGAAGAGGCACCTCCGGCAGAGGCACCTCCGGCAGACAGGCCAGATTTCGAGGATGCAGCGGCGGTGTCATGACAACGACCTTTCAGATATGGCCCTAAACCGGGAGGACTGACTAAAAGGAAGCCGATTTGGAGGAGAGGCGCAGCGGATTCCGCCGTTCAGGGCCACCGCTCGATCATGCCGAGAGGGCTCTGCCCCCCTCCCCTTGAGCGCTCTTGATAATGGTGACGGCCTCAGCGACGTGCCGCTGGAGACGCCGGCGCCCGCACCAGCGTCGGGAATTTTACGGCTGGATGGAGCTTTGCGAAGCTACGGTCCACCTCCTCGAGCACAGTTGGACACTCGACCACGCCTGCAGCATCTCAGACTCAAGGCTCGGCTGTCTTCGGTCCGGCGATCACTGGCGCGCCTCCGACGGAAACAGGTCCCCGTGGTTTGGACCGCCCGAAGCGTTTCCTGGCGACGCTCGAAACAGCCGGGCCTGGCGACGAAGGAGGCTCGGAAGCAGCAGAAGGGACAGGTGTTGAACTCTGCAGCGCATCGATCCGCGAAGTCAGCATGGTGATCCGATCCAGGATCCCTTTGAGGACATCCCGCTGGGCATCGATCCGGCGGTTGAGTTCTGCGATCTCATCACCAGTTTTCTGCTGTGCCCACTTTATCTCGGACAAGGATGCCCTGTCCTCCGGTGGCAGGCTCATCGTTGAAACGACTTCCCTGCTTTCCGGCGTCTCGACAGGCTCGTCAAGGTTAGCCGAAAGCCAGGCGCCAGCAGCACACGAGCCGACGAGGATAAGCGGGAGCACCAAAACCGGGAGAAGCCGTCTTGACGGCCCGCGCAAGAGCGGCCGCAAGTCTGAAGCGGCCGCCAGATCAATCAAATCCATTGTCCCTCGCTCAA
Organism: Bradyrhizobium sp. CCBAU 25338; assembly: GCF_028128965.1. Classification (NCBI taxonomy): domain Bacteria; kingdom Pseudomonadati; phylum Pseudomonadota; class Alphaproteobacteria; order Hyphomicrobiales; family Nitrobacteraceae; genus Bradyrhizobium; species Bradyrhizobium sp. CCBAU 25338. The sequence goes on from NZ_LFKY01000002.1 coordinate 110,338, forward strand.
GATCCCATTCCAGCAGGCTCATTTTGTCGACGCGATAGACTGCAATGCTCACGCGCTCCAGGAGCTGCCAGCGTCGACAATAATCAATCTTGGCGAGCTGCCCGATCGGCTGCGCCTGCTCCTATGAAACGCTCCTTCTCGAGCAACGCAGCGCGACAATTTGCGCGCGTTCTCCCTGATAGCGCCACCAAGGAGCAATGGTTCTCGTCTTTGTCGATTTTCTTACTGCGCCCAGGCACGAATGCAAACCGTCCACGGACTCCTGCAAGTGTTCGATGGAGCCCGGCTCACGCATTGCCCAGACCAGCAACTTTGTCTGGGACGCGCCACGTAAGCGCCACGGCTGATCGGCCGAGCCGCAATGGCGCGATTGGACCGGCAAACATTGCACCTGATCAACTACCAGTTCCGGCAGGTTGTTCGAGATGACGGGCACGTGGCAAGCGTGACCAACGAACGCCGCGCACATCAAGGTTTTGGATGCAAGACAGGTTTTGCCGCGCCGACGGCAGCCAGCAACTACTCGCCGATATCCGCCAAAGCTGCTCGATGGCTGATTCCTCCGATCTCCTGGGCCATCACGTTGGATGTTGTGGTGTGGCTGCCGCGCGGGCAAATTCAAAGGCTCTTCGGCCTTCGAGCCCGCCGATCGTCTCGTGTTTCTCTGACAACGATACCAATGAAGCGCTTCGTAAAGCCAAGCCTCTTGCACGGCGAGCCTTGCTTTCTGGTCGCTGCCGTTTGGTCCAGAGAGCCGCCTTCGATGCAGATGCGCGGCACCGCCAGACTCGCCTGACTCACAGTGAGCTAGGTGGACATTCGCAATGTTCTGGTGGCCAGGGCAGCAAGCCCCCGCGCGCTCGCGAGCATTTGCCGAGCCAGCGCTCTCCGCTGGCTCTCGGCGCACCGGCGTCATGCACAAGCAAAGTTTCGGACCAGATCATCATCGCGCCGCGAGCTGAGAGGTTCAGGACGCCTGAGTGGCTCTGTTCGGATAGATCGAGTTCTGGCTCTTCCCCCTCACCCTCGGACGCGAAACGACGCCGACGATGCCGCTTGCTCGTCATTGCGAGGAGCGAACGACGCGATCCAGACTGCCGCCGCGGAGGAATTCTGGATTGCTTGGCTGCGCACGCAATGACGATGTGGAAGCAGGCGCGTGCCACACTGGGCCGGGAGCTCACTCCGGGCCAATCAGGCCGCATTTCAATCTATTCATGGCCGGCAGACATGGACCCGAACTACGCCATGCCTGATTGCCTTCTTGCGACGACCTCGCCTCGGACATACTCGGCTACGGCAGCACTTTCTTTCAATTTAAGACCAAGGGGAAAGCAATCTGGGCTTGTTAGCGCACTTTCGCTAGCGGCTTGTCTGGTCGGCAATTCCGTACTGGCACAAACTGCGAGCGGACTTGATCCTAGTAACCCCCCTCTGGATCAGGCCAGCAAAAGAGGAAAGACTCCCGACCGGGCCGCAAAGCTCCCGATCGACCTGATCCCTCAGGCAATCCGCCCTCCTGCCCCGGCGCCAGCAGCAGGTCCCGGAGTGCGTTTCGAGAAGCGCGCCAATGCGGACAGGGCTGCTCAGACGAGACCGCAAAAAACCGTCGATCCCTTCCAAAGGTACGACAATCTGCGTGAAAAAGGGTTGTGGTTCCCCATCCCTGGTCCTGCAGATACGATTGATCAGGACAAGGGGGGCGTTAGATCTGCTCTGGCGGACGTCGGCATCGGCTATATCGGGTGGACACATAACTCCTTTGCGAGCAACCAGCTACCGCATGCAGCCAGAAGCACTATCGCAAACCAGCTCTATATGGGCCAGAATCCGACTATCGCGTCGGCGAACCTCATGATCGTCACCTACGATCTGAGCCGGTTTGGCATTGCCGACGGACAGATTGTCGTAGGAGCCGAGCAGCAATACTGGACGTGGGATCGCCCAGGGCCAGATCGAGTGGGACTCAATACGCTCGCCTACTATCAGACTTTCTTCGACAGGACACTAGAACTCAAACTTGGCTACCTCAGAAACCAGAATGAATTCACCGGCACATTGTTCGGAGGGATGACAGGATCGAACATGTCTGCCTTGTTCCAGGCTGGGATGAGCACCAATGCCGCGCCGACGCCCGCGGCCAACTTGAAGTACAATTTTGACGCTCGCTTGTACAACAAGGTCTCCGTCCAGCGCTCAATCAGTCCAGATGGTGCCTATGCCCATATAACCGAGAATCCCACCGGCTTGAAATGGAGCACGGCCAATGCAGGCATCCTTCTCGTCGAAGAAGCTGGCTACAAGAGCAAGGCTGCTCCCGGCGTACCCGACACGTGGCTGCGGGCGGGCGTTGGTTTGAACAGTAGCCGCTACACGAATTTGGCGGATCCCAAGCAACAAAGGGAGACCGGAAATAATTTTCACTACATCGCTGCGGACAGGCAGCTGTGGCAGAGTGACGCCCTTGGGTCGCCGTCTCGCGGCATCTACGGCGGCTTCTCCGTCATGGGAGCTCCACCTGAGCGCAACAGGATCAGCCGGTATTACGAGCTTCGTCTTTACGCGAAGGGACCTTTTGATAACCGGCCCAGTGATCTGATTGCTCTCGTTGCGACCAACACGGCCTGGAGTAAGCTTGCAGTGGATGCTGCTCTGGCAAAAGGCCAGCTTGCGCACCGCGATAGCACAGCAGTCACGGGAACATACATCGCGCATCTCGCTCCGGGGATATATGCAAGCGTCGGACTGTCATACATTCATTACCCGACAAGCATCACACATACGCCCCAAACGGAACACGCACTCAATCTGTTGGTATCTACGTTGATATTCTTCTGATCATGGCAAGCGCCGTTCTGCTCCGACGTTATCGTGACGCATTGGGACCGGACCTTCGCGCCCCTTGAAGCGATCGGCCGCACCTGCGCTAAACGTTCGAGGGAAGCAAATTACGTGGGGGCAACGACCCTTTTTTCGAGGACATTTTTCCAGATTGTCTCGCCTGACAGCAGGTTCACACCCTGCAATCTACGATGGTTTGCGAGAGCCTCCCGATCAGATCTCGGTTACAGCTACTCAGTGTGAGCGGGGTGGCACTCCGAGCATGAGCTGGGACAGATAAGGAATGTCGCCCACGCTCCAGCGAACCGCTAGCGCGACGGCAACAATCATTGTCCCGCGAAATGCAGCCGCGGCAGACCTCATTGTGGGGTCCCAAAGTTCTCCATACTGTATGGAATCCATGAGACGGAATACCGTACCCTGAATCAAGTACAGCACGAGCGTGCTCGGCCCCAATTTCGCGGCGATAAAGCGGACCACCCGATTTGAGTGACCAATATTCCAGCATCGTAGCAGGATCTCAATCATTATCACTGAGGCAGCTGCGGAGCCGAGAAACATCAGGAGAACATTTTTTGCCGACTGCAAATCCTGGACCAAAGCGAGGTTGTTGTAGACATAAGTATCGTTACGCCAGGCCAGAAAGAACATCATAGCCGCTATCGAGGCAGACATAATCAAGAACGGCCTGTGAGAGCGCATTATGCTCGTCCACCGTTCTCTAGACTGCGCAAATGAGAATCCCAGGCAAAAAAACGGGTACATATACTTTATAAGAGGGAATATGGAGAAAGTCAGAGGCGCAAGCACGACCAGAATGACGGATACGAACAAGGCCCAGGGCGACCAACGATTGAAGATCGAAATAGTTTTAGCGAGAATGAAACAAATGAACGCGGCCCAGACGAACCAGTATGTGCCGACGAACTCATTCAGGAACTGCAAAACGGTGCCTGGTGCGTCCGTCGATCGGGGAAACACGGTAAACTTCAATGACGCCAGAAGAGAGCACCAAAACAGCATCGGCACCAGGAGCTGCGTCGCACGATCGCCGATAGCTTGCGTGAACGACTTTACCAGTAGCGCTCGGCAAGAAAGATAACCGCTTATCGCCATAAAGAGGGGCATGTGGAACATGTAGATCCATTTGAAGCATGCCGAATCCCAAAATCCTGCGTTTTGGTAGAGGATATATTGGATCAGGTGACCAACGATCACTAAAATGATGAGAACTCCTTTGATGAAGTCCAAAGCGAGATCGCGATCGTACGCTGTCTCAGGCACAACCTTTCCTGTTACTTGATGTATCAACATCTCGGCACACTTATGCAGCCAGCCGAATACATGCTCGGGGTTGGCCAACACCTATTGTTAAGGGCACGTGTTGCGTAGTCTGTTTGCATGGAAATCGAGATATCAGATGACAGCGGAGACAATTGTCACCGAGAGTCTACGCTCCAATAGCTGACTGTGCGATAAAGACCGAAAGAAAGGGGGAAACGAGCTATACGATGGTTTATCGATTTTTGTCGCACCAAGCTCGCTTTCATCGGCTTCCCTGGTTCAGCGGGACCTTGCACTCTGCTCCCGAGCAGGCCAGGTGTTTGCAGCGCAGCGCGAGGAGACTTTACATAGCGCAATACTGAGCTGCGCGTGAAGGCTTAAGCTATGCGTTGCGAAGTACCGCGCCCGCCGAAGAATTTGGGCCGCCATCAGGAAACGCCTTCGTCAGCAAACTTTCGTTTGGTGGCCATGTTCTTGGCGCTTGTCCATCGCCTGCACTCGGCGCGGTGCTCCATCGATCACGAATTCGTTCGATCTGTAGTAGCTGCGGTTTTCAAGACAAGAATTGTCGGACTATGTGAAAGGATCAGGGATGCAGAAAGCAAGTCCGGGCATGCACCAAATTCGTAGAATCCCTTGGCAGATTCTACGTGCCCCTGCAACAGATCCATCGCCTGCCAAAGGCCTCGCATAGAACGCCTTACGCGAGCTGCCCCGCCGAAAGCCCGATTGCCGTCCTGCTGCCTCTTCAGCCACGTTCAGGATATATGCGCACGCGCTGGCGGCCTTCGCTCTCCTCCAATTCGCCCCTGTAAGGCACTCCGCGGATCTCGAAATAGGTTGGGCGCCCAACTTCGGGCATGATACGCTGGCCTTCGAGGGCGCGGACAAGATAATCCGGCAGGAATCGCTCGCGGTGCTCCCAGCCCCCGCGGATCAGATACCCAAGATCAACGGGCCCCTCACCGGATTGCGCCGCTGGCACGATCGGCCGGGGACGGTGGAGCGACTGAGACGGGCCAGGTTCATCCGGCTGGCTCAGGCGGGGATGATGGATCAGGCGAACATCCCTGCGGCCTCCCGGTCCAAGCGTCGCCGAATAGCGCTCCCCATTGATCACAAACTGACTTGGCCCGAACTGGTTTGGCAGCAGATGGATATTGCCCAATACATCGATCAACACGTCTGAAGCCGCCTGGGAGCCGTGGCGCCAGCCGGCGCCAACGATCGCTCCTATATCCCGCAGCTCCGGAGCCGCCCCTGGCGGTCCTGCGAACGACGAAGCGGCTGCAAATTCAGATGCTGGCGCAGAGCGCGCATCGTCACGCAAGTCGTGCGGTGTGGGTGGATCCAGATCAACGAAGGAATCCAGACCGCCGTAGATGTTTGACGATCGAGGCCTCACGGACGACGGCGATGCGGGGTCTTGCATCTGTTGCCCAAGCCAGGCCCAGGCTCCCTGGCTGGGGGTGGCCGGTGTAGCAGGAAGCTCAAGTGGCGGATGCGCTTGCGCGGCCCAGTGCGGCGCTGGCTCTGGTGAGGCAGGTCCGTGGATCTGCTCGCCAAGCCAGTTCCAGGCTCCGGCGCTCGGCGTCGCCGGGGTTGCGGGAAGCTGCTGCGACGAACCGGCCTGCCAGTGGCTGCGCGGCGGTGGCATCAAGATGTTGGGCCCGTGGACCTGCTCGCCACGCCAATCCCAGGCTCCCGCGCTCGGGCTACCTGGCGTTGCGGGAGGATCCTGCAGTGAATGCGGCTGTCGAGCAGCTTGCCGAGAAGGCTGGCCCGGATCCTCAGGAGGCCTCAATCCAAGCGCCCTGTTCGCCTCCAGGATTTGCGCGTATTGGCCAAGCTTGACCAGATCAGCGTTGATCTTCTTATCCTTGGTTTCGCGCTTGTACTCCTCGAGATCCCGGACAAACTCGGGGGTGGAAAGTCGGCCGGCCATCGGTGGCCTATTATTCGTCTGCAGCCACTCACTCAGCCTAGACATGCGGCGAGCTTGCCTGTCGATCGTCTCCGGCTCGATCCTGCGTGTTGCCTTTTCCGCCGTCGCCCACATGCCGATGAGGGTTGCGTCCGCGCCGTGAGGAGCCAGTCGGCGGAGATCAGGCGCCAGGGCGTTTCCGGCACAGACCTCACGGAGCTTCTTCAAGGCCGCCTTGATGCGCGTACTGCGGTCCTTTGCGTAGGTATCGACATCCTGATCGAGTTCAGCTTCCAGCTGCTCGTTTTCCACCTGCGGGTTGTCCTGCTGCGCGTTTTCCAATTCTCGGCGAATTCGATCCGCAATTGAGGGCCTGCCGGCCGTGCTCAGGCGCACGCTCAAATGGCGCAGATCGGCTGCCGCATTCTTGATCGTGCCGTCGGTGAGCTTACCCGCCGCGTTGTTTCTGAAATCTTTTATCAGCACCTCGTCCGCGTCAGGGACAGGCGCCCCGCGCGTCCGGCCCGGCTGCCTAGCGTAGTCAATGCGAAGATTCGTGGAAAAGGTGTCCGCCTGTCCCGCGTCGCGCGAGGACTTTTCGCTGCTGCTCCCGCCAAAAGCCTTGCCGACTCCCGACTTGAAGCGTGACCATAATCCGCCGTTTTTTCCGCTCTTGGCCGACGCGGCAGACTCTGCGTACGGAAAGCTGTAGCGAGCGCTGCTGAACAGATCATCTCGCAAACTAGGCTGCGGCACTTGCGCCGAAGCGGGAAGCTGAAAGCTGGGAATGTCTACGCTCCGGCGCCTGTCGCCCAGCGCACTCTCTCTAAAAGCCGAGTGCGGCGGCACCCGCATCGACCCGCCGAAATTCTCCCGCCCGACTGCTCGCCCCTCTCCTTTGGGAGCCCGATCAGGCGAACTTGACTTGCTCTCATCAGAGGGATCGAGATGCAAACCCTCCAGCTGCCGTTCAAAATCACCGTGCTCACTTAAGTTGTCCCCTCGCTGCGCGGTCCGCCCCTGCAGCGCGGCGTACTCCCGCATCCAGGCTCCTAAATCGAAGAATGGGTCAACCGGATCCACCCTGCTCTCCTCATGTTTGTATAAGCCCTACAGCAATCGGTACTGCCTGGTAGCAGATCGTCTACGAAGAAAACGATTGTCGATTGTTGTAGCCGCAACCTTTCGGAAAGCTGACGAGATCAGGACATTGCTCCGCGATTAACAGCCTCGCATGGGCGCCGCCTGGCGACAGGACGGGGCACTCCAATTTTTCGCAGCTCTTCGCAGGCCTGTTCCAATCGCCGAAATTCGTAAACCGATAAGACCGATGGATCGCCCGTCGCTTGTGCGAGGAATTCAAGCATCACGGCCGGGTTCACTCAGCCGCGATCCGATGTAACGCGCGCTGGCAGATGGAGCGTCTTAACGAGCTCTCTTAAAAGTGGCGTAACAGCCGAAGCGCTGCCCCTCACACTCCCAGCAGTTTCGTTGCTGCACACCACTCTCAATTATGTCCGCTCGCCTCCATCATTCATCCGAGGATCGCCGTCGTCCCCCCACCGTGAGCGTTTGCTTTTTCTTCCATCGATATGGTTCCATTGGCAGCCAATCTGTGGCACCCCCGAAGAACGCTCCCAGCGACCATCTCGCGGCTTGGCCATCTGTCAGTTGATGGGAGTGAGGTTCGCGCCCTGAGGGATTAGCCCCGACCCCGAAGGATCTATATTCGGCATAATAGCTGGTGCTCAAGTTGTTGGTCTTGCCGGGAGTCCATTCGCGCCAGCCTTCCGCAATGACCTGTGCTTCTATCTTTGTCCACAGGAAGACCACTGTGGCGTACGGCCGCCAGGGGCGGCCAAGCGCGATATAGCGCGCGGCAGGGTCGGCACTTAAGGTGCAATGATCAAAAGCATAGCCGCTGTCCTCATCCGGTGCAGCCTTGCTCTGAGCGGTAAAGACGACCGCTTGATTGGCGATGCCGTGTAACTCACACCGCCGGAACCAGGCCTTGGCGTTGCCAAATACGAAATCGACGTGCCCTTCGATGTAGCAGTTCGAGAAGTATTGCCGTGACATTCTGCCGTTTGGTCCCTTGCCGGCAAACAGCGTGTCCTGGGCTCCGAGCAAGCGGACACGCGTAACGACGTCCCTGTCTCCGGTAAGGGACAGCGCGACCGCCTGCGAGGGTGGATTGACCGGATTGAGGGCGTAGTCGTTCTGGATGGTCAGGTTCTCGAGCCGAAAGTCATCGCCAGTGGCATCCAGCGTAGCCGAGCGGGCGGTTCCTCCTACGTTGATCGCGCTGTCGCCATACACAATAACGGTATCCTCCGGATTGCTACCAGTCCCTGAGAGATGAACACCGGATTTGGAGATTTTGACCTTCTCGCGATAGATGCCTGGCGCGATCTGGACATCTCCGCCTTCCGCCGGCAATGCGTCGATGGCCTGCTGCACGGAGTGATAGTCTGCACTTCCGGCATGCGACACCAACAGTGGCTCAGCGCACGCCGCGGGGATGCAGAAACATCCCGCCAGAAGCACAGCGGAGGAAACGAAAATACGCATGGATCCTACACTCGTTGAGCCAGCGGCACGCTCGACGCAGTCGATAGAGCGTATCTCAGCAGGATAGCCGTCACATTGGACAAGAGATTTTCATCACCAAATCAGAACCTGCACGTCACCTTCGCATTTTTCGGCCCTCCGCAATCGTCGGCCAATTGCAACCAACTCGGGACATAAGGCCGACCTTCGTCAACACCAGTGCCCGGCCCGGACGCGGAACTCACCACCTGAGTTCGGCGCCGGGGGTAGTGCTTACCGATTGCCATCGCGGAATGCCCTGGAACATACCTCCGATCCGCGCAGCGGTTGTGTAGCTCGGCCGGGCAGCGGCGGCGATACGTCAGAGTGATTTGCGGTGACCTTGACATGTTCAACCTGCCAAGTCGCGGAATTGGCAAACCGGACATCTTCGAGTGTCACGTCAAGTTTATGCCCCTCGTCTAAGCCGCGCATCAGCAACACACCAGTATCGCCATGCACGTGACGGAGAACAATTTGCCGATAGACCGGAACCCTCGTGCCTTGTGCGCGCGGATCATATTTTGTATCGAAAGCTAGCGGCCACCGGTTGCCCCTCAGGCACACGTACTCATAAGTCACGCTCTCGACGAGACCGCCTCGACTAACATCGCTCTTGATGCGCAGGCCCGACGTCGTACCATCGAGCGTCAGATTACGCACCAATATGTCTCTGACCCCGGAATTCACCTCACTGCCGATCGACATGCCATGCCCCCAGCCGAAATAATTATCAATGATCGAGATATGGCTGCTCGAGCCATTGTCGCCGGCCTTGATTGCGACGTTGTCGTCACCCGTACGGATCGAGCTATGGGTGATGGTTACATCCTGACTGGCGCCAGGGTCGATACCATCCGTATTGCGGGCATCCGCCGGTGAATCGATCGTGAGGCCCCAAAACGTGGCACCTTCGACCCGGTTCATCGCGACATGAAAATTCGGAGAGTTGCGCAAGGTGACACCGGACAGCGTAATATCCTGCGCATGATCGATCTGGATCAAGCGCGGCGCGTTCTGGTTGCCGCCCTCCGCTTGGGCGCGGCGCGCCAGCTGCCACCAAGTTTCCGCTCCGCCGCCAATCGTTGCGCCGCCCTGACCATCGATGATGCCCTCCCCGTAGATGCCACCGCCACGCGTTTTGGAAAAGCTGATAAACGGCCGGCAACCGTCACCCTTGCCTGCAACGCGACCACATTGTCCGAGGCCTTTGTCGTAAGCAGCAGGCTCGGGGATGGCGGTCAGGATCGCACCGCGCCCCACCCATAAGGTCACGCCCGATTTCATCTCAAGTGGGCCCGACCGGAACTCGCCACGCCCTAAATACACAGCGGCCCCGGAGTGGCATTGGTCGATTGCATCTTGCAACGTGGTCGTATCTTCCTTGCCAGACGGAACGGGGCGATCGCACACCGTATGAGGTGCAACAGGTTCGGTGATAATCCGGCGGTCTTGCGCTTTCGCGGCGGGGACGACAACCATGGAGATAAGTGTGGACAGTAGGGCGCAGTTGCGAAAACGCTTTGTCATTGACCTCCTCGTACTTTGTCACGCATCCCCGCCCCGGCCCTGTCTGGTCTGGAGCGCTAGCTCGATCGAGCCGTCGCGCGCGTCAGTGGCCCGCGCAGGCGCACCCTTTGCGCTTTATTCGACCGAAAACACCCGGCCACAAGAACCGACAGGGCGCTCACTGCACTAGACACCGCAGAAGCTTTGCCGGCTGCTGGTTGAGGGGTTCGCTAAGCGGCGCATCAGCGTCACTTCGAGCAACTGGCGCGCGCCCAGTACGGCCCGGAGCCGAAGCACGCAAGCGCCTGACCCTGACTGCTGCTGTTGAACCCCCGCGCTGTTCTTGAAGCGGCCGCAAGGCCATACCTACGCGCTTGTTCTGCTTCAAGAGCGTGTTAGCGAGCTGAATGTAATCATGATCCTCGCGCGAGACATTCAACCGCGGTTTGCGACCGGGGCGCCGGGCAAGGCCGATTCGATCGGCCACGCGTGCTGGATCCAATTGTTGCTCAAAGGCATCTTCTTCCGCCTGGTTCGCTTGCTGATCGTCTAGAACGGCTTGCTGTCCCGATGGCGGAGAGGCAGCATTGGATATAGCGAAATTGTGCGAGTCCACGCCAGCCTCCCGTCCTGAGATCAGTGGGCTGTGCGTATTCGGAGAAGCTTTCGAAAAGCTGACGACTGGATTGCATTCGCACCGGCAACGCTCCGCCTGACGTCCGGACTTAAGTTGACCGCCGTTAGCCGACACCTCCAGGACCGCATCTTTCCGATTCGGGCCGTGAGCGCATTGATGAACTCGCCGCGCAGCGGGGTGGACGCCTTCTCCGCCGCATCCCGCGCCTGCCGTTCATACTGGCGCAGCTCATTGGATTCGATATCCGAGATGAGCTGCTCCATCCATGGCTTCACCTCCCGCAGCGGCTCGCTCTCCGCGCCAACAAGCATCTGGACGTCGACTACAAAACTTTCTCGCGACGTACGGTGGGCACAGCAAGATACTCGAGCGCATCGAGGGTGCCGTGGTCCGACTTTTGAGCGGCATGATGGACTTTCCGCCTGGCGCCCGCCCCCGCGAGGCACTGCGAGCGATCGGGCTGGAGCGCTTCGCGCCGCCCCTGCTGATCGCGGGCAAGATCGACCTCGGCGGAGCCGACCGCTTGGGAGACATCGTCAGCCAGTATCATTCACGCGATGCCGGACTGGCAGGACTCCTGGCAATCTCGTCAAACGGGACTTCACCTATCGGATTGGCCAGCGTATGCGGCTTGGTGAACCAATGTACCGCGCCGGTTTGCTCGCGGCTTCCTAACATACAATCGCCAGCATGCATAACGAGCGCCGTCCCTTTGTTCGCTAAGTGGGTGAGCACGTAGCTCGCGCTGTCGCGCGGAAACCGCGGAGATAAACTGCGATGAGCGCGGCGCAACTACGCGCTGAGGCTTTCTATCGTTGCGGCTTCGTCTGTGGCGACGTACCAATCTACGACATTAAGGAGAAATAACACGGCATCGGCGCGCACTCCGACTCCCCCGCAATCCCGGTTATCGCGCGTCCTCTTTCCTTGCTCACTGCGCCAGTTGATCTCCATTCCCCTCTCACTCGCCAGCATCGCTCTGGCCTATGGCGACAAAGCGCTCTCGTACAATATCGACCCGGCCTTCAGGTCCCTTGATATTCCCGCCGAGGAAATGGTCAAAATCCTCATGACCGCCTTTAACGGTGGTCATTTTCTGAGAAGCCTTTCCGATAGACGCTCGGCCGCGAACCCAGCCTCCCTTTGATTTCCAAGCCTGACACCATCGATAAGGGCCAGATATTCATACAGACGATCGTCTTTTTGAATGGCCTGGGGTACGCTTTTGTACAGCGGTTCTACCGCCTGCCCCATGTCTTTGCCTTTTGCGTACGGCCAGACATAAATGTACTCTCCTGCGCTGATAAGCAGATTTTTAAGGGGGGCGGCTGCAAAGGCGGTGGGGATGCCCCGGGTCATCGCACCCGGTTTAGCCGGAAAAACGAACTTCAATCCGTGCACCACAAAATTATGGAGATTGCGGCGGTTAGGCTTTGCGTGGCCGGATTCCCGATCTTTGACTGCAAGTCCCGACGAAAGGCTCCGGTTGATCGAGGCATTGATCTCTGTCTTGCTGATACCAAGGGCTGATTCCAGGCTGCGTACTGAGTAAGGGTCAGCGTGATACGCAGCCTCCCCAGGATGCGCATCGCGCTCATTCTTGGCCTACTCAAGGCTCACGAGCTTAAGCAATACAACAAGGTCTTGACTTTTCATACAAATTCGCTTCCGTCCTTTGTCCTAGGACTAAGGACAATGGACCATAGGGCGGGCCTTTCAAGGATAGAACGTACTGCTTTGTGGCCGACAGAGGTCTGCCGCGCCTCCTGGTAGCATCTTCGGTTTGCGGTCACTTCAAATTGTTGCTGCATGGCTCGCGGGTCCACTGGTGTGGAACGAAGGGCGAAAGCTTCCAGACGCATGTAGATCGGCAAGCACTCATCAAGCGCGACCGCCAGCAGACATTCGTCGGATAGCTGTGTCGGATCTAAATGTCCGATGAGTGAAGATATAGCCTCCAGGTCCTTTTCGGACGCACCGTCGCGACGGGCACGAGTGACCTACATGCCGAGAGCTTCATTACCGATTGCGCTCACTGCAGGCTGCATCTCGGCAAGATTGAGCAGATGATCGATATCTCCGGCAAGAAAATTGCGAGAATCGAACGGGTCAGATCTGGGCTTTTGATCTGTGCGACGATGGTCCCGGCCCCATGGTGCAGGAGCCAACGGTTGGACAACAACGCGCGCAACTCACGAATCATAGGATCACAGAAGGCGGCAGCAATCAGCGCTCCAATTCGACCACGCAGCCGCCAAGCGGCTGAAGGCCACAGCCGACACAATCTCCGCGTGAGTTCAGTTTTCAGCGACGGCGTCACGCTCATACCGTTCGCGACATGACCTGCCACCGAAGTTTCATCCAGCCGCAGGTAGAGTCCCCGTTGGGGTTGTAGCGAGACCGAACTTTGGACCACCCAGAACTAGAGTTTTGCGCCGCTGTCACGTTGGCGGGCTGGTCGCGCCGAGGTGGGTTTGCAGCAAAATCGGCGGTCGATTGCCGATCGCCCCATGGGGCCGTTCTTCGTTGTAATATCTGCGCCAAGTCTCCACTTTTTCCTGGGCATCCGCAAGCGACAGGAACCAGTGAGCGTTGAGGCATTCGGCCCGGAAGCGGCCGTTGAAGGCCTCGATGAACGCGTTGTCGGTCGGTTTGCCGGGCCGCGAGAAGTCCAGCGTGACGCCGCGCTGGTAGGCCCACAGGTCAAGATCTCGCGACACGAACTCGCTGCCTTGATCGACGCGGATCGTTGCCGGGAATCCCACTTCCTTGCAGGCCCTTTCCAACACCCCACCACGTCGGTGCCGCGGAAGGTGAACCGTGGCGCCAGCGCCGGCGAGAAGCGGGAGAAGGTATCGATGATCGTAAGGACGCGAAGCTTGTGTCCGCTCGCCAACTGGTCATGGACAAAGTCCATCGTCCAGGTCTCGTTCGACCGTGTGGCCGGCCTGCGATCATCGCGCAGCTTGGCCTTGACCCGGCGCTTGGGTGTTTTGTTGCGTAGTTGCAGGCCCAATTCGCGATAGATCCGCCGCGTCTTGTTCTGGCCATGGCGCCAGCCTTCACGACGCAGCAAGACGTGAACACGACGATAACCGTAGCGGATACGCACATGGCAGATCTCCTTGATCTTCTGTTCGAGGGCAGCCTGGCCGGAGCGACGGGACTTGTAGTGGTAGGTCGAGCGGTCAAATTCGAGAGCGTCACAGGCCCTGCGGATCGAGACCTGCCATTCGCTGCGGACCGCGTCGACCAGCATGCGCTTCCGACCAGGCTTCATAGCTTTCGGCGGATCACGTCCTGCAGCATCTCCTTGTCGAGCGACAGGTCCGCGACCAGCTTCTTCAGCTTGCCGTTCTCCTCGAGCTGCTTCAGTCGGCGCATCTCGGTCGGCAGCAGACCGTCATACTTCTTCTTCGAGTTGAAATAGGTCGCCTGGCTGATCCCGGCCTTGCGGCAGATCTTCGCCAGGTCCGTGACCAAACCTGTCGCCGTCAACGTGCGCGGCGGCAGCTTTCAACGGTCCCATGATCGAGGCGGAAACGCCACGGCTGCATCCGGGTCAACAGGATCATCGACGGTTCGGGATTTGGGCGGTCGTGCGTTGCGTATTGAATTGTTTGGCGCAGAGCTGCGCTGGCGTTCATCGATCGACGATGAGACCGCTCGACGCTCAAGCCTCCGCTCCAGATACGCCAATCCTGCCTTACATTCGGCGACAACCGATTGGGCGCGAAGCAGCTTGACCTTGAGCTCGTCCTGTTGCCTGAGTATTTTCTCAAGATCCCAATCGTTCTGCATTAGCTCATTGACCATCTGCAAGCCCCGATGCAAGGCGGGCACTTAGCTTCAAGAACGCAGGCTCCGCATGTCGCGGATGCCCCACCCTGAGCCATGGGCTAAAGCGATGCCAAGCGATCGTCCTGAGGACGCCTTTTACGCTGGCGTTCTTGTTGAGAACCACCATTCGTTGCGAGCCCCCTTACTGACAATCGGCTTCTGCCCGGCAAACCGGAGCGCGATCCGAAGATGGCAGAGTTCGCGAAGGCAGGAGCACGTTGGGAAAGCGCATGGGGAGACCTCTACCATCGATCAAGCGGACAACTTTCATCTGAATACCTCAACCGGATGCTGAACGAGCATCATAGTCACAGCTGGTTTCGTACATTTTCAAGCAACCGGCATGCCAATGCCGGTTGAGCGTTTTTATGAAGAAACGATGTCGGTTTTACCGCAGCACGTAGTTGCAGACGGTGCTGTTGTCGCGCTTGAAACAAACGACGTCTTGAGCGAGACAGCCAAACCCGCAACCACGAGCGTCCGCGCGCATATTCTAATGAAACTCTGGCAGGACTGGATCGAGTTCTTCCTGCTCGAGCGTCTTGGCTCCATCTTTGGCCAGGTACGCTGCCAGAGCTGCGATACCGGAGTGCGGTGGACATCGAGCGGGTGCCGATTTCTTGAAGGGCACTTGGCCCAAACGCTCGGCAACTTGGACGCTCATGAGGTGGGGACGGATCGGTCGATCGACGGCGCACTCGATGGTGTGAAAGATCCAGGTGCCGTCCGGATCGATGTCCGACCAATGAAAGATCGGCGTCTGTTCGGATACCAATCCTGCGATTGTCCGCAGCGCCTGCTGGGTGGCAAGCGAGGGGTACCCGCCGACATACATGGTCGTTCCTAATCGGCCGGGGTCCGCCTCGGCGATGTGCCGGTTGAAGCTTGCGAAGTTTTCGATCGTTAAAACGTAGGCCGGCGGCTCCCGGAACCGGACGCGATCTGCTTCCTTGGGAGTGATTCCGAGATAATGCGGAGATATTCTGGAAAGATCGGCTCCGCCGAGGTCGATCTTGCCCGCGATCAGCAGGGGCGGCGCGAAGCGCTCCAGCCCGATCGCTCGCAGTGCCTCGCGGGGGCGGGCGCCAGGCGGAAAGTCCATCATGCCGCTCAAAAGTCGGACCACGGCACCCTCGATGCGCTCGAGTATCTTGCTGTGCCCCACCGTACGTCGCGAGAAAGTTTTGTAGTCGACGTCCAGATGCTTGTTATCGAGGATCGCCTGGGCGAGAACGAATGCGTGGCGCAGCGTGTCGACGTCGGACGAACCGAATCCATGCCACGTCTTACCCCGCGCCCACACCTCTGCGATTTGAGAGCCGCTGTTCTTCAGGGACTCGTGCAGCGCCGCCCCGGCTACAAGCCGCACGGCGGCATGCTCCGCGATGCGTGAGGCCGGGGTGCGGCCGAGATATCGGTATAAGATCTCCGCCGAGACCAACCGCACGTGCGCCACTTGGTCTCGGTTCGCGCCACGCCCCCAGCGAATGGAGACCGCGCCGGCACTTTCGGCTTCCCTGATCTGTTTCAGGAAGGCGTCCGCCGCGACTACTGATGGGAAGGCGGGGTAGTCCGGGTGGGCGATCGGGCTTGCGGCCCCGGCCTCGAAGCGGTTGAGCAGGTCGTTCAACAGGCCGATCGCATCCGTGAAACGCCGAGCCATGGCTACTCGGCGGCCAGACGGCTGGCGAGCTCATCTTCGGACATCAGGTCCGGATCGATGGCCATCAGCTCGCGCTTGGCCTTCTCTTTCAGTTCCACCACGGTAGCCCTGGACTGCTCGCCGATCCGGTCCACCTCCACGATGGTGTCCATGTGCTCGAGCACGGCGACCCGCTTCTCGAATGGCGCAGCAATCACGAACTGCAGGCCGAGATTTTTGTAAAAGCTCATCATCTGCCGCTGGTTCTTGCCGTCCATCTTGGAGAAGGCCTCATCGAACATGGCCAGGGCGAAACCGGCGGGCTTGCCGGCACGACGCTCCGCGCTGCCGTAGACGGCGGCCAGCGAAGCGCCGATGGCAACGTAGATAGGCACCTGTTGTTCAGCGCCAGACCCGGTGCCGCGCCGCTGCTCCCAGCGGGTCGAGCGGCCGGTGGCAACATCCTCCATGTGGATCTCGAAGGTGTAGAAGTTGCGGTAGTCCTCGAACTGGGTGAAATCCTTGTCGGGGTCCTCGAGCAGCGCCTCGAGTGCGACGATCGTATCCTTGTGCGGGAAGTCATCGGGCACGTCGCCCCGGAACAGCATATCGAGCGCCTCCGGAGAGGTTTTGGCTATCTCGATGATCTTCAGGATGGGCTGGAATTCCACCATCTGGGTGCGATGGAATGAATATCGCTCGTTATGGAACGGATGTGCGTAGAGGCTACGGTTCAACGATTGCAGTTCCCGCTCCATCTTTCCGATCCGGGCCGTGAGCGCGTTGATGAACTCGCCGCGCAGCAGGGTAGAGGCTTTTTCCGCCGCATCACGCGCCTGCCGTTCGTACTGGCGCAGCTCATTGGATTCGATATCCGAGATGAGCTGTTCCATCCATGGCTTCACCTCCCGCAGCGGCTCGCTCTCCGCGCCGACTTGCGAGCTCATCCCGAACTGGTCGAAGTAATCGTAAAGGAGTTCGCGGACCCGTCGCTCGATCCGGAGACGTTCGGCGTCCGAAGCGTCGGCATCTTTGAGCGCTCTGTCGGCGATAGCGCGGTGTTTCTCCGCGAAGCCCTTCTGGGCTGCGGCATCGAGGCGCTCGCGGTACACGATCCTGCCCTTCGCGGCGGAGTATAGCGGGAAGGTCTTGCGATAGATCGAGCGGGCGACCCGCAGGCTGAGCTCGGAGCCGGGCACGTTTTCGCCCTCTCCGAGCCTCCTCTCCGCCGACCTGACCTCACCGTCATGCTCGCCGAACGCCTTCTGCTGGATCTTTCGTTCGTCGAGCCTCTTGACCTTTAGGTTCTGTTGCGCTCGTTTCTTGTCGCGAAGCCCGCCGTCGCCCGCGCCGTCGAGCGCTTCGAGCCTCGCCTGGGCTTCGGCGATCTCGGTCTGCGCGGCTGCGAAGGCAGCGGCGCAAGCCCTCAGATCGTCACGTCCCTCGCAGATATTCTTCAGAGCGGCGAAGGCCTGCTCTGCCGCCTGGGCCTGCTTGCTCTTTTCCGTTTGGAGCCGATCCAGTTCGTCGGCCTGATCCTGCAGGGAGCGCAGGGCGTTCGCCTGGGCCGCCTTTCCAATCTTGTGCTGCGAGGCTTCGATCCAGCGATGGGTCCTTACGAGTCCGTCATCGTAGAGCCCGTCCTTCATGATAGCCCGGCCGGGCCTGTTGAACTGGTCGAGCGTGTCCGCGAGGCGAACCGTGCCGTAGCGGCGCATGATGAAGGCCATCGCATCCGGATCCTGGCTCCGGAAGATCGAGGGGAAAGTGCCGCGCTCCGGCTTGACCCTGAACTGCTCGAGCTTGTTTAGGCTCACGAGCGATGCGTGGCGAAACTCGCGGCGACCTTCCTTGAAGATTGACGTGGCGGCGCTGATATCCGCTCTGTCCACGAACACAGCTTCCCGGTCGCGGCCGAGGAGCGCCTCGGCGGCTCCCACCCACTCTGGTTCGGCGACTTCGACGATGTCGCAGAGCACGCGCGGGACCATTCCCTTCTGCCGCAGCCTGCGGCAGAGAAGTTCAGTGTCGTCGCCAAGATAGGCGCGCGCCCCTCCCGCCGCGTGCTGTCGAATGCGTTCGAGCACCTCGTCGCGCCGGCCTCGGAGCCCGGAAAGCTCCGCGATGATCGTCTGACGCGCTTCGTCGATCTTCGGCAGCCATTTGGCGCCGCTTGCCGCGAAGGATTTCTCGGCCGCGGTGACCTCGTTGGAGACGCCCCCGATGTCGGCCCCGGCGGTGGCGGTCACAAGACGCTCAAGAGCAGGAACGAAGTCCTCGAAACCGTCCGCGCACATCGCGCGTAGCGGCTCCAGGCGACGGATGTTCTCCATGCGAGCCTTGAAGTCCGCCGAGGCGCGGTGCGCCGCCTGCCCGGCCACATCGGCGGTCTGCTGCAGGGACTTTCTGCCGGTCTTGGCATCGTGCTCGGCGATCGCGGCCGTGAGACGTTCGATCTCGTTATCGATGGCCTTGACGTCGTCGTCGATGAATTCGAGCTCTTTTGCTGCCGCGTCCCGGCGCGCCATCTCGGTACGCCGCTTGGTCTTGAAGTCCAGGTTTGTCGCGCGCGCCGCGAGCCAAGTCGCGCGTTTTGCGATCCACTCCTCCCTGAACTTGGTCTCGAGCGCCTCTTCAAGCGTGCCGAGGACGACCCGAAGCGCCCTCAGGGCTTCGAGCCTGAGGCGCATCTTTCGGATGGTTTCGCTGATGTTGCGGTATGTCTGGATCGACTCGCGCAGCTCCTTGATGCCGATCGGACTGTCTTCGAGGATGTAGTTCCGCACGAACTGCGTCGCCGTCTGGTTGTGGTCGAGCGTCATCGCGTTGACGATTGATTTCTGCAGGGCGCTGGCGTTCTGCTCGCCATAGGGCGAATGCGGCAGAAGATGGCGCATGTACTCACGGACGTAGTCGCTCGCCCGGTCGCGATGATTGACGAAGTTGCCATCGCCGACCGCCGCGAGGATCCGGGCGCGCACGTCCTCCCACGGCGCCGGGAATTGCGACTTTCCTCGCTGTTCGATGAAGTCCTTGGAGCTCAGAACGGTCCCGACGGCGACGAAAAGTGCCAGCACGGTCTCCCTGCTGTCGGACTTGCGCGCCTCAAGTGCCATGCCGATCGTGACCGGTGGGCGGGCGCCTTCCGTGTCTTCGAAACCTAGCGCGATGTAGGTGCGCGCCTCGTCGCGCCGACGCTGGTCTTCGCCGAGCGTCCCGAGGCAGTAGTCCACGACGCTGCGCTTCGAGCCGCTGCGCGATTTTCCGCTGTCGCCGGCGACCGCGTTCAGGCGCAAGAACCGCCGGCTCGCGCCTGTGAGAACGACCTGCGCCATGTCGAGGATTGTGGATTTTCCGGACCGGTTCTCGCCCAGGACCCCGACGTGTCCTGTCACGTCGATGTCGGCGACGTCGAACAGGTGCCAGTTCACCATCGTCAGGTGGCGTAGCTCTATCATGCCTCGTCTCCTGCGGGCTGCGGAAACCGCGCCTCCTCGCTACGGACGTAGCGCTCAAGCCGTTGGAGGGCATCGCCGCCACTGATCAGCTTAATCATCGGACGGATCCTGATCTCGCAGTCCTGCTGCTCGTCGTCAAAATCACCGATCTCGACCAAACTGCGTTGGGCGGCCTCGCGCAGGATGTCTCGGAAGCGGGCGGGCGAGATCGCGCCTCCGCCGCCGTGTTGCGCCATCTCGCGGTACCGGTCAAACAGGTCGTTCAAGGTGGCGACAACGACGGCCCGGTCCTCGACCGCTCCGACGTTCACCTCCTGCTGCCAGTACGCCGCCAGCACCAGCATGACGATTGTTTCATCGAGCTTCATCCGGGGCAGCGGCACGTCCTCGTCCATCGCGACGATGCCGGCCCACTGCGCCTCCGGATCGCGATGGACGCGGTATCCGCAACTATCGAAGAATCCGTCGACCACGTCGCGGAAGCGGCCATCCATGATCGTGCTGTAGACTGTCCCGGTCCGGGGATCTCCCGCGAACACGAACTGCCGCCGTAGCAGGAAGTGCAGCGCTTTGCGGAGGTCGGCTGCCTTTTCCGCGCCGAGGGAGCGCTCGACGTTTTCGAATTCACTGAGCATGAGCCACGCTCGCCTTCCGGAGTGCGCCCGATCGCTTGACCAGGAAGTTTGCGCAACGGAGCCATTCGCTGTCGTGTGGTGGCGTGTCGGGGCACGGTTCGAGATCGAACCCGGCCGCGACCTGCACCGGAATCTCGCCCGTCAGCGCATATCGGCGGGCGCAATCGAAGGCGAGAAAGTCGTCCACAGTATCGATTTCCATGAAGCGGGCTTCCCTGGTCGCGAAGGGCGGCACCTGGCCCTCGAGGAATCGTCTGACATCCTCCGGGCGGGGCGCGATGCGCGCGATGTACTCGAGGCGGAGCTTCTTGCGCAGTTCGTACAGCGGGTCCGACGGCGGCTCGGCGAGCTCCCTTGCTTCGACGGGACGGCGCGGCTGCCTGGCCGGCGCCTGATGGTGCTCCGACCAGGGCGACCGCAGCGGCTCGATGCTCCATTCGATTGTCGCGTTGTGGTGTGTGCCGTCCCGCAGTAGGGCATCCAGCCGCCGAACCAGATCGCTAGCCCGGCCGACGAGTCCCTGGCCGCCCCGCTCGGCGTACTTAATGGTGTTGCGGACCCTGGCTTCGAGCTGCCTGCGGAAGGCCTCGATCCTACCAAACATCTCCCCGATCTGATCGAAGATGCTTTCGATGGCCAGCAGGTCGTCGGCCGCGGCCATTCGACCGTCCTCGATGTCGGCTGCCATGCTGGAAGCTGTGTACTCCTCGGCAAGGACCTGCATGGTCTCAGGGGTGTAGGAGATCCTCCGCGCGAGATCGACGATGGCGTCGCGGAAGCGGTACGGATGGTTGACGGTGAGGATGGACTCGAAATCCTTCAGCAGAAGCTGTTCGACGAACTCCTCGAAAAAGGCTTCCAGCCGGGTAGCGACTGTTTTCGACTCCATGACGGTCCGTCGGACGCGCTTCAGGTCGGCCAGAATGGCCCGCAGGCTCTTAGTGAACTGGTCGGCCTGATTGCGCGCCTCGCGGACGGCGAGCGCGGCTTCGCGCTGTTTGCGGTCGGTGATCTCGGGCCTCAGTTTTTCGACGGCCTCCAGGTTGAGGCGGATTTGCACGATCAAGCCGCCGAATCGCTGCGAGAGATCCTTGTTGAGGCTCGCGAGCCGCTGGATGACGAGCAGCGATCCCATAGCCATGTCCACGGTGACGCGAAGCCCGTATTCCTCCTCTTCAAGCCATCCCCAGGCGAGCAGCCGGGCGTACAGTTGTCGGGCAAGACCGAGCGCCTTGTCGCCCTTCTCGGAAGCGAGCGCGACGTCGGCCTTCCGGATCCGGCGGCGTCCCGCGGAGATCATTTCCGGCAGGCTGCCGAAATCATCGCCCTCGTTCCAGAGGACGGGGTTGGCACGCATGACGTCGTAGACGGCATGGACGACCTGCTGCGGCGTCGGAAACGACGGCGCGCCTGAAAAGAAGCGTTCATGGAGGTCGAGCAGACAGGCCGCGTACAGGTGCTTGTGATCGCGCGAAAAGGCCAAAAACGCGTCGTCATGCAAATGGCGAAACAAGGTCAATGACGCGGCTCCTGGGCCCGACTTTATCTTGAGTTGGCGACACTAAACGCATGATGTGCCGGACAACATTGTTATTGAGAGTGGGTCTTGAAAATACAACCGGAAGGTTTGTTCCTAGTATGTTCTAATATAGCTTGGCAGCTCGATCCCTGTCGAGGCTCCAAAGTTGGATCGGGAGGTAGATTTCGGACCCTGGAAGCGGAACAATCGGCTCAAGCCCTTGAATCCATTGTTGTTACCATTATGGCGAAGTGGATACAAAGGCTTTGCTACCATTTTGGCAGGATGGATACAAAGCCATTGTTACCACTTCGCCAAAATGGTAACAAAAACCTATGAAGCAGTTTTCCAACATCGACCAAGTCATGTTCTCCGACCTGGTTCAAAAGGCGACCGACGCGGATTTCGACGAGAACTTCCCGGAAAACGGGACCTTTCTCAAACAGAAGCGAGCCAACCGCGAATACTATTACTACAAGGCCTACGAGCCCTCCGGTGGCGACGGACCGACGAAGACGACCCTCAAATATGTCGGTCCGGCCGATGATCCCGAGATTGCCAAACGCGCGGAAGCTTTCCAGCGCACCAAGATTGGCTATCGCGCGCGACGCGAGCTGGCAGCGAAGTTGAGGCGGGCCGGCTACCCTGCCCCTCCCCACATGGAAGGTCTCGTCGTCAACGAACTCGCGCGCGCGGGACTTTTCCGGCTTCGCGCCACGCTCGTCGGTTCGATGGCCTATCAGACATACAGCGGCGTACTCGGCGTCAAGCTGCCCGACGAGCTCGTGACGACCGAGGATTTGGACATCGCGAAATTCTACGGCATCTCGATCTCGATCGATGAAAGCATGCCCGACATCGAAGAGATCCTGAAAAAGGTGGATCCGACATTTGCGCCCTCATTCTCCCCCGATGAAACCAAGCTGTTCAGCGGTTTTGCCAATGCCACCGGCTTCAAGGTCGAATTCCTTACACCAAACCGTGGCGACGAGGACTACTCCTCCAGACTGACGCAGATGCCTTCATTGGGGCCGTCTGTAGGGGCGCAGGTTTTGCGGTTCCTAGACTACCTGATCCATGAGCCCATCCGCTCTGTGGTCTTGCACGACGCCGGCGTGCCGGTCCTTGTACCGGCCCCGGAGCGCTACGCCGTCCACAAACTGATCATCGCGACCAAACGGAATGTGTTCTTTGCGGATAAGGCCAAAAAGGACATCAACCAGGCTGGCGCGCTCATTCAAGCATTCAATGCCGTCAAACGTAGTAGCGACCTAGGCTTTGCGTGGATGGAAGCGTGGGAACGCGGAGCCAGATGGCGACGACGGCTTGGTGTTGGCGCCCTGCGTCTTTCGCACGACACTTTCGACATGCTCGCGAAGGGCGTAGCCGAAGCGGCCAAACTCGACGGCAAGCCGGCAGAGGAGTACGGGCTTACGGGAGGCAAGGAAGGTCTTCTGGCGCGCGTTTCAATTGCGAAGCCGACGGCCTCGCCAACGCCGTGATGCCAATTCGACATGTCGATGAGGCTCTCTCGCGCATCATCGGCGACGGGCGTGCCGGTGCTGCTGCTGATACGTCGGCATGCCGAATCACGTGATTGGCTCGCTGATCATCTCGCTGCCGATGCAGCTGACCATTCCGGTGATGGTGCCGATCACTAGGCATCATGCCGCTCGATCAGCTCGGTCTTGCCGCCGACGCGCTCGATGCTCAGCACGAAGTCGAGCTGGATCGGAACGTGCTGCGCAATCGCCGCCTGTTTGATGGCCGGTCTGCTTCTCGTCCTCGACCGTGACCGGTTTTTCGACGACGAACGGACTAACGGGCTTGTCGGGGCCACCGCTATGACCTCCGCCCTGACCCGGATTGCCGCCGGTGTAAGTGCCTCAACCCCAACGCGTTTGTCCCAGGGAAGGCGTCCCGATGTCGGCAGTTTGGCAGCTCTTACGCAATGGCTTGGCCTGCCGGCTGACCGCTTGGGGCAGCGGAAAGTCGCTTTCGGCGCGGCCAGCCCCTTGACCCAGATCTCGTCCATCCTGCGCGAAGATCCCAATCTCAACGAGAACGCCACTGCGGCGTTGGACGAGCTGATCAAAGCGACGTACGCCAGACTGCGATCTCAGAAATGAGATAGATCGCGTGGCATACGCAGTTGCGTATTAAGCATACGCGGAAACGTATAATCAGTAGATATTCGCGGGCGCGTATATTGACGGTATATACGCGTTTGCGTATGCTAGCTTATGGATACGATTGCCCGCACCCCCCAGCAAATCGGCGCCGGGATCAGGCGCTACCGGCGGCAGAAGAAGCTCACCCAGGGTGGCCTCGGTGAGAAGATGCATGCGCGTCAAGCGACGGTCTCGAAGCTGGAAGCCGGTGTACCTACAACGCAGCTGCGCATCTTGATGGATGCGCTGGCCGCGCTCGACCTCGAGTTGGTCATCCGGCCGCGCACCAAATTGACGGCTGAAGCGATTGAGGATCTGTTCTGATGGCGCGTCGTCCTGCCCGCGCGCCGCTCAACGTCTATCTCAACGCACGGCTGGTCGGGCGGCTGCGGCGCGAGAGCAGCGGCGCAATCGATTTCCAGTATGACAAGCAGTGGCTCGCGTGGGAAAATGCCATCCCCGTTTCGGGGTCGCTGCCATTGCGGGAGGATCGTTATATCGGCGATCCGGTCGTCGCTGTCTTTGATAATCTTCTGCCCGACAATGACGACATCCGCCGACGCGTCGCTGAACGTGCGCATGCTGATGGCGCCGACGCTTACAGCCTGCTCTCCGCAATCGGCCGCGATTGCATCGGCGCGCTGCAATTCCTTCCCGACGGTGCCGCGCCCGGAGCCGCCGGCGCCATTGATGGCCGCGCCGCTAGCGATCAGGAGATCGCCGCCATTCTCGGTAATCTTGACAGCAATCCGCTCGGCATCGGCCCCGACCAGGACTTCCGCATTTCTCTCGCGGGCGCGCAGGAAAAGACAGCGCTGCTTTACTGGAAAGACAAGTGGCACGTTCCTCATGGCACGACCGCAACTACGCACATCATCAAGCCGCAGATCGGGAAGTTGCCGAACGGAAGCGACCTGACCAGCAGCGTCGAAAACGAGCATCTGTGCCTCGAGCTGGTTGCCGCACTCGGCTTGCCGGTCGCCAAATCGAGCATCATCGATTTCGCCGGGCGCCGCGTGCTCGCAGTTGAGCGGTTCGATCGCATCTGGACGCGCGACGGCCGCCTGTTGCGGCTGCCGCAGGAAGACTGCTGCCAAGCACTGTCGGTTCCGCCCGCGCGCAAGTATGAATCCGACGGCGGACCTGGCATCCGCAAAATCTCGGATTTCCTCAAGGGCAGCGATACGCCTGAGGATGACCGGGCCATTTTCTTCAAGGCGCAGATCGTGTTCTGGCTGCTCGCCGCCACCGATGGCCATGCGAAGAATTTTAGCATTCATTTGGCGCCGGGCGGACGTTTTCATCTTGCCCCGCTTTATGACATCATTTCGACCCAACCGAGCCTGGACGCTGGACAGATCAGCCAAAACCAAATGAAGCTTGCCATGGCGATCGGCAGCAACCGGCATTATGTCGTTCACACGGTTCTCGGCCGACATTTCGTGCAGACTGCGAAAAGCTGCGGTCTATCCGACAAAACAGTCAAGGTTGTCATCCAGCAGCTCGGCGATACAGCCGCAAAAGCCATAGATCAGGTGCTGAATGCGCTTCCAAAAGGATTTCCGGAGAAGATGGCCATATCGATTGCTGATGGCGCGAAGCGCCGTGTGAATTCGCTGGCTGCGCTCAAGAGTAGTGAATGACACGCGGCCAGTCGGCGCGGCGCGTAGGTCGGCTTTTCTGACCGAGCCGGCGTTGCGGCTAAGATCTCGGGATCATAAATTTTCTATGTGTCGCCTTGATGAAAGAAGTTGCTCTCCGCGTCCCATCTTCCAAGGGGGGCCTTCATCGAAGGAGCCCAATCAGCCACCGCCGTACTCAATTCGTGCCCGGCGCCTTCACCGCATGAAGCGCCGCTGCAACGCCTCTAGAACGGCGTTGAAAGCAAGTCCGATCATCGTGATGCTGATGATGCCCTACATCGGAGGAATCAGGAAGCTGTACTGACTGTTGATGATGAGACAGCTAAGACCTGCCTTCGCGCCAACCATCTCGGAGGCCATCAGCACCAGCATCGCGGACGCACTGGCAAGACGAATGATAAAGATGGTGGGAAGCAGGCAGGATCACATCAGTTGCTGCAGCGTCGCGCCCAGCATCGTGATGCGCGAGAGGCTTGCCGGAAGGCAACTATTTGACAAGCGTCTGACGGCGCCAACTCTCGACAGCCTTGTCGAGCGTCGCCGCAGCCGCTGGGTCGGCCCAACGATCCCAGAACTGGATCGTGCCGCTAAGCGGTTCGTTTATCGGTTTGGCAATGCGGATACGCGTGGGCAGTAGAATCGCATCGCCAACGACGAGTGCTTCGCCCGTGTCGAGGACCGGAAGCAGGTCGCCGAAGCCGCCGAGGCTGTCGGGCAGCAGCCGTCGCACGACAGCTTGGTCGTCACCGTTGGTTAGCCGCATCGCGATGAGATTGTTGCACTGGCTGGCCACCGTACGGTTCACTTCGGCGGGGCGCTGGCTGATCACCACCAGCCCGACGCCATATTTCCGCCCCTCCTTGGCGATGCGCTCGAAGGTAGCGATCGCATTCTCCGCGGCGCCCGAAGTCGGATCCTGTGGAATATAAAGATGCGCCTCGTCACAGAACAGGGCCACCGGATGGCGAAGCCCCTGCGTGCTCCACTGCTGCACGTGGAAGGCCATGCGCGCGACCATGCCGACGATCAGCGGCAAAATGTCGGAGGGAACTTCAGAGAAGTCGATGATCTTGACGCCACCGTGGCCGCCTTTGGCCGCCCTGCCACCGAGCAGCAGCTCAACTGCGCGATCGAGCCAATCATAGCTGTCCGCCACGCCGGACGCAGGAAATAGGAAGCCGAGGCGTCGATCGGTGCGTTTGCCCTCGAGGCGCTGGATTAGACGGCTGAGCTTGCCGTGGAAATCGCCCTGCTTCTCCGTCCTGGCTCCCGGTACCATCTCGGCGTTGAGGCGGTTGAGCTCGCCGAGCACGGTTTCCATCCTGAAAGGCACCGGACTGTCGATCGTGAAGTTGGCGAGCACCTCGACATGACCGCCAGCTTTCAGGAAGCCCGTCTTGGCGTCCACGACGGTACGCGACATGATCATAGCCTGGTTTGGGGCGTTCTGATCGGAGCGGTCAACAAACATCGAGACAAGCGCCTCGTAGCTCATGAGCCAATAGGGCAAATGCAGCACACCATCGTTCAGCCCCTTCCCCGCTTCGATGTCGCTTGGGCCCGCGACGCGAAGATGGACGAAACCGTCGCCAGCCATCGACGCATATTCTCCGTGCATGTCGAACACGATGGCATTGGCGCTGTCGAGCTCGGCGATTTGCTCGAGCAGGCGGGCGGTCGTCCACGACTTGCCCGAGCCGGTGCTGCCCACGATGAGCGCATGACGCTGGAACAACCGATTGCCATTGACGAACGCCTGAGCGTTGGGATCGAGCGTATAGGCGCCAAGCGACAGGCGCTGCGCGCCGCCGGTCACCTCCGAAATCACGCCCATGAATCGCGTTAGGCGCTCGCCTTCGAGAGCGAAGCAGCAGGCATCGATCTCCGGGACGGTCTCAAGCGTCCGGCGGAAGACATTGGCGCGCGGTCCGTCGCGATCGAGCAGCGTGCCGATCAACATAATCCGAACCAGATTGACTTCGGGATGCGCGGCCTCGCCTAGCTCGACATCGGCGATCTTCGCTTCACTGAGCGCGGTACGGATGATCGTTTGGATCACGCCAATCAACTTGTGGCCGGCAAGGCTGCTCTGGAGCGCAACCAGCCGGTTCACCTGCAGCGCCCGCAGCGCCTCGACATCATCGACGTGGACGATCACCGTGGTCGTGTCGACCGATTGGACGCGGCCCAGCGCTTCTCCATCCGCAAAATCCAGAATGCTCACGCGGAAACTCCTGTCATCTCATTGAGGAAGCGGTCGAGCCGCCAGATCGGTTGATCTACGTCGAACCCTTTCGGTACGTCGTGCATATAAGCGCGCGCGCCCATCGTCCCCTCCTCGATCGCGAGATAGCGCCGGCAGCGTCCGCCGCCGAGGAAGGTCCGGGCGGACGTGGTCAGCTCTTTGGTGATCACGACAAGCGGGACGGAATCGCGGTCGCAACGCTCGATCAGCTTGGTCTGAAGATGCTCGTCGTTGAAGCCATAACCAACGCAGAAATAGGCGCGGGCGTTCTCCAGCGCGGCGTCGCTGCAGCCCAAGATCGTTCGGAACGGCTCGCCATGTGTCAGCCGGTATTTATCGATGCCCGGCGTGATCATCAGCGGCGAGTATCCGGCCGGCACTTCGGGCATTCCGCGAACGCCGATGATCTGGCCAGCAGAATCCTGGAACCAGTCGAGAGAGCCATGCACTTTCCAGACGGCAACGGTACGGGTCACCTGCCGATTAACGAAAACGCGCGTGTTCGAATCGCGGGCGCGCGATTGCAAATAACCGTAGTTGAAGCCAGTGAACGTGCTTACATCGACGGCATCGGCGGCATATTCGGCAAGCCGGTCATAGTTAGGCGTGACGACATGGACGGTCTTGTGCGTGCTGTCGAAGAGATGGCGGTACAGCCGCGAAAGGGGTAGCGCGCGCCGATCCGCCACAAGCGTCTGGAGGACGCGAAGATCGTGCGGCAGCAGGACAGCGCGGGTCTCGGTGGCGATGAACTGGGTCTGGCGTTCCGTCGGGCGCACGGCCTGAAGGGCGCTTTCGAGATCATTGCCGGCCGCAAGCTGCGCGACGAACTTCTCCCATTCGCTCCTCTCGTCTGCTGTCCAGCTCGTGGGAGGCTTGATAGCGGAAAGCTGCAACGCCAGGCCGCCCATGCCGGGCACACCGTGTGCAGCCGAGGCGCCGCTGCCCAGAATGATCACCGGTGTGGCGCTAAGCGCCGCCTGCGCGAATTCCTGCGCCATCTCCGGCGCGCTCTTGGCCGCCATACAGTCCCTTCCCGGCCAACGCGGGCTGTATCCACTACAGCCGTCGTCATCCCCATGAGATTTAGTGAATGGAACAATTTCGGCGAGGATTGCGTCCTCGCTAAATCTGAAATTAGCCCTTAGCCGATCAGGTTACGCTTGGTGTCGCGGCGACGAAGGGCCTGCAGGACCGTGAACTTTCCGGGATTGATCTTCCCCAAAGGAAGTCCGAGAAGCATGTCGACGCAAACTCCGCATCGCGGACTGCGTTTGAACATAGCGATAATGATGTCGAGACATGCATTCTGTAATCCATCTAAGCAACATTCTTCATTTGATGTGGGCGAGGCTCAAGCGTTGCCGTCGAAACACTCCTGCCAAACGCAGTAGACGCCACATCAAGCAGGTGCTGGTGATGAGTGAAGAAAAGCACCTGTGTTTTCTCCGCAAGCAGTTGCAACACCCTGAAACCGGCCGATGCGCGCGCATCGTCATAATTGATGAAAAGATCATCGGCAATAAAGGGCACCGGCGCAGCATGCATCAGATACTCTTCAACGGCCGCAATGCGCAGCGCGAAAAAGAGCTGATCGGCGGCTCCTTCGCTGAGACCTGATACGGGCACCGCTCCTCCGTTCCCGCGCACGCCCGCCAGATGTGGCACATCTTTTTCGTCGTATTCGAGCGTAAGGCGTTGGAACGAGCCGCCGGTCAGAATAGAGAACAGCTCCCCTGCCCGTTTGAGCAATGGTGCCTGCTTTTCGCGCCTAAACCGCTCGATCGCCCACCTCAGGATGATGGTTGCGGAGCGAACGCGCGCATACTGCGCCGCCACCTCCTTCATCTCGGCCAAAGCCAGCTGACGATCACCAGCAGCTTTGGCCGCAGCGGCGTCGCCGCCGACGGCTTCGAACAAACGCTCAGTATCATTGCGACTCTGAATTGCGATCAGCTGGCGTTCCCTGACATCTTTGAGTATTGCCTTTAGCGTTTGCTCCCGAGCCGTTGTTTGATCGGGATCGGCGCTGCGACATTCCTCGGCGAGTTGTTCGACACCAAGCCCATCGCCATCAGCCTCGAGCGTGGTCCGCAAGCGCGATCGCTCATCCCGAAGTGCGCGTTGTAGATCGGACTGAAGAATAGCCGCTCGCAATCTGTCGATCGAATCGACGGCTGCAGCCC
Source organism: Bradyrhizobium sp. CCBAU 25338 (assembly GCF_028128965.1). Classification (NCBI taxonomy): domain Bacteria; kingdom Pseudomonadati; phylum Pseudomonadota; class Alphaproteobacteria; order Hyphomicrobiales; family Nitrobacteraceae; genus Bradyrhizobium; species Bradyrhizobium sp. CCBAU 25338. The sequence goes on from NZ_LFKY01000002.1 coordinate 140,461, forward strand.
TTTTGAGGCCATCTATTACGGCCGCGGCGTCCGTCCTGGACTTGTCGCATTCTTCCAATTTCTTCTGCAGGCCCCGCATCGCCTCAGCTCTTTCGTCGCGGGACACGACAGTCTGCCTCGCCGCATTCAATTGCGCATGGAGTTGAAGGATTGCTTCATCTGCATTCTGTCCGGAAAACCGTGGCGCGATCGCATTTACGAGCTTTTCGACATCCTCCGTAAACGCCGTGATGTCCCGCTCGATCTTTCCAATGCGCTCGTGCTTCAAATCCGCGATCTTGGCAGACGTCTCCCGCATCTGATCGACTGCTTCAATTTGCTCTTGAACGGTCTCAAGCGGGGCTTCGGGTAACAGATTGAGACCCCTCAGGGCCTCCTTCCATTGCGCGTTCCAGACATCACGCTCTTTCGCAGCGTTTTCAACAGCCACGCGCCTGCGTTCGACTTCTGTTGCGACCTTCCGTTCCTCGAGCGCGAGTTCATTCCTCTTTTGTGTGTTGCCCTCCTCCGCGCGAAGGCGCGCTTCGGCAGCCCCAAGAATTCCGTTCAGCGGCAGACTATCTGCGGAGGCTGCGATTGCCGTGTCCGCCATCAAGCTGGCGAGCTGTTGCTTGGCTTTCGCAATTTGCTGCTGGAGCGAGGACTCTGCATGAAGCGCGGCGTCACGCTTGGCGATTTGATCGAGCACGTCAGCCCTCGCATCGAGCCAATCCAGCATTTCGTCCGGAGAACGCGGGTTATCGGTAACCTGTTTCCACAGGATCGCCCAAGCCTCGGCCAACGCTTTCTGCTCTTCGGCTAACGAAAAAAGCTCCTGCTTGGCGGATTCAAGGACGTCTTGCTCGTCAGCGATTTGCCGCGCCAGCACCATGGCCGCAGCCGTCGACTGCGCATTCTGAAAGCGACGGTCCGCCGCGGTGTCGGCGTCTTCGATGGCCTTCACATAGGCATTGAGCAGCGGCTCGCCGCTTGTAAAAGCGAGCTCCTCCGATTCTGGCACCATGATCTTGTCGACATGTCTGCGCCTGATGATAGACCATCCGGCATCCCGCCGTTCGCGGAGTTTCTTCAACTCCTCAACGCCGACAATTTTTTCATCTGACACAAGACGAGCATAAGACTTTCGATTGTTTTCGACTGTACGCGTCAGCTCACGCGTCACAGCTTGCTGGCGCTGAATACGCGCCTGAAGCTCACGAGCAGCATCGCGATGCGCCCTTACCGCCTCTTTCGCCGGACTTTTCAAGGCCTGCAAACTCGTTTCACTCACGATAGGCGGATTCATATCAGCCATTTGCCGCTGACATGATCTATCGGCATCCCGATGCTCTTGATGGATACTCAGGAGACGCGCATCGAGATCGCCAAAAGCACGAATGGACTCAACGACCCCAGCCAGCACCGAAAGGTCTTTCTGCGCTCCGAGCGCTTCAAGCCGTGCCTGGATATCAGCGAGTTTTTCGCTGGCATCCTCTAGCGCCGCTTCAGCGCTATCAACGGCGGCAAATCGGCTGCCAGACGATGTCAACAGTCCGCGGACTGCTGCAACCTTGGCCCGCGGCGGAATTCTCTCGACCAGGTCGGCGACGGACCCTGTCCACCCCAGTTCAATCGCCGCGCGCTTCAGGACTTCTTCCGCTGCGGCGAGTTCGGCCCGCCGCTTCGGTAAGTCCGCCCGGCCCGAAGAGAGTTGTATGCCGCGCTTCGAAAGTCGTTCAATCTCCGTTTGGTGGAGCAGAACGCTATCGTCAACCACAAGTTCGGAAATTTCCGTGCCGATTGTTGCGATCTGTTCGCGGAATGCGCTTATACGCACTTCTGCAGCAGCGTTATCGCCCGAGGCCTCCTCAAATTGCCTAGCCGCGTCGGGAGGTAATTCGACCACCGCGCCGAGGTCCGCTATCTCGGTTTCAATCTCTTGAAGCCGACGCACACCGCGATATACGCGCCGGACTCGAGAAATCTTCGCAAGTTCGGAAACTTGCTCTTCGATTTCCTTCTCGATCTGATTGCAAAGGCCGCGCGCCTCTTCAAAGGCGGATTTCAATTCCTGCCATTTGCTTGCGCTCACCATGTGTTGACGCAACGCCGCATCAGCCTCTTTAAGGCGGTCTTCCGCTTGGTAGTATTTTCGGTGTCCCGCCTTGCGGCTGGCCCAGAGCCCATCCGCCTCTGCCTGCATCGCACCCAGCCGATCGCGGAGACCTGACACGCCGGCCCCGGCGGCGAACAATGCCGCGCCGATATCATCCTTGGCCTGGGTGATATCCCGCCCGCCAGCCCGCAGGCGCTCATGGTCAAGACAGAACATCCGGCAGAAAAACGCGCGGTCCATCCCGCCGAGCCAAGGAGCAAGCAGGCCATCGCCAGCCGCAAGCGGCAGATCGTCCGGACCGAGAAGCGTGTCCTTGTTGCCCTTGCGACGCCGGACCGAAAGCAGCGCGCCGTCACGTTCTAGGGCGGCGCCGATGCGCAGGGCCGCATTCTCATGCAGGAAATTACGGGATGATTGCCCGGGAATACCGAAGAGCAGATCTTCAATCGCCGACATCGTCGTCGACTTTCCAGCCTCATTCTCGCCGTACACGACATGAAAGTCTGGTTCGCCTGACGGAAAATGAAGCGTCGTGCCGGTGAAATGTCCGTAACGGACCAGGTCAAGAGAACGAATACGCACGGATCAACGCCTTTCCGCAGTCAGACGTGCGCTCAGATATTCGCCAGCCTGCTCAATCACAACCGAGTATTGTTTCGCGATCACCGCTTCGAGAAGAAAATCGTCAATATCAAGTGCCGCGTCGTGAGGAAGCCTGCGGACAAGGTCGCCCAGATCGTTCGCGATTTCTGCCTGGAGATCGGAATCCCCCGCAGCCTGAGCTAGTAGGACTTTGAGATCGTTGATCGCGCTGCCCTCTGTCTGGATAGAAACGGCCGTCGTAGGCACGGTCGCATTGATCACACGTTCGATCCATGCAACCTCTTCGCCAAGAGCCAGTGCTGCGGCTCTCGCTTCAGCCAACAATTGCGGCGCAGACGCCATCAGCTCGGCGTGAAGAGCCGTCGGGCCAGTTAGTTTGATGCGACAAGCCAGCAGTCGGCCTTCTGCGTTCTTGGCCGCCTCGTCGATCGAGCGTTTGATTTGATCTACAACATCCCCGAACCGCGCGCTACCACTGACCGGTACATCGACATGCATCCACCGCACGACATCCGTTTGGAGCAGCTCAGCGCCTTCGATCGCTCCGTCTTGGACCGTAACGAGCTGCGCCGATTTCGGGCCGGCTTCGCGGATGTGGCGCCCCTGTAGATTGCCGCAGAACACCACGTGCGGATTTCGATGCAGTACGCCGCCCTGATGCACGTGCGCGAGCGCCCAATAGTCGTACCCCTTGTTGACCAACTCTTCGAGCGTGCAAGGGGCGTAGTTCTCGTGAGAACCACCCATTCCGCCGAGTGCAGTATGCAGCACGCCGATGTTGAAATAGCCTTTGATCGGCGCGGGATAGGCTGCCGCGAGATTTTCCGTCGTCGCCTGCAGGCGGAAGCTTTGACCGTGAAGGGCGACGCGGCAATCATCGAGCTTGAAAGTTTGAGGCTTTCGATAGCTAAACACCTCAACATTGTCGGGAAGCGTCAGCCGCTTCGTGATTTGGCTTTCGGCGTCATGATTGCCGTGCAACACGAAGGCGGGGATTTTCGCCCCCCGCAAACGACCCATCTGCCGAACGAAAAACAGGCCGGTGTGAAAATCGCGCCAATCGCCGTCGTAGAGGTCTCCGGCGATGACCACGAAAGCCGCCTGTCTATCGATTGCCTGAGTAATGAGGTCCTCAAAGGCAGTTCGGGTCGCCGTTCGAATACGCTCGGCCGCTGGCCCCTCCTGTCCGCTCAGGCCTCTCAGGGGGCTGTCCAGATGTATGTCGCCGGTATGGATAAATTGGAAAGTGCTCACAACAGGACTCGCTAATTCCAATCAGAACAAACTAGTAAATTCCTTTTATCGCAATCTTGAGCGGAGTGTTGTCACCAAGTATCCGCAAACGCGGAAAGGGATTGTCGATGAGGGCTCGAAGGGGCCGCCGAATTTGAGGGCGACGCGAAGATTCGGCGGCACGTTTAACATTCGCGTTATCCATGTTGCGGAGAGCGTGTCTTTGGTACGGTTCGGACAAGGTCGTACCTGAGCTAGCTCCTCAGTCCTGCGCGCCGCTTTCCTGAGTGACCTTGCCTCGAAATTCTGGCAAATGCGGCGATCGGCTGGGAAGACACACACCGTGCCGCGCTGACGCTTTGGAGACGACCAACACGGAACCCGATCGGAGCGAGCCGAAATGCCGAGATGCCCGATCACTTCCAGTTGTCGCGCCTGGGAGAGTCTTAAAGCCTTCGCGACGATCCCACACGTTCATCTTCTGCAACTCCGGAGTCAGAAACTCTGGTGTGCAGCATCCGGAGCATCCTCGCTGCTCGGCATCGATAGAAAGCTGCTGCCGCGTGAGCTCATTCGGCTTGAGCCTTCATCCGGACCCGGGCCCGGGCCCGGGCCCTTCGAACACCGTCCGCAACGGAAAACTTACCTCGTCATGAAGAGGAAAATTCGCCAATTTCTGCCGGGCACCGCAGATATCAAGCGAATTTTCTCATTTCGCGCTGGAGTTCATCGAAGAAATCAACCGCATTGATGTACCCATGCGGTACTATACGCCAATCTATGTCGAGAAGGTTCTCATCCCCGACCTTCCGCCAGACGCTATCGTCGTCATGGACAACCTCTCCGGCCACAAGGGACCAAGGGTCCGCCAGATGATCGAGGCTGCGGGTGCACGCCTACTCTACCTGCCTCCCTACAGCCCCGACTTCAATCCGATCGAGAACGCCTCGCCAAGCTCAAGGCGCTCTTGCGTCAGGCCGCAGAACGAAGGGCCTCTGGAGCGCGATTTGGGCGATTGATCGCTTGACAGCAACCAAATGCCGCAACTACTTCATCGCCGCAGGATACGCTGCATGATCGGCGGATGCTCTAGAGTTGGAATCGTACCGAGCGGCGCGTTGTCATCGTTACGGTTGCGAGGCATCGGACTCCTAGTATAGGCGATCTGCCAGTCAATCAGTCCGCGTCACCCCGGATGGATGCCCTGATGCCAAGCAGCAATTGCGCAACAAGCAATAGTGTCGGTCAGCTGCGAAGCTGATGAATTGCATCTGGGCCGCTGCCGCGCGCCCCCGCGGTCATCTTTCGGGGAGATCGAGCGCCGCCATGCGCGTAGATCTGCCGGCCGAACGTTTTCAACAAACGACCCATTCAGGGTGCCGGCATCCGAAAACAACATGACGTAAAATTGACGCTCCTCGCAATTGGATGGCCGTTTCACAGCTCAAGCCCTCGGTCCCCAAGCATCTGGCGCATCAGAGCGCCCTTGATCTCGCGGGCGATCTCCACGCTGATCTGGGCTCCGAATTGCACCGCGGCATCGCTATCTCCGGTTAGCTGATGGTCGGCGAGCCGTTGCTCAAGGCGGCTCGGAAACTCCTCGTCCATCGCCTGCCTGAGTCGGCCCTCCATCTGTGCATGAGCTTGTGGGGCAATCCGACTCACCACCATCTCCCAGGGTTGCCAGCGAGTTGCCAGATAGTCGGCGAACCCCGCCGCCTCCTCGTTGCGCACCTGGATCTCGGCTGCGGTGAGGTCGTCTTCAGTGACGTGGGCGACATCAAAGAATCGCATGTCCGGAGCGATGAGCTGCAGGTCCAGCCGATCACGTAGCTTGACCTGATAGGCGAGATAGACCTCGATCTCGTCGACGAATCCGAGCGAGTCGACTTTCTGACGGGCGATCGGCTCAAGCGCGTTCAAGCGGAACAGGACCCGCGCCTGCTGGATGAGTTCGCCGAGCCGATCATCGAAGGGGACGAGGCGCCCTCACCGACCGAGCCCAGTCCGACGCCACAGCCCGCGCCAGCGTCCGGTCAGGAAACGGTCGTGGACGGTTGGCATCTGCTGGATCGGATCGCCTCGTCCAGCACAGTTCGCGAGCGCTTTGTCGCCACGCGCGCCTCAGACGGACAGCGAGGAATACTCACGCTTTACGCTGCAGGCTCGGAACCGGACCAAGCGATCTACGATTTGCTCTTAAAGCTTCCTCGAGATCACGTCCCGGAATTCTTCGCAACCGGTCGTTGGCAAGACCGCGCCTACGAGGTCGCGGAGGAATTTAAGGACGGCACTCTGGCGGATTTTGCCGTCGATCCAGCCGATCCGGCGTCTCTTGCAACGTTAGTCCGCGAGCTCGCCAAGGCCGTTCACGCTCTCACCGAAGCCGGATTGCGACACAGGGATCTGCGCCCTTCCGTGATCTTCGTGCGGTCAAAAGAGCCACTTGACCTCGTCATCGGGGGCTTCGGCTCGGCACGGCTCTCCGAATTCGACCTCGATATCGTGTCTCCACTTGAAACCACTCGCTATATGGCGCCCGAGGCGATCGCCGGCGGCGTCGCCCCGGCGTCCGACTGGTGGAGCATGGGGATGATCTTGTTGGAGAAGATTACCCAAGGCGCGTGCTTCGCAGGCATCAATGAGCAGGCCTTTCTGATCCACGTTCTCACCAACGGCGTACACCTCCCCGAAAGTCTGGACGAGCGGACCAACACGTTGCTGCGCGGCCTGTTGGCGCGTGACAGGCGTCAGCGTTGGCAGTGGAAGGAAGTTCAGGCTTGGCTACGCGGAGAAAGCGTATCTGCGCCCGCGCCCGATACAGCGGCCGACACAGAGGGCGGGAGCTCGATTTCGCTGGGCGGCAAACAATATCGATCTGCAAACATGTTCGCATTGGCAGCCGCGGAAGCTGCGAACTGGGACCAAGCCAAGGCGCTTGTCCTCAGAGGCGCCGTTGCAAGCTGGACTGCGGAGGCCGGCTTCGAAGCGGCTGTTGCGGCAGGTCTACGGCAAATTCTGCGGACTGACGACCTTCAGGAGGATTTGAAGCTCTCCATCTCACTTAAAACCCTCAATCCGTCGATGCCTCTGATCGTCAGAGGCAATATCGTCACACCGGGTTGGCTGCTTGACCACCCGAGCGACGGCTACAGCCTGATCACAGGTCCTGCACCCGACCTGCTGCGGAAAATTGATTCGGACGATTGGCTCTGGCGCCTGAAGGTCCGCTCGGACACGGTTCGTAAGCGACTGGACCAACTCGAAATCGCGGTCGACGAGGATGCTCTGCGCGTTCACCTGCTGTCGACCTCTATGGCCCGCCTGGCCGCGCTCTGGGAAGAACGGCGACGGCTTTTCCCCGATACCGACCATGCCGGAGTAGCAGCGCTCACTGAGCGCCGCATTTCGGCGGAAGAAGACCTTGTCATCCTGCTCAGCGCGACCTCGAACCAATTCCGCTCGGTCGCCGAGGTCATCGAAGAAGCAGAAAAGGAAGCGTCGACGGCCGGGCTCGGCAACTTTTCGGCAGAGGAGGCGACAACGCTTCTCGGCCGCCCACGTCGCGAGATCTACCAGACGATTGACGAGCGCATTCAAAACTTCGCCAGATGCGGCATCAAGGACGTCGACGAGTGGGCGGACCAGTTTCGCCTGGACCGACGAATGCCCTTAGGGCGCGCGGTTGCCCTTCTTTGTGTGCCCGCCGAGACGTGGAGAGCGCTTCCGAAGCAAGGCTATGTGTCGACGATCTTGGACTTCTTCGCCAAGCGGATTTCAGGCGGCGTGTTGCGCGGGCCGCTGACGCGCATGCTGATCGGCAAATCGGCCAGGATCGATCTCACCGAGCTCGATACGCCCAGAGTGCCGGCAACTGACATTCTAGACCAACTGCTTGGTCGTACGAACCGAATCGTGAACGTCGATCCGGCGGCTTTCGCCGATGACGACGGGCTTGAGCGAAGGTTGCGCTCCTTGCACTCCCATGCATTGCTTTACAGGCGCGATACCGGCATCGATGGGCTGTTCATGGGATTTCCATTCCTGATCATGCGCGATCATCGGCCGAACGCGAAACCGCGGATTGCGCCGGTCCTGCTGTGGCCGGTGCGCGTCAATCCGGAGGTCGGAAACCGCGGTCACATCATTTTAAGTTATGGGCGCGAGAGAAATCCCGATACCGAGATAGAGCATGTTCTCGTCAATCCCGCTCTCGAAGGAATGGTCGGCATTGCCGAGGCGAGACGTTGGCAGGAAGCGGCCAACGAGCTCCTGACGCATGCAAGCTTGTCCGTCCAGGCGGTGATGGACGCCTTCAGCCGATTGGCCAAGCCTATCGGCACCGAATTGACTACGCTTCCCGGCAAGGACCTCGACGTCGGCGCGCAAGAACGACAGCTGGTGCCAGCAGCCGTGCTGTTCCATCTGGCCTTCATGGGCCAGGCGGTGATGAAGGATCTCGAGACCCTCCGGGGCTTGCCGCCGACGGCCACGGCGCTGGAGGCCGCCCTGCGCCTGAACGAACAGCAGGCGGCGCCTTCGGCATCCCCTCCGGTGAAAGAGGCCGACCGGTACTTTACCGCGGATAGTGATCCCTCGCAGGAAGCGGCCGTCCTCGACGCGCGTCAGGCCCCGGGACTGGTCATCGAAGGACCTCCCGGAACCGGCAAGAGCCAGACCATCGTCAACATGGTCGCGGACGCCATCGGCACGGGAAAATCGCTCCTCGTGATCTGCCAGAAGCAAGCCGCTCTCGAGGTGGTTCGCAAGCGCTTGGATAAGGAACGCCTGACGGATCGCTTCGTCATGATTACCGATGCCCATCGCGACCGTGAGCCGATCGTCGGCGCAATCCGTTCGCAAGTCCAGGCTTTGCACAACTTGTCTCCCGGAGGGTCTGCGGCCTGGAAGCGAGAGCGCGATCGCCTCGCCGCTCGCATCGAGACGCTCGAAACGGAGCTGGACCGTCGCCAGGTTGCACTTCATTCCGTGGATGATCGAACCGGATTGTCCTATCGAACACTGCTCGGCGAACTGCTCGAGATCGAAGAAGCAAGCCGGAAAACGATTGAGGCTCCTGAACTCCGCCCTTTGCTGGCAGATCTACATCCCGCGGACGTGGCGAGGATCGAGGAGAATTGCGGCCCGCTTGCGAAATTCTGGCTTCCGTCGAAATTTGAAGACAATCCTCTGTCCGCCCTCAAGCCGTTCAATCCCGATCGAGGAACCGCGGCCGCACTGGCCTTGCACCTGCAGGCATTTTTGCAAGCCGACACACGGCGGGACCAGACCGACGCTGAGACGGCGAACTGTCTGAAAATATCGGATGCGGCGGAATTTCGGTCCTGGCTCGCCGAAGCGGATGAGCTCCGCTCGATCAGCGATTCGGTCTGCGCAAATCTTGCTCGATTGCGGCCGCTGTTTCGGAACGTCGAGGATGGGACATCGGAAGCTGCGCGCATTCTCAAGAGCCTATCAGCGATTAAAGAAATCCTCTCAGCGCTCGACGGCCCGTCCTACAAGCCGAACTTTTGCTCCAAGCTCATCGCCTTCAATGAGGAAGAGCTCTGCTCTGCCGAGGAACTCGCGGGCCAAGTTCGCTTGCCGGCAAGCGCCCTACAATGGCTCAACCCGCTCCATTGGCTGCGCACGCGCCGTGTACGCCAGCTCCTTGCGTCATTGCAGCTCCCGCAAGATAACGACGCCATCAGCTCGTTGTATTATGCGGTCGAGCTCGAATTGGCCATACGCCAGCCACGGCACGAACTGGAGCAATATTTCACGATCCTGTTCGGTCGTGCCCCCAATCTGGATTTGTCGCCCGGTAAGCTCGCCGATTTCGCCGAGCGCGTCGGCGCGTTCTTCAATGGTCTGGGAGGCCTTAATTCCCTCATCGATCGGTGCCCCGACCGGCTCGAGCTCGAGAGAGCGCTCTCGGCCGGAACGACCGAGGAGCTCGGCACGTTCTTTCAGCGGGCTGAACTCGCGCTCAGAAGGCATGACACGCGAGAGGAGAGCCGTGCCGCATTGGACCGGCTCAGGACCTATTTCGACGAACTGTGGCTCGGATCGAGACGCTCGGCGCTCGAGAATGGCCGCTCCAATGCGAGCGCCATTGACCAGATCGTGCAGGCTCTGCCGTTGCTGAGCAGCTATCAGGAGTATCGACTTCGCTCTTCGCGACTGGGCGACGAGGAGCGTGCAATCTTCGCAGCACTCAGGTCCAGGGAGTCCGAGCTTTCGGCTTCCGAAGACCTCGACGCCTGCATTCGCGCCACTATAGGCCGCGAGGCCCGTTTGGCGTGGAAGGCCGATATGGAGGGTGCGAATCCTGACGTCTTGTTCGACGCTGACGAGCTAGATGCGAAGGTAAAATCGCTCGCGGAAGCCGACGCGCAGATCCGGCAGTACAACCGGGATCTTCTCGTCCAAGGTATCGATGCAGCAAAAGTGCGTCCGACCAGCGAGTGGGACGCGATCACCAGGCTGCGTGGTCCAAGAGCACTAAGATTGCGTGAATTCATCGATCGCGCCGCTCCGCTCGGTCTTTTCGCGCTCCGGCCGGTCTGGCTCATGACGCCAGATGTCGCAAGCCGCGTGCTGCAACCTCGCGCGGGACTGTTCGATACCGTCATCTTTGACGAGGCTTCGCAGATGCCGGTTGAGTATGCGCTGCCCTCCCTGTTTCGCAGCAGGCTCGTCGTCGTCAGCGGCGACGAGAAGCAGATGCCGCCGACATCCTTCTTCGCCAGCAAGGTCGAGAACGACGAAGCGGCAATATTCGACGGTGAAGAACCAGAAGAAGGAGCCAGCGAGGAGGAACGCGAAGCCTTCGCGGAGACGTGGAATCGGAGAGAGATCAAGGATTGTCCCGATCTCCTCCAACTCGCTCGCTCCGTGCTTCGGACCCGTACTCTGCAGGTGCACTATCGTTCGAAATATCGAGAGCTGATATCATTCTCGAACGCATCGTTCTACGCCAACCGCCTTAGCGTCCCCGTTCGCCATCCCCTAGAGACAATCCGCAGGCTCAAGCCGATCGAAGTCGTGCGCTCGGACGGCACTTACAAGGCCCAGACGAACCAAAAGGAAGCCAGCGATATCGTACAATACCTATCGGAGCTTTGGGAGGATTCATCGCCACCGTCGGTTGGTGTCGTCACATTCAGCCGCAAGCAGGCCGACGCCATAGAAGATGCTTTGGAAGATCGCGCCGAAAACGATGCAGCGTTCCGAGAGGCATTGATGCGCGAGCGCGAACGTATCGAGCATGGCGAGGACATGGGCTTTTTCGTCAAGAATGTGGAAAACGTGCAAGGCGATGAACGTGACATCATCGTTTTCTCCACGACGTTCGGCCGCAACGAACACAGCGTTTTTCGCAAGAGCTTCGGCGCGCTAGGCCACGCCGGCGGCGAGCGCCGCCTGAATGTCGCAGTAACACGTGCGAGAGAAAAGGTGGTCATCGTCACATCCATGCCGATATCGGAGATATCGGACCTGTTGACGAGGAGGAGCGGTCCCAGGGTGCCGCGCGACTATCTGCAAGGCTACCTCGAATATGCCAGGACGGTATCCGATGGTCTTGCAGAGTCCGGAAAGACGCTCCTGGACCGGATGGTAACCGAACCACGTCCGCACCACGAAGCTGGACATCATGAGGACGACGGCTTCACCAGGTCCGTCGAAGCCTTTCTGGAAGCAAATGGCTATAAGCCCAGTCGGGCTCGCGATGGCGGCGCATTCAGCCTTGATTTTGCCGTGACCGATCCCCGGACCGGCCTGTACGCGATAGGCGTCGAATGCGATGCGCCGCGACACCAATTGCTTCAAAGAGCGCGTGCTCGCGAGATCTGGCGCCCCAATGTGTTGGGAAGAGCCGTTCCTTATGTCCATAGAGTTTCGTCGTATGCTTGGACTCATGCTGGAGACGCCGAACGCCTCCGGCTCAAGAACGCTGTCGAGCACGCGCTTCGTGGGGGAGGATTGCAATGAGCGGACCCAAAGCATTCAGGATCGTTACCCGAGCAGAGATCATCGCCATCTGTCGTCGCAACCTGGCGCGGCTTGACTGCGCGATCGAAAGCTGGACGTCCGCCGGCAGGCGCAACGGAACGATCGAGCAGAAGGACATCGAGAATGTCACAGCCCGGCGGGACGCGCTTCATCGCCTGCTCAAGGCAGATCGTTTCACCGAACTCCAGAAACAGGTTGCCGCCGAGATCGCCTTCCTTCAGGCGGACTCCGAACGCCGGGTCGAAAGGGTTGCCGAAATGGAGGTCCGTTCGAAGCGTGGTTTGAGGCGCTCCAAAGCCGCGGCCGAGGCACTGCTGCAGAGGCTACAAGCCTTGAAAGTCGAAATTCCCACCGACATTCGAAGCGAGCTCAGTGACTCGAACGGATCTTCCGAGCGCCTGGAAGCGGCGATGGCAAAGGCGCTGCTGCTGCTTCCTTCTCAGGCGGCACAAAAAGCAACAGACCGCCAACGCGAGCTTGCTACTCGCCTGGCCGCCGGCGAACGCCGCGCCACGCTGCAGGAATGGATTGCCAGGCAAGCTCAGGAGATGGAGGATCCTGCCTTGGGACGCGTCGATACTCTTCTCGGCGAGTTGCGCGGGCTTGGCATCGATCCCTCCCCATTCTCGGACCGTGTCGCGCTCTTGGAAGCAGAGCCGTCGGCTCGAAGATCACTTATCGCAGATAGCCTTCTGTTGGACTTGGCCGCGGCCGTGAAGGATGGCCGCGCCAGCGCGCGACTAGCCGACGAGCTTCGGGCGCGACGCGCCGAGCTTTCCGGCATGAAGTCAGCGGAGGCTACCTCGTTGGTGAGCGAAATCGAGGACGCCCTCGCCTCCCCATTGCCCAGCAACCGGCAAGAACTCGTCAAACGCGCCGACGTTCTCATCGAGGAAGAATTCAAGGCGATGGCCGCGGCGGAGCGCAGGCGCGCGGTGCTCGAAGGTCTTGCCAGCCTGGGATACGAAGTATCGGAGGGAATGGCGACCGCCTGGGTCCAGAACGGCCGGATTGTCCTTCGTAAGGCGGCCAATCCTGGTTACGGAGTAGAGCTCTTGGGCGGATCGAGATCGGATCTCCTCCAGGTGCGTGCCGTAGGTATCGGCAGCTCGGCCGAAGCTCGCGATGCAAATCGTGACCACGACATGGAAACGATCTGGTGCGGCGAGTTCGATCGGCTGAAGGCGTTGGTCGCTAAAGCAGGCGGAAACGTTACTATGGAATTCGCAAGGCCAGTCGGTCAACTCCCTTTGAAGATCGTCTCAGATCCGGGTGCAAGCCAAGAAGCGGAAGTTGCTGAACGATCATATCGATCGGTGCCAGCGAACCGGCCCACTTAGCAATTGCGAGAAGCCAGCTGCAATCTAACAGAGATGATCTCGCAAATCTCCGCGAAGATCACACTGACCTGAGTCTTCCCTGTGCGCGGTCGAGAGCTGCTACGGCAACTCCTTTATAGCCGTCCCTTATGATCAGACTATCGATTGCCCCGCGCACAAATTCCAGTTCAGCGGAATGATTGACGCTTTCTGCAGCGATAATGCGCGGCTTTGGATTCAACTTGTTGCCGGGAACTGTTCCCGATGGGCTCAAGGACTTCATCGAGCTCGTCCTTGCCGCACTGCGCCGAAGGGGCAAATTCAGGCCCGAATACTGCGGTCAAACATTAACTGAGAACTTCGGTCTCAACCGGCCAATCAGTCGGTTTGCGCAAATAGAGGCGAGAACGAGCGTCTCTTTGCGACCAGCTCTCGCCTGTGATTAGGCTCTCTTTGCGCCGCGCGCAAATTCGGATCTAGCTTTGTCGATCTCCGCCACGCCAAGCGCAACGAACTACTTCAACCACACACCGATGATTGTACCGAGAGAGCCGAAAGCCCATTTTTCTTGATCGGCATTATATCTCTTCGAGAGAATGATGATCAGGCTAACAATAAGAACGATGATGCTTATGACAGGCTTCATCAATTGCTGCGCAAACTCGTACCATGGCCTAATCTCGTCTAGGACAGACTTTGCATTCTGATTTTGCTTCGAGAGATCTTTCAAGCGGGCGAGCGTCTCATCTAGTTCTGCTCGTACCTTTGCATCCTCCACTTTCACAACCTGTTGGATGTTCTGAGTGGTCGTTTTGACAACAGGGATACAAACGGGCGGAAGCTTGATACCGCCGAGATTAATGTCGGGTGACCTGCATTCCGTTGTCACGGTCTGAGTCGGAACCGCCACAGTTTTCGTTTGCTCAACGGTTAGGTTCTTCTGCAGCTCCTGTAATCGTGTTTCGTAACCTGCCCGTACCTGAGCGATTTTTTCGCTGTCCGCCTGAAGCTGATTCAAAGCTCGAACATAGAAATAAGATATCCCCCCGATAGTCAGGACTACCAAAAGGGTTCCCCAAAAGAGTGTTTTTGCCATGGGTGTGCTCCTCCAACAAAGTCAACCCAGCAAGAAACCAGCGCAACAAAAAAGGCGCTACGGAAATGACGATGTCATGCCGTTGCGTTGGTGACCCCAATAAATCATTTCGGCGTTTGGCCTATTGGATCGGCTCACTGCATTGCGCTATTTAGTCGGTCAGAGCATAGTGACATCGAGTACGCTCCGAGGAAGCGTTGATTTCAGGACCGAACGACCAGCAACCGTCCGGAATAAAATGGCAAGATCGCTTCGTTGAAGCCACTGATCAACGGCTTGCCAAACCGGGCCTTCAGTGCGCGAATATTTCCGGACATGAGCTCGCTCGGCTTTTGAGCTTGACAGCGCCTCCGGCGATCACACGGTGCGCCTCAACCGTTGCGGATTTCTGCTGGCACCTCATTGGCACTTACCTCGTGGCAGTTGCCGTAGGTGCAGTCTGATCGAAGGGAGCATTCCAGCCATGACCCATCAGCTTGCCTAAGCCACTTGAGCGGCGGCTTATTACAACGCGCAACTCTGTCAGCCAGAGCATTCGTTGCCGGATCAGCCGACAGAGAGTCAGGCACGACTTCCGCGCCGGTTTTTCTAGCTTTCTTGATGGCGCGCTTTTTCGTTTTCTTGGCCATTATAATCCTCCAATCAAAGATCTACATCTATAGATGTCTATTGGCCCAGGGCGCTCTTGAAGCCAGTCGTAATGCCGCTGGTCAACTGCGAAGCAATATGCGTACTTTCGCCGATTGGGATTAGGAAATTTCCGCTCTGCGTTTTATCCAGCGGCGCGAAGGTCACCACCAGGTCATGCTTGCGATTGCGCAAAGCCGACAACAAGTTGCCACTTTGGTTGAACGTCGCTCGCACGAGCTTCCATGCAGGAGTAATGGTTCCGCTAGTATCGATTTCGAAAGTTACTTGATGGGAAAGAACATTTTGCTTAGCGACGCTCGTGATTTGCCCTGTCGCGACACCGTTGACCATCGCGTCAAGCCATTCTGCCAATTTCAAGTCGCTCTGAATTAGTAATGAGTCGGTTGGCGCCGTGGTGTCACGCTCACATCTTCCGTTTGGCCCGAGATAGAGCTCGCTCACCTTGTAATAGAAGTTTACTTTATCTACACGGGTCGCATCTGCTGATCCATTAAATGCGCCGCTTAAACTGAAGATGGACGAAGGTGGCGAGGGAGGGAACCAAACAGCCGTCGGATTAGCCGTCGACTTCTCTTCAAGCTGAATAGTGAGGGCGACCTGAGCGCCCCACTTGCGCAAGAAAAGAGCATCAGATGAACCGGCTCTTGCGTTGAGAACCCGGGTAACGGCATCCTCAAGCTCGCAATGAACACTTCGAACGATTGCCTGCACCAAAGCATTATTGGAGGCGTATGACCCACCGTTAGGAAAATCGCGGATCTCTGGGACGCGTAACCCGCATCCGGCAAGCACACAACCAGCGATAAGTGCGATCAAATTGACTCCCGGCCTCAACATGCCAAATCCCCGGGCTTAAAATTTGCAGTGTGCAGGTTTCTAGAGGGGCCGAGGGAGCCACTCCGGTCAACCTGACAAAACTGGTTGTTATCGAATGCCTTTCGGCCTAAGCGCGCAACTAGCAAAAGTTGAGTTATGGGATTTTATGAACCGACTGTTGCGCCTCCGCCACGGCATTGCACGTTGCGGACAAAGCGGCATGCTGAAACAATCGGCGTAGTTTGGATCGGATAACCTCTCGCGGATTCGCACGCACGCCTTGGCACCAGAAATGCCATCACGGATGCTGGCTGCAGCCGTTTTCTCGCGCCGCCGCCGGCACATCGTAATCCAAGCCCAATCGCGTATTTTCCCCGCGATTGATCAGGCGCAGTCATTTCGAAGGGTGTCATTCGAACGGTACAGAAAGCGCCGGAGGCAACGACTTCCTACCGTGCTCGCAAGCTGTTCCTCCATTGAACGGCAGGATCGGAGCCGGGCTAGTTTTGAGCTCTTGACCTGCCACTGCATTTTCATCCAGCGGCAGTTAGAGTCTCGGGGTTTTGTACGCCAAGTGGCGCGGATGGAGCAACGGACGATCGGCGGAGCTGGTCGGGGTTGCGCAGCCGATCGTCCGTTGCGGTGAGGTGGGCGGCGTAGGCCGCGGGGGTCAGGTATTTCAGCGACGAGTGGGGACGCTGGAGATTGTAGTCGGCGACCCAGTTGGCGATCTTGGCGCGGGCGTCATCGAGATGGAAGAATAGGGTCTCGTTGAGTAGCTCATCGCGCATCCGGCCATTGAAACTCTCGACGAAGCCGTTCTGCATCGGCTTTCCCGGCGCAATGAAGTGCCAATCGATGGCTGCGTCCTTGCACCAAGCGAGCATGGCGTTGCAGGTGAATTCGGTGCCATGGTCGGACACGATCATTCCTGGCTTGCCGCGTCGCTGGACGATTGCCGTCAGTTCGCGGGCCACGCGCCGCCCCGAGATCGACGTCTCCGGAATGGCGCCGNCCCATGTTTTTATTGCTTGCGTTAAGAGCCTTCAGGCGCCTCCGGAACGGCCGCGCCATCAACCACTACCCCAAGCTAGGGCCCTCTTTCTCCATTGACGATGGAGTCTGCGACCGCGAGCCGACCTGCGGCGCCAGCAGAAAGGTACCTAAAGCGTAGACGGCCTCCGCTTAGCTGCTAGAGCTAACTCTGGGCGATGTAGTGATAGCTTGCGGGCGTTAGCGTCTCCTCGGGGCCGCTTAGAAGTGTCCGCGTCTGATTGCCTGGATCGGTCGCAACATCTTAGCGCTTTTTCGATGCTCGCCGGATCAACTACTAACACTGGTCATTGATTGGGAACATAGTTCCTGGCGATGACACACCGTGTCGCCTGTGCGCATCAGGCGCATGACGATGCACCTTCAACAAGTGTGGCTAGAGCAACTGCATTATGTCACCGTCAACGGCTCTGTCGCGAGGCGCGCGGGCTAATGCTCGCGTTTACGGTATCCTTTTGAGTCCGAGGTCAGTATCACGTGCTGGCGGCAAAACGCTTCACAAGTAGGACGATAGCAGGAGCCCGTGCTCGCAAGCAGTCCAGGATGGCCTATACGCCGATAGTCGAGCCGAAGATCAGTCCGTTTGATGCCCGGCCAAAATTGTCTCACCAAGCACTCAGGGTGGAGCGACTGCCATTAGGCTGCTAGCGTTGTGTGTTGGGGGGACTGTGTCGGTCTAGGTGAGATCGTCGGCCTCGCCGGATATGGATCGATGGCTAAACCGGGAGCGCACGGCGGTTGCGAGCTTTGGCTCGCTTCGAGTTCGACGACCGTGGGAGGTCACTTTGCCGTCACGATTGATATCGTTCGGTTCTACAGAGCGTGCGTCCGGCGCCCAGGGCGCGGCCACCGGTTCTGTCGGTGGCGGAGATCAGTTCATCGATCTCGCGAACGACGAGATCATCCAGCCACTCTCATCAGTGCACGAGAGGGCGATGGTTACCGTCGATTCTGGGTCGAGCGGCGTCGTGGATCCCATTGGCCTTATGCCGCTCCGCAAAGCTGTTGCCGAAAGGCTCGCGGCCCAGACAGGCCTCGATTGGATGGCGGAGGAGATCGCAATCACTGCCGGCTCAAGGGAAGCACTGCTTTATGCGGCGTTGGCCGTTTTAGAGCGGGGCGATGAGGTTATCATTATCCGCCCCTGGCAACCGTGGGTCCCAGCGCTGGTTCAGGCCGCTGGCGCAGTACCGGTGTTCGTCGATGCTCAGCGCCCGCGATATACTCCTAATGTCGGCTCAATCCGAGCTGCCGTTACATCGCGGACTAAAGCGATGATTATCAATTCACCCAACAATCCGACGGGCGCAGTCTACAGTCGAACAACATTGCAGGAGCTCGGCGAGCTTGCTGTCGAATTCCGAATATGGATCATTTCGGACGAGCGCTACTCAACATTAGTATTCACCGGTTTACACCGCCATGAGTCGATCGTCGTGGCGTACCCCGCCGTGCGACCGCGAACGATCATAGTCAATCCATGTTCGCAGGCGCTGGCGATATCAGGCTCTCGCTTGGGTTATTTCGCGGCTCCCACCGCCATCGTTTCCGCCGCAAGAAAGCTTCAGGGCTATGCAGCGATAACACCAAGTCGAGAGGCGCAGCAAGCTACGCTGAGCCACTTTCAGGTCGCCGGCGGCCGGATTGAGCGGGAGACATACCAACGGCTTTTCGGCGCTCGCGACATGGGTCTTAACATTCTTTCTAATCTACGTGATGTAACCCCACCTCGTGCCGACGGGGCATTCTTCTTCTATCTTGATCTGAACAGGCTTGCATCTGCTTTGCAGGACGAAGGTCGCGTTGGAGTGACGGATGATTTTGCAGGCTGGCTCCTGAAGCATACTAATGTGGCTTGCCTTGCGGGAGACGCGTTTGGAGACGTCAACGGCCTGCGACTCTCATTCGGCGCCCCACCGGGGGCATCGGCGATCGGACTGAAGCGCATCGTCCAGGCGCTAAATAGCCTTAGGATCAGATAACCGCCGGTCCAGTCCCAGACGAAAGGCATGGATATGAATATCTGCGCTTCAGCTGATGATGGCACTCCGCAATGTACGCAGCTCCTATGTCCGTTAACGGCGAGCATCGGTTGAATTGTGACATCAAAGACCGCGATTCGTCGCCGCCTCTGGAGGTCACGTCTCCTGATCTGGTTTGGAAAGGATCGGTTAATGATCTCACTATCCGGTAAAGAGTTCCGCTGCACTCGTTCGCTCGACGTCGAAGGCAGCAGGTCGCATGCACGCAAATTGTCGCCGTAGGCGGGAGTGCTTGGTCCGAAACCGAACGCGTCCGGTGTCACGAATCGATCAAGTCGCTTCAAACTCCGACTTTGATCAGACAATCGCCAGCGATTCCTCTGATTGGAACTGGCCCAGAGCGTGCATCGTGACAGTGGGAGCCCATCTGAGTCTTGCGACACGAGCAATAGTTGCGGCGCCTTCAAATCGGATGGATCACCGACGTTAGGTTCGGAGACAGTATGCGCATCTGCGGCATTAAACTGACCCATGACGGAGCAGTCGCCCTTATCGAGGACGGACGGCTTGTCTTTTGTATCGAGCAGGAGAAGCGGGGCAATAATCCGCGATATCAAAAAATCAACAATCTCGATGCGGTTGTTGTCGCCTTGGCAGAGCACGGTTTAGATCCGCGGGACGTTGATCGGTTCGTCATCGACGGATGGTGGGGCGAGGTTGAGTCACAATTTGAGGTTTTCAGTGGGACTGCACCCATTACCCTTAAAGGGGCGCCGTATGTTGAGGGCGATGCCGAAGGCCTCCTCATAGCGCACGACGGCTCTGGGCTGCTGCTCAACGAGAGCGCCTTCCCTTACAAAAGCTATCCGCACGTGACAGCCCATGTGGCTTCCGCTTTTTGTACCAGCCCCTTCGCCAAGGCCGGGCAGCCCGCGTTCTGTCTGGTGTGGGACGGAGCTTCCTTTCCACGTCTCTACCATGTAGAGCGCCGCGCCGCCAGGTTCCTCGAGTGCCTCTTCCCGCTGATCGGGCATGCTTATGCTGCCGCGGGCTATCACTTCGGACCATACAAGCAGGCGAACCGGACCAAGTGGGACCTCGGTGTTGCGGGCAAGTTGATGGCCTACATCGCGCTCGGTTCAGTCGATGAAAGCATTGTCGGGGTGTTTCGGGAGCTCTACGAAAAGCACTTTAGCACGTTTACGGAGCCAGTCGGTCGTTGCAGCGAGGACGCCGCGCTTGAGCCTGTCCACGAGTTCTTCGATGCCAGCGCGCTACGGTTCAAAGCCAAAGCTCCCGAAGATGTGCTTGCTTCCTTTCATTGGTTCCAAGAGCGTCTGCTCGTTACCAAACTCGCGAGCGCTATACAGAGACATTCGAGGCTTCCCGTGCGCAATCTGTGCATCGCCGGCGGCTGCGGTCTCAACATAAAATGGAATAGCGCACTACGAGCTGCCGGCTTGTTCGATGCTATCTGGGTGCCACCCTTTCCGAATGACAGTGGCTCGGCAATAGGTGCCGCTTGCTCCGCATTGGCGGCGGACCAAGGCTTTGTACCATTGGAATGGTCCGTCTATAGTGGTCCAGCCGTGGAACGAGGCGGCGTGCCGCCCGGATGGGGCGGCTCACCATGTAGCATGCGTGAACTTGCAACGATTCTCGCCAGCAACAAGCCCGTTATTTTCCTTGCTGGCCGCGCGGAGCTTGGACCTCGGGCTTTGGGTAGCAGAAGCATACTGGCCGCGGCGACATCGCCGCGAATGAAGGACCGTCTCAACGACATCAAACTTCGCGAGCGCTTCCGGCCTGTAGCGCCAATATGCCTAGAGGATCGTGCGCCGGATATTTTTAGTCCTGGAACGCCAGACCCTTACATGCTCTTCGAGCACCTAATACGAGCAGAATGGCGGGACAAGATCCCCGCTGTTGTGCATCTGGACGGATCTGCCCGATTGCAGACGATTTGTCGGACCTCTCAGCACAAAATCGCCGAACTTCTTGTCGAATACGAGGCCCTCACGGGCATTCCGCTACTATGCAACACAAGCGCCAATCGCAATGGACGCGGGTTTTTCCCGAATGTGGCATCTGCCTGCCAGTGGGGCCGCGTTGACCACGTGTGGTGCGATGGTGTGCTGTGGACGAAACTCGCGGGCGGAGACTCAGCGCCGGCCAACGGCATTTTTCTCTCTCAGCGCGCGGAGGCGGGACCGTACGACGAAGAGCGGATAACTCCCGCCACAGGTCGTCTTGTTTGACGAATGCGATCGCCGCCGGCCTAGGGTAATCTTGGGAGAAGGCCACGATTTCGAGGGTCGAGATGATCACCTCGCTAGAGGGGCGGCGCGGTGATCGCTGGATAAGAAGGAGCGGCTTGTTGCAGTATCGCCCGCGCCCGGCGCCAGTTTCCGAGGCAACTCGCATCGTCGGTTTCATGTGAGCCAGCTGTTCAGGTGGCGCCAGAGCTTTGGAAGCACGTTGAAGCGAGTATAGCGCCGTTCGTGGGGGGCGAGATTGGATCGTCTGTGCCGCCGCGGGAAGTGGCCGAAGCTCCATCGACGACGACGGCGGCACGTCGACGAAGGGGCCAGGGAGTCATCGTGGTTGATCCTGGTACCGGGCACCGCATCCGGATCGATGGCGAGGTCGGCGCAGACGCTACTTCGCGTTCTCCATGCTTTGATCCGGTCCAGCACGTCGCGAATTGGGGCTTCCGCTCCGTGAGGGGAGACGCCTGCTGGCGGGTTCTGTCGGGCGATATCAGAAGGCGCGCTCTCGTGCAGGCGGATGGTCCTATCTAACCGTGCTCCTCGCATTCGCGGATGGCGCACGCTTCCTCCAGCACGTGGATCCTCTATCCCGCAGCGTCCGTGTTGTCGGCCTAGCTCAACAGTCATCACCATTGAAATCGACCCCGAATACGACGAAGGCCGCGTTTGTTCCGGCTGCCCCGATCTAACAAACAGATCGTCACCCACCAAGACGCAATAGACGTACTCTTCGTCTCGGCGACGGTGCGGGTATCGGCGGACGTACCCCCCTACCGCGAGGGCGAGGGCATCGATCGCTGATTTGTCGCGCGTCGTCTTCGCGTCGAGCGACACGATCGGCGGGAGCCGGGGCCTATTCATCCAGCGCCGGATTCAAGGACGGCCGGGGCTCAGCGCGCCTTGTATCTCCAGTGCCATTTGGGCAGGGCGAAGCGTCAATCCACGCGGTGCGCCGATCACCGCGCTCGGGGAGGTGGGACTAGCGCGGTTTGGCGACTCACGTTACCCATCATTTTGAGCCACCTTGACCTGCCACTGCATTTTCATCCAGCGGCAGTTAGAGTCTCGGGGTTTTGTACGCCAAGTGGCGCGGGTGGAGCAACGGACGATCGGCGGAGCTGGTCGGGGTTGCGCAGCCGATCGTCCGTTGCGGTGAGGTGGGCGGCGTAGGCCGCGGGGGTCAGGTATTTCAGCGACGAGTGGGGACGCTGGAGATTGTAGTCGGCGACCCAGTTGGCGATCTTGGCGCGGGCGTCATCGAGATGGAAGAATAGGGTCTCGTTGAGTAGCTCATCGCGCATCCGGCCATTGAAACTCTCGACGAAGCCGCCCCCCCCCCCCCCCCCCCCCCCCCCCCCCCCCCCTTCTGCATCGGCTTTCCCGGCGCAATGAAGTGCCAATCGATGGCTGCGTCCTTGCACCAAGCGAGCATGGCATTGCAGGTGAATTCGGTGCCATGGTCGGACACGATCATTCCTGGCTTGCCGCGTCGCTGAACGATTGCCGTCAGTTCGCGGGCCACGCGCCGCCCCGAGATCGACGTCTCCGGAACGGCGCCCAGGCATTCCTTGGTGACGTCGTCGACGATGTTGAGGATGCGGAAGCGTCGGCCATTGGCGAACTGGTCGTG
>NZ_LFKY01000002.1:163373-163951 GCF_028128965.1 Bradyrhizobium sp. CCBAU 25338
GACGAAGTCCAGCGACCAGCGCGCGTTCGGCCTCGCCTCGACCAGGATCGGGGCACGGGTCCCCACGGCCTTGCGGCGAGCCCGCCGTTTGCGGACGGTGAGCCCTTCCTCGCGGTAAAGCCGGTAGATCCGGTTGATCCCCGATGGCTCGCCCTCCCGCCGCAGCAAGACGAACAACCGGCGATAGCCGAAACGCCGCCGCTCGTTGGCGAGATCGCGCAATCGGCCACGCAGAACTGCGTCCGGCGGGCGGCTGGAGCGATAGCGGATCATCTTCCGATCCGCCCCCACAATCGAGCAGGCCCGCCGTTCCGACAGGCTCATGACGGCCTGCAGATGCGCGATCGCAGCGCGCTTGGCGGCGGGCCCTACCATTTTTTTGAAAGGAGCTCGCGAAGTGCGGCCGCATCGAGCATCTGCTCGGCCAGAAGCTTCTTCAGCTTCGCGTTCTCCTCTTCCAAGGCCCTCAGCCGCTTCGCTTCGGAAACGTCCATGCCGCCGAATTTGGCCTTCCAATTGTAGATCGTCGCCTCGGAAACACCGTGCTTGCGAGCCAGGTCGGCTGTCTTCGCCCCAGC